>JBCCLR010000006.1:0-38517 GCA_039026755.1 Pseudomonadota bacterium | reverse complement strand
GGCATTGGCAATCGCATGCAGATCATCAATGTTTTCCGTGAGGATCTTGGTGGCACGGGCATTTGCATCTTCAACAAATTTGCGCACAACCTCATCAATCTGGTTTGCGGTCTCTGGCGAAATCTTCTGCGATTGCGTCACCGAATGCCCCAAGAACACCTCTTCCTGGTTTTCGCCATACTCCAGCGGGCCAAGCTCGTCCGACAGACCATATTGCGTCACCATCGCACGCGCTGTGCGGGTTGCATAGCTAATGTCTGAAGACGCACCTGAGGTCACCTTATCGTGCCCGAAGATAATTTCTTCAGCAACCCGGCCGCCCATGGCAATTGCTAGGTTATCATGCAACTTCTCACGCGATACGGAATATTGGTCCCGCTCGGGCAGGCGCATCACCATGCCCAGCGCCCGGCCACGCGGAATAATTGTTGCCTTATGCACAGGATCAGACGCTGGGCAATGCAGCGCGACCAATGCGTGCCCGCCTTCGTGATATGCCGTGAGCTTCTTCTCATCCTCTGACATGACCATTGAGCGGCGTTCGCTGCCCATCATGACCTTGTCTTTTGCCTCTTCAAGATCCTGCATGGTAACCATGCGTTTGCCCTTGCGCGCGGCCAGCAATGCAGCTTCATTGACAAGGTTGGCAAGGTCTGCCCCTGAGAAACCAGGCGTACCGCGCGAAATCGTGCGCACATCGATGTCACCTGCGCGGCGCGATTCAGGAATATTGCGCAAGTGGACTTGCAGAATCTTCTCACGGCCAACGATGTCGGGGTTTGGTACCACAACCTGGCGGTCAAACCGGCCGGGACGCAGCAGCGCCGGGTCAAGCACGTCAGGACGGTTGGTCGCTGCAATCAGAATGATGCCCTCATTGGTTTCAAAGCCATCCATCTCCACAAGCAATTGGTTTAGCGTTTGTTCGCGCTCGTCATTGCCGCCGCCTAGGCCCGCGCCGCGGTGCCGGCCGACCGCATCAATCTCATCGATAAACACGATACAGGGCGCGTGTTTCTTGGCTTGCTCAAACATATCGCGCACACGGCTTGCGCCAACACCAACAAACATTTCCACAAAATCTGACCCAGAGATCGTGAAAAACGGAACTTCGGCTTCGCCGGCAATCGCGCGCGCTAACAGGGTTTTACCGGTTCCCGGAGGACCAACGAGCAAGCAACCTTTGGGGATTTTACCGCCGAGGCGCTGAAATTTCTCAGGATCGCGCAAAAACTCAACGATCTCCTCCAGCTCTTCCTTGGCTTCATCAATACCGGCAACGTCTTCAAAAGTTTTACGCACGGTCTTTTCAGTCAGCATGCGCGCGCGCGACTTGCCAAAACCCATGGCGCCGCCACGTCCACCGCCCTGCATTTGCCGCATAAAGAAAATCCAAATGCCCACGATGATCAAAATGGGCAGCGCGTTGATCAAGATTGCTGGCAACAGTCCACTGCCTTCGCGCTCGACCTCAAGCCGTACGCCAGACTGTTCTAAACGCTCGACATAGTTCGCGTTTTCCGGTGCATATGTTGTGATGACGTTGCCGTCATTGCGGATAACCTTAAGCTCACGGCCTTGCGCGCGCACTTCTTTGACTTGGCCAGCGTCAACCTGGCGCAAAAAGTCGGTGTACGCACGCTCGCTAGCATTGCTGGAGGAGCCGCCCTGCAGCATCTGCACGAGAACGACGATCAATAAAATCACAAATCCCCAAAGAAGAAGGGAACGTCCCATATTATTCACGTGGTCAATCCTTTCATAACTGCGTCCGCGCAGTCCCGCACAATACCGCAGCCGTTTGCACTCTCTAAGGTAAGTGCAATACCTTCAATAACAAGAACAGCACACCCAGACCGCTTAGACAAGGTGTCACACAATCGCATCCAATGTCTTTACGTCATCTTGCATAGCATAGTTCTCATGACATTTCGCGCTGAAACACGATCTCATTATCATCAAACTTTAACAGGCAGCCATGCAGCGTGAATTGCCCGCGCGGATTGGCCAAAATGCGGTGTACAGCCGCTCCTAGTTTCGCGCCACGCACAGACCTTACATCACCGGAAACCTCTTGTAGACAGCGCGCAAGGCAGCGCAGCTGAGTATCTTGTGGAAGCCCTTTAAATACCAGTGTCGCCATGACTTGACGACCTTCGCTCGCCCGCTGCACCAGGGCTGCCTGGGCGTCGTCGGCATAGACCTCGAGCGCGGCCTCACTGCGCTGCAAGTTTTCTGCCGTCATGGCAATCCGATCTACTGAAAAGCCAGCCGCTTCCCAGGCGCCCAGCATCTCTCGCAAGCGTACCCGGTCGTATTTGCGCTGCTTATTGGATGGATCCTCCAGCCAGCGTTGGCCGCGCTGTTGCAGATACTCTCGCAATGCCGCGCGGCGCACAGTGAGCACCGGACGCAGCAGCGTGACGTTAGACGGATGATTTGGGCCGGTTGGCAGCGGCGCTGCGACGCGCATGGCACTCAGGCCCCGTGCGCCGCTGCCACGGGCGAGCCGCGCCAGCACGGTTTCGGCTTGGTCGTCTTGTGTGTGCGCTGTACAGATAAATGCGATGCCCAGCGCGCGGCAACGCGCGTGCATGGCGCGGTAGCGACCAAGCCGCGCGGCCTGCTGCAGATTTCCATCCGGCAGGTCGCCTGGCGTCAACGTTAAAACCTCGCAGGCAAAGCCGCGCGCTTGGAGTTGCGCCTTGGTCCACCGCGCTTCTGCGGCGCTGCCATGTCTAAGGCCGTGATCAACGCAAAAAACCTGCACGCGCGGCAGCGCAAGTGTGTGCTGTGCAAGCAGCGCCAGTGCCATGGAATCCGCGCCGCCACTGACTGCCAACGCAATCGGCGCATCGCAGTGCATATGACCATAATGAGGCTCTATCGCTGCAGCAAAAGCCGCCTCAGGCGCTTTAAACGCGTCCACGAAAGACTACGAGCACGATAGGACATCGCTTTCGCTTGCGATACCTTGCTGCACGCGGCGGCTGAGCGACGGGTAGGCGTTTTCAGCGATTTTGGACTTGAGCAGCGTTAAAGCGGTGCAGGCCTCTTTGGGCTTATCCATCTGGCGCAGCGTGGCCGCGAAAGCAAGCAGGTTTTCCGGCGCTTTGTTGCCCTCTGGATACCGGCGATAGCCTTCAAAAAAGGCTTCAGCAGCCTGCGATTGCTGCTTCTTCGCCGTATAGACCCGGCCGAGCCAATATTGCGCGTTTGATGCAAGGGCATGCTGCGGGTGATCAGCCAAAAATGCTAGGAATGCCTGTTCAGCATCATCGAGCCGGTTCCGCCGCACCAGTGTAAACGCTTCTTCAAACTGTGCCTTTGGATCAGTGCCGATCGACACCGGCTGCGCTTCAGTGGCGGTTGGCGGCTGTCTCGTTTCCTGGTTTTCTAACGCATTTGAAACCGCAGCATTGCTGACGCGCGGTGCGGCCTGCGAGCCCGGCGCTGCATCACGCAGGGGCGCATCGGGATCTTGGAAGTTACGGGCAAAGTCAGCGCGTGCTGCATCGGCTGCTTGCGATGTGCTAGCGACGGATGCATCGCTGCCGTCTGCACCTTCGCCTGCACCATCGAGGGCATTGAGACGGTAATTGGTTTGCGCCATGAACGTCTCCAAGCGTTCCCCCAATTGCTGCTGCTGGAAGCGAATTTCCTCAATCTGCCCGGTTAACGCTCGCAATGTGGCTTCAAGGCTATCGAGGCGTACCATTTGTGCTGCTGGGGTCGGCGCAACATCTGAAAGCGTGCCATCAGCTTGGTCTGAAGATGAAAAATAAGGCGTGTCGGCATCAAATACTTTACGCTGCAGGGCATTGATCTGCTTTTGCAGCTGTTCGATCCGTGTTTGAACCTCAGACTCTGACTGAGCGTGCGCGGATACGGCAAACCAGGCAAACTGCAGATAAAACACACTGCGCGCAAACGCGATTGCAAGTCGGTGCATGAGGTTTTTCGTTCGGATCATAGTGTACGTCTTAAAACCATCTAGCGCAAAACTAGGGCGACTTTAAGGGCCCGCCTCCACCGACTACAGTCATCAATAAGGCTTACCGTTCATAAAAACGCAAAATGGCATTAAAAAAGCCCGCAGCAAAGTGGCTGCAGGCTTTCATCTGTCTTAACCGGCTTAGTAGTTTGACGTTGACAGCAATGTCGTGACACCGCGGCGGTTTTTGGCCCAAGCTTCAGGGCCTGAACCAAGCGCGGCTGGACGTTCTTTACCGTAGCTGATTGTATCAACTTGGCTGTCTGAAACGCCGAGGGCGACCAAATAATTCTTCACCGCGTTTGCCCGGCGTGAGCCAAGTGCGAGGTTGTATTCGCGCGTACCGCGTTCATCCGCATGACCCTCAATCCGGATCGAGACCGCAGGAAAACGCCGCATCCAAGTAGCCTGGCGCGTGAGCACTTCGCGGGCATCTGCAGTCAGGGATGAACTGTCGAACTCAAAAAATACCCGATCACTTCCAACGGTTTCGATCAGATCTTCGAGTGACCCAGGGATCGTTGTTGGTTCCGGCTCTTCATACACGGGCTCAGCCTCGACGACCGGTGCCGGTGCCGGCGGCGGCTCGGGTGCCACGACTACGGGTTCTTCCTCCTTCGCGCATGCGGCTGCGAAGACGATGCAGGCAAGTCCTGCAAAAATGTGAGTACGAGAAATAAAGCTGCGCATAGGATCTGCTGCCCCCAAGTCGTTAACTTATGTGTTGTGTATCCGAACGGTTCGAATTTGTGGTTAATTCCGCGAACCGAGCATGATTGCTGTTAAAAATCAATGTGTTTTTGACCGTGCTTCATTTTCTTTGCTGCAATATGTTGTGCACTATGGACTTATTGCCCTGCGGTGTAGTCAAAACTTCGGCAAATTGACTGTAACAAATATAAGGCCAGGTTCGGCGCCTCAATAGTTTGTGACGAAGAAGCGTGATCATTGAATGAGCGGTGACCAAGCTGGGTCGGACGCCTGCGTTGGGGTGGCAATCTGTCGTTCGTTGCGACCGGTTAAATCCACCGACCACAGGGATACATTACCCCCATTGCCTGACGCACTGTAGCGCTGTGTCCTAAAAAAGATGATGACACGGCCATTAGGTGACCAGGTCGGGCCTTCATCTTGATAGGAGGATGTAAGCATACGCTCGCCCTTGCCGTCTGGCCGCATCACACCAATGCGAAACTGACGCGTCTGCGGGTCAATTTTAGTAAACGCGATCAAATCCCCCCGGGGAGACCATACCGGCGTGCCATACCGGCCTCGCCCAAAACTGATCCGTTGAACGTTTTTACCGTCAGCATCCATCACATAAAGCTGCTGGCTGCCGCCGCGATCAGAGTTGAACACCAGCCGGTCACCGCCCGGCGCGAAGGAACCGGAGGTGTCAATCGCCGGATCATTGGTAAGCTGGCGCACCTGGCGGGTGCGCAAATCCATCGAATAAATATCCGAGTTGCCGCCACGCGCCAAGCTCATGACAATCTTGTTGCCATCTGGCGAAAAGCGCGGTGCAAACGTCATATTCGGGAAATCGCCGAGCACCTCATGCTTGCCACTCTCTAAATTATACAAATACACCCTTGGTCGATCATTGTAATATGCCATGTAGGTGATTTCTTGCTGCGAGGGTGAGAAACGCGGCGTCAGGACCAGATCGCTTCCGTCGGTCAAATACGTCAAGTTGGCGCCGTCCTGGTCCATAATGGCAAGACGCTTAATCCGCGCGGTTTTCACGCCCGTCTCCGCGATATAGACGATGCGGCTGTCGAAATAGCCATTCTCGCCTGTCAGTCGGCGATAGACCGCATCGGAAATCAAATGCGCGACACGGCGCCAATTGCGTGCTGGCAAGGTGTATCGCAGCCCCGTCATCTGCGCCTCGGAATAAACGTCCCACAAGCGAAATTCGACATTTAGGCTGCCATCTGCGGCCACGTCTAAATTGCCGGCGACCAACGCTTCTGCCTGGATCGCGCGCCACACGCCCATCTCTGGCCGCAATTCCCCAGGTCGCAAAGTACGGATGAAGGCGGAAGATTTAATGGGCTCAAAGAGCCCAGAGCGTTTAAGATCAGCATTGATCACCTCAGCAATGCGTTCGCCGACTTCTTGCGCCGAACCAACCGCTGTCGCGACCCGGCTCGCCGTTACAAAACCAGGAACGGCAATCTCAATTGGGTCCGCGTAGCCTTGAGTTACGTCGACTTCAAGCTGCGCAAAACTCACCGGTATGGTGAATAATAGACCGAAAAAAGCTGCGAATGTCCGAAAAGTCATAGATGTGATAAAAGATTTGCCCGCTGGGTTTACCCTAATCATCTGCACCATAGCGTCAATTAATCATCTGGCTCGGGTCAAAATTAAGGCGAAGTGTGCGCCATTCGGAATATCGCGCTTTGGGCAGATCATAGGGCGCGCATTTCTGCACGGCCCGGATCGCGCTTTCGGCAAATGTGCGAAACACGGTTTCACTCGAACGCCGCATGCGCCGCTGATCACTGGCATCAAGAGTGGGCGTGCCAATTACGCCGCCGTCTGGCCCAAGCAGGACAGACACACTGACACGCATGCTTGCCGCATCGCGCGCGCCCAGTGGCGGCGCCCAACAGCGCTGCACTTGGTTGCGGGCAGCGTCGATAAGGCTAAGCGATTTGCTGCGGCTATCGGCGACTTGTGCTGGCTTGCCTTTGCCAAACGCAGAAAAAAAATCCTGCTCGGCTTGGGCTGCGGTCTTGGCGGGCTGTTTACTGCGATCAATGAACTGCGCGAGATCTTGCAGCGCTGCCTGTTCATCAATTTTTGGCTTTGGTTTTTGCTTCGGCTTTTTGGGTTTTTCAGGCTTTGCTGCCAGTTGCTTTGCAGGTTCAGCCTTCTTAGCAGGTTTTGGCGGCGTTTCCGGCTTTGGCGGCGTCGGTGCTTTTTCAGGCTGAGCCGCGATCTTCTTTGTCTCCGGCGGTTTGGGCGGCGGCGCAGGGGCCTCTTTCTTTGGCTCCTTGCGTGGCGGCGTTTTGATAACTGTCTCCTGGCCGATGGCAACCACATCGACGCTAATCACTGGCGGGATATCAAAAAATTCTTCACGCACGCCAAATGAAAACGAATAACTCAGCAAAAAGATAACGCCAATATGCAGCAGCGCCGATGCAGCAAAGCCGCTTGCTTCATTCAAGATGCGTCTCTGTCGCTTGGCCTTGTCACCAGCGCAACTTTGGTGAAACCAGCTCTGTTAATCGCCGCGACAACTTTAATCACCCGGCCATAGTCAATGTCATCATCGCCGCGCACATAAATGCGGTCATCACCGCCCCGCGCTTTAATGAGCGGACTAAGCTTGACGATAAGCTCGGCATCGCTCACGGCTTCATCTTCGATATAAACCTGACCAGTCTTATCGATGCTCACTGTCACCGGCTTGGTATCCTCGGGCATGGTCTGCGCATCGGCCTTGGGCAGATCAAGCGGTACGGCCAGCGTGAGCAGCGGCGCGGTCACCATGAAGACGATGAGCAGCACCAGCATGACATCCACAAAGGGCGTTACGTTTATTTCGGCGACTGGCCGATAACGACGCTTACCGCCTTTCGCGCTGGTATTAAGCGAAGCCCCCATAAATCAAGCTTTGGCGTCGAGCTGCCGCGAAAAGATCGCCGACAACTCATCACAAAAGCCATCCAGGCGCTGGCCATAGCGATCGAGATCACCCGTTAGTTTATTGTAAGCAGTCACTGCAGGGATGGCCGCGACCAGCCCTAACGCTGTGGCAAACAAGGCTTCGGCAATGCCAGGTGCAACAACGGCAAGCGACGTATTTTGGCTCGCGGCAATGGAGGTAAACGACGTCATAATGCCCCAGACAGTCCCAAAAAGGCCAATAAACGGCGCCACGGAGCCGACCGTTGCTAAGAACCCAAGGCCTGCCTCAAGCCGTTGCATCTCGCGCTGTACAGTCACCCGCATAATGGTCTCAACGCGCATGCCAACCCCTTCACGCACCAATTTTAGCTGGGCTTTGCCGCTGCGCTGCCACTCTTCCATGGCGGCTGAAAAAGCGGCAATAAATGGGTGGTCAGCCTGGGCCGCAATAGAGCGGCGAAATTCATCCAGCGTTTCAGTGGTGTAAAACTGATCTTCAAACTTGGTGGCCAGGCGCCGCATGCGGGCATAGCGCGCAAATTTCGTAAAGATAATCGCCCAAGACCAGATGGACGCCAGGATCAGCAGCGCCATCACCACTTTAACGACCAAATCAGCCTGCTGAAAAAGGCCCCAAGGCGTCATATCATGCATGGCGCCGCCGAGCTCCGCCGTTGCTGTGACGTCTGTTTTAAGAGCTGGCATTTTGCCAGTTTGCTGCTGCATGAGGCCTCGCACGCATCAAAAGAGTCTCTAGTACGCTGGAACGCTAACTCAACTGCGGCTCATGCCCGGCCATTGTGGCTCGAAGAAGGCGACGCATGTGCTCTGGCACGCGTTTGGGCCTTAAGTCAACGCTGAGAAACACGATGCGCAAGCTTGCCGTGACAAGTATGTCCTTCGCGCGGCGGACCTGCTGGGTAATGCGGCACGACGCGCCGGTTAAGCCAACAAGCTGTGTTGCAATGATCAGCGCGTCATCAAGCTGCGCCGGACGCAAGAAGTCAAGCTGCATATCGCGCACGGCAAAAGCGGCATAAGTCTCAGGATTATCACGGTCCAAGGTGTCCTGCATGATGCCGATGCAGCGCAAAAACTCCGTACGCGCCCGCTCAAAGAAGTGCAAATATTGCGCGTGATAGACGATCCCAGAGACATCCGTGTCTTGATAATAGACGCGAATAGGCAGATGATGGACACCATTTTCAATCCAGCCCTGATGCGGCAGCTCACGCGTCATCAGAAAACAAATCTGGCGTAGTTTTCGGCGCGGTCAGCCCCAGCGCTTTCCAGCCCGCTGGACCGAGCATGCGCCCGCGCGGCGTGCGCTGCACGAAGGCGTTTTGCATCAGATACGGCTCAATAATGTCTTCAATGGCATCGCGCGGCTCTGATAAAGCAGCGGCTAGCGTTTCAATGCCAACCGGCCCGCCGGCGTAGGTCTCGCCAATGCAGCGCATATAGCGGTGGTCCATGGCATCAAGGCCCTGGCGGTCCACATCGAGCCTGGTCAGCGCTTTGTCGGCAGCTTCCGCCGTCACCACATCCGCGCCATCGACCGCTGCAAAATCGCGTACGCGCCGGAGAAGCCGGCCTGCAATACGCGGCGTGCCCCGCGCGCGGCGGGCAATCTCCTGTGCACCGCCGGCATCCATTTGGGTATCCAGAACCCTCGCGCCGCGCAGCACAACGCGCTGCAGCTCCTCCACGGAATAGAAGTTCAGCCGCACGGGAATGCCAAAACGGTCGCGCAGCGGCGTGGTCAACAGGCCTGACCGCGTGGTTGCGCCGATCAGCGTGAAGGGCGGCAGGTCAATCCGCACGGAGCGCGCCGCCGGGCCTTCGCCGATAATTAAATCAAGCTGGAAGTCTTCCATGGCCGGATACAGAATTTCTTCAACCGCCGGGTTGAGCCGATGGATCTCATCGATGAACAACACATCGCGCTCTTCTAAATTGGTGAGCAGCGCGGCGAGATCCCCTGATTTGGCAATAACCGGGCCGGAGGTGGCCTTAAAATTGACGCCAAGCTCGCGCGCCACAATCTGCGCTAGCGTGGTCTTGCCCAGCCCGGGCGGACCATGCAGCAGCACATGGTCCATGGCTTCAGCCCGGGCTTTGGCAGCATCGATGAAAATGCGCAGGTTCTCGCGCGCTTGCGGCTGTCCGGTAAAGTCTTCCAGATATAAAGGGCGCAGCGAGGTTTCGCCGCCATCTTCTTCGATCTGGCTGCCTTCAACCACGCGGCTCATGCGGCCAGCGCTTTCAAGCCTGCTTTAATGAGCGCATCAAGGCTTGCATCAGCGCCCAAATCATCTTGGACGCCGCGAATGGCGCGAAACGCGTCGGAGCGGTCATAGCCGAGATTGATCAGCGCCGAGACTGCATCTGCGCTTGGCCCGCCTGCCGGAGCGGACGGTTGTACGCCAGACGGCATCGATTGATGCGGCGCGCTAGCCGGCAAGGCAATGCTGCCGGCTTTATCGCCAAGCTCATTGGCAATGCGGCTGGCCAGCTTTGGCCCGACCCCATTGGCGCGCGCCAGCGCCTTGGCATCTTGTGCAGACAGCGCCAGCAGCAAATCATCCGGCGTAAACACCGTCAAAATAGCCAGCGCCACCCTCGCGCCAACACCCTGCACCGAGGTGAGCAGCAAAAAGCACTCATGCTCTAGCGCAGATGAAAAACCAAATAGGTGAATATGATCTTCACGCACATGCGTTTCGATCTCCAGCGCCAGCTCCGCGCCGGTCGGCGGTAGGCTAGAGAGCACCTTACCCGACACAAAGACCAGATAGCCAACGCCGTTCACATCAAGCACGATGCTGTCCTGCCGGGCCGCAGCCAATTTGCCAGAGAGCCAGGCAATCATGCCTTCGCCCCGACAGCCGCATGCAAGCGCTGCGCGCCTGGGCCGCGCTGATGCGCATGGCAAATGGCGACGGCAAGCGCGTCAATGGCGTCTGCGCCGCGCAGCGTCGCCTTGGGCAACAGCGTCGTTACCATAGCTTCGACCTGCCCTTTGCCCGCATGGCCAACACCAACAACTGATTTTTTGATATGATTGGGCGCATATTCGGCGACACTGATCCCCGTTAGCGCGGGCACGAGCAAACAAACACCGCGCGCTTGACCCAGCTTTAATGTGCTTACGGGGTTCTTATTGACGAAGGTTTCTTCTACGGCCGCTTCATCGGGCTGATGCTGCCGCAGGATTTCAGCAATCCCGTCGTGCAGCATGAGCAGCCGCTGCGCCAGCGCTTTTGCCGGGTCAGAGCGCACCGTGCCATGCGCAATATGCTGCAGCCGCACGCCATCGCTTTCAACAATTCCCCACCCGGTCGCCTGCAGGCCGGGGTCAAGCCCGATGATGCGGCGCAGCATCACGCGTCTAGCGCCTCCATCACATCGTCGGGCACGTTATAATTGCCGTAAACATTTTGCACATCGTCATTATCGTCAAGCGCATCTAAAAGCTTCATGAGCGTGCCGGCCTGGTCAGCATCCACGTCAATCTCCGTGCCGGCTTTCCATATCAGCTTAGAGCCGTCCGGCTCGCCGAGCGCCGTGGTCAGCTCCTGCGTCACGTCATTCAGTGCCGTCATCTCGGTATAAATATAATGCTTATCCTCGTCAGATTCGACGTTTTCCGCGCCGGCTTCCAGGGCGGCTTCAAACACCGTATCCGCATCGCCCGCATCAACCGGAAAGATGATCTCGCCGACCCGCTCAAACAGGTAATTCACTGAGCCGCTTTCACCCAGATTGCCGCCGTTCTTTGAGAAAATCGTGCGCACATCTGAGGCTGTGCGGTTGCGGTTGTCGGTCAAGGCTTCAACGATTAAGGACACGCCGCCGGGGCCAAAGCCCTCATAGCGCATCTCTTCATAATTCTCGTCATCACCGCCCTGCGATTTGGCAATCGCCCGCTCGATATTGTCCTTAGGCATAGACTGGGATTTCGCCGCTGCAATGGCTGAGCGCAGCCGCGGGTTCGCGTCCGGGTCTGGCCCGCCCATCTTTGCAGCGACAGTGACCTCGCGCGCCAGTTTTGAAAACATTTTAGAGCGCTTCGCATCCTGCGCGCCCTTGCGATACATGATGTTTTTAAACTTGGAATGACCCGCCATAGCGGACGCCTCTCACGACCGTTGATCTGTTGTTTTCGTCATAGCGAAGATGAGAACGTTTTGCCAACCCCTTGTGGGTTGATTGGCCGGGCCGTGCCACGCACCATGCAAAGCCAACGCAGTCCGAACGACGGGAGAAAGCGGAAGAAAACTATAAATATCTTGCTATTTTTAACCAATAAGGATAAATAGAGAATATTACTCTAGGAAATTTCCTTTTATGCACTTCAAAACCCTCTCAGACTGGATGCGCGCGCCGGGCGGCGGAAGCCTCGATGTTAAAAGCTTCGATATCCTTGAAATCAAATCGGTCCGTATCAGCCGTTTATATCGCTTTGGCGCGCTTTATGATGAATGGGTGCGCAAGAAGGAGGAAGGCTATACCCATAAAATCTGGGTCACCATAGGCGATGAAAAAACGCGCCCCGACCACCGGGCCGCCAATGGCCAAAAGGTCAAAATCGATGAGATGTTCATCGTCGGCGGCGAAGAACTATTCCTGCCTAGCGACATCGCGGGCTCCCTGGAACAAACGGCAAATTGCCGGTGCAAGGTCGCTTATGTGAAAGAGCCTGGGCACACCCAACCAACCCCAGCAGAGCGCCCGCAGGAGAGAGACACGACCGCAACACAGCCGGTTTTGCCTCCATTTGGAGCTACAGATCCAGACGACGGCCTGCCAAAACGCTTTATTGTTAATCTTGATGAGCATGAAGGTGGCCGCCACCACGGTCACACAAAGCGCAAACATGTTGGAAAATCAGATGATCAATTACGTCGGCTTATGGAAACGCCTCGTCAACGTGGAGTTTTAATTAACAACTTTCGATCATCCCATGGCACTTTTTCTAACGTCCAGGAGGGAAACAAATGGGCTGGCGCCGTACTCAATAGAAATCGCGCTACTATTGAGCGCTATTTAGAAAGCAGTTCTCGCGCACGTCTAAAATTAAATGCTGTCTTTAACCAACGGACGGGGCGGGAAGCCTACCGATTAGAAAAATATTCTACACGTTTTGTACACCGCAGGTTATCCGCAATACAGTTCAGAAATACTATCGCTGTGCGTGTGACAGTGTTAAAAAGTGACGAGCATGCGTGGGGCTTTGCCATAGAGACAGCATTCCCATTTCAACCTTAGGACAGGTTTTTTTAAAAACATGGTTTTAGACAGAAAATCAGCGCTTTGGCAGGACTTCTTGGACCACTTCGATCAGGATTTTGGGGAAGGAGCGCGCAGCTTTGAGCTCGAGCTTGCTTACACCTGGACCTGGTATTCCAAGGAGCAATTGGCACAGCTGCGTGCGCGGATTGAACACTGCGTCAATGCAGATTGCCATGATGATGACCTATGGCCGGAATGGATGGATGGGCCTGCGCAAATTCACCCAGGCCCAGGCGAAATGCGGGCCTGGTTCAAGATGTATTTAGATTCGCTCGATGCCTTTATCGCGCGAGACTATAAGCCGGAGTAGCCATGCATCCAGGTTTCAATAGCAGTTTGCTCCTGTTACCTTAGCAGTTCACTCAATCCCTAACTAGGTCACTTTGAGGGAAGCTTGGCACGATGATATATTGACCTTCGACCACGCAGCTTTGATTAGCACGCCTGATAAATAGGGGGTTAAGTAAACTGTCGCCTTAACTCCTGGCGACCCGCGCGCATCCTTTGCGCAAACGGCCAATTGCGGGTGCACGGTTGTCTTTGAAAGGCGCATTGAGCCGCAGGTGACCCTGGCTCAAGGGAGGCTTGTTCCACCGGGAGGTTATAATAATAGCCCTGCCGAACATGAGGGCCCACCTTTCGGAGGTCATACAAAAACCCTGCATGTCGCAAAACAGCTCAGCTTTTTAAAGCAAAGGCTAAACGATACCGGTCATAAAGATATAACCTCTTTCCGCTCTTTACGGGAAGCAGAAGTCCTAATAAGCCGCGTCTTGAACGATAACTGGGCGGGACTACACGCATGGTTGCAACACCCTGACTCACCGCTGGGCTACGAACTATCCTCCCGAGATATGGGCAAAGAGACCGGATATGGTTACACACGTGGCACTAGAAAACGTAAAGTAGCACGCGGTATTTATATTGCGTTAATTAAAACCCCGAAAAAGAAAGAAGGCTTTCAAATTTTTACCGCCTTTCCGATTTTTTAAAGGACAGTAGGCATGTCGAAATTTAAGTATCCAGAGTTTGGCATCTGGGGACCAATTGTTTTTCCAGATGCACCTAGCGAACTGCATCGCCTCGCAACAAGCATTAGTCAAGCTAAGTTCATGTTTCATCCGGAAATGACCTTCGAGGCGGCTGTCGAAATGCATTGCTCTATGTTGGATGCCGAACAGCGTAAGAATCTGCATAAGGATTTAAAGATCTTTCTTGCTCGGCATAAGAATACAGAGGCTTTGGAACGCGCGTTCGTTGCGCACGGATGCGGGGTGATGCCGAAAAAAGAAAATCACCGCGCGATCCTGCAAAGCGCTTGCGATCGGCTTTGCGACTAAATCCTCTCAGATTGGATGCGCGCGCTTCTATTGAAATAATTGGGTGGCGGCACCCTCGACACCGAACTCCTCGCCTTACAACAGCAGGTCGCCAGCCTCGAACTCAAGTTCGTCGACCTCAAGCGTAGGCAGCAATACGACAAGCTCTATAGCCAATACCCAAAAAGCCAAGCGCGAGGGCAAAACCCATAAACGTTGGATTAGCGAACTGGGTCAATACATGCATGGGTACTTACAACCGCCGGCTCACTCGGCGCTTAGGAGACTGACATGAAAGTCTATCAAGTGACGAAATATGATCCGAAGTACTATGGGTCACAAGGGTATCAACGCGATGAGTGGCTTGGCTATCGTGAAATAGGGTGGGCTGGCAATGCGCCCGTTTTAACCTTTGACGCCTATTTCAAAGTGGAGACGGGATATGCAAGCTCGGTTGTAGAATTCGTAAAACAGCTTTGAGCTCCACCAACCCCGACCCGCTTTGATGATTTTCGTCATGAAATGAGCGAAGAAATGGATCGGAAGGGCATTCACAATCTCGCGCGTACCTTTGATGCTAACAGTCCAATTCGGGACGATGCGGCGTTAGAGGATTTCGTCCGCCTAAACTTACGACAATTCATTGGAGCCGATCTTTACATCCCAAATAAAGGCTTCATCGATTTTGGCTATGATTTTTATATGTATTTTGGGTTTCAAAATGAGTTGAAACCGCATTGGGCGGATATTTGCAGCGACGTCGTGTTTGAACGCGATCGAACGAAGGACCTATTTGAGACCGATATCTTCGATAACTGCATCGCAAAAGCTGGATTAATGAAAAACAATTAGGAACGCTTCAGGCTACACTTTAATAATTAAGCAGACCGTTGATACCAATTGGATGCGCCATTTTACGTTTTTGCAGTAATAAAAAGGCTAAACTGGTACTGGGCGTGTATATTGCTTTAACTAAATCTCAAACGAAGAAAAAAGGGGTTCAAATTTTCGCCGCCTGTCCGATTTTTAAAAGGACCGGTGCGCATGTCGAAATTTAAGTATCCAGAGTTTGCCATTTGGGGCCCGATTCATTGTACGGATGCGCCCAGCGAACTGCATCGTCTCGCAGCAAGCATTAGCCCAAGTATTTTTATTTTCCACCCGGAAATGACCTTCGAGGCTGCTGTCGAAATGCACTGTTCTATGCTGGATGCCGAGCAACGCAAAAACCTGCACCAGGACCTAAAGGTCTTCCTGGCGCAGCATAAAAATACTGAAGCCTTACGCACTGCCTTTGCCCAACATGGCTGCGGTATTTGGCCACCAAAAGAAAATCACCGCGCGATCCTGCAAAGCGCTTGTGATCGGCTTTGTGATTAATTTTCTAGAAAAACGAAAAATTTGTTGGCACACTTTTGTGTCAGGTCTCCTGGGCCGCTGGATTTGTGCCACCCCCCAGATTTAGTATGTTTAGAAAGTGTTTTCTTGGTGACGTGACACTCTGCAGTTCCTCCAATTTTATGTAGAATTCACCGTTTTGAGGAAACGATTATGAACAGTACCTATAAGCCATACGCTCGGCAGATTAACCATAAGACGATGCGAAAAATTATTGGTGCGATTGCTTTTTTCTTAGCGCCTGTCACTTTCTTTTTATCAGATGTCAGTTATCCAGTTGACTCAATTAGTGCAACCTATTGGACGCATTCTGGGGACTTATTTGTTGGCTCACTCATGGTCGTCGGATTTTTTCTTGCCGCTTACAATGGAACCGGAGGCCGAGACTGGGAGTTCTACCTCAGCAAAATAGCAGCAGTATTAACGGTCTGTGTCGCATTGTTTCCTACTAAAGGGCCCTGTCTCCCAACAAATAGTGCTGCAGAATTGCCATGCAAAGAACTCCCACCACCATCTTGGACCGCTGACATCGCCTTCGGGATTTTACCGAAGCATATACACAACTACACAGCTGTCGCACTCTTCATATGCCTGTTTTTCTTACTCTGGTTTTTCTCAAATAGAGCCAAACGCAAAGGTAAAGATGCTCGGGCATTACTATACCGGTTTTTAGCAGGGCTAATGATCGCGGGAATGGTGTTTAGTTACTTGTTGGTGGAGTTCGTTCTGGGCCGAAGTGATACTATACTTTGGGTTGAGTCTTTCGGGCTGACCGTCTTTGGTGCCGGTTGGTTAGTGGCTGGCTCATATGCAAACCAAGATTTAGGAGAGAAGTGAAAACCGCCTGATGCAACCTGGTCACCTAGAGATATTCAATACATTCCCGCAATCCGGAAAATCGCGAAATCGAAATCTGCAGATGAAATCTCTGGACCAAAATCTTAAAATCTGTGGAGAGTGGAAAGCTGGAAGCAGTAGATAGTTTTATCGCCTCGCTCATTCGAAATAGGTCTTTCGACACCAGTTTCGCAGATTGCTAATCTCCACGAACTTAGATTTTCACGCCCCTTAGCGCTGCCGATGAAATGGCAACCTTCCGCCGCGCCACAGCTGCGCCCGCTATCAGTACTCCACCAAACAAGGGTGCGGCAGCAGGGATCGGAATAACCGCGGCCATGTCGGTCACAAGGAGATTGTCTAGAAACAGGCTCGCGCCGCTCGGATTATCGATCACGAATAAAAAGCTATCGAACATGTCGGTGGAGACTTGCCGGGTGGCATATGTTGTGGACGTTGACCCGGCACCATCAAGCAGCACAGTTTGCGCATTGCCTGTCACACCCACCACATCAAAGGTGGCTGATTGCTCGCCGGGGCGATTGTTGTTGGCAATGTCAAACTGCAGCAAAGCGAAAGGTGTAGCCGCATCAGATGAGAGTTCGAACGCTTGCCCCGGTTGCAAGGTTGCGATCATTCCAAACAAACCGATGAAGAAGGCGCCGCCGGGATTGCCGAAATTGAGGTTTATGCTCGTCGTCCCAAAATTTCCGCCACTGAGAACGTCAAAACTATATCCGCTTTCGCTATAGCCCGTGCTGGTAATTGCGCCCGTTTGTGTCGTTTCGAAGGCGAGCTCAACTGTCGTGGCAGCGGCAGGTACCGCAGAGGTGGCAAGCACCGCGAACACCGCGCCGACGCTGAAGATTTTTTTCATATTTCACACCTCAGTTCAATTTTGAAAACCAAGTCGCCAAAGACGTTACGACTGAGGCCAACCGTAGAGAGCGCGGCGTTCATGTGTCAATCATGACGCAAAAGCTTCACATGGCATCAGCAAATCCGCTTAAAGCGCCCGCTTCCCACCTTTTGACAGGTTCTCTGACCCCACAAATTTGCAAGCTTAAGGCAGTGTCTGGGGGACATCCAATGAAACTATTGCAGCTAACCGCTGTGCTTGGCCTTTTAAGCCTAACCTTCTGCAGCCCACAAACGCAGACCACTCAGCAGCAGTGTTGCACCCAAACACAAATTGACACGTTTATCGCGCAATACCCTGCGTTCAAGCAGGTGGAAATGATGCAGACCTGGCTTAGCAAAAATACGCCAGGCACGTTTTCTTTCACTGGGCTTGTCGACCCGACCGATGCAACGGTGGTTTCACCGCAGGCGACCGTGGATTATGGCTATAATTGGTTTAGCCTATCGGAAGGCCCGGCCATCCTAACCGCGCCGCGCTATGGCAAGTTTTTCTCTGTAGCTATTTATGACATGCACCACAATGTGCCCGCGGTGATTGTGAACCCCGAAAGGCCAATTGTTTTGGCGCGCCCCGGCCAAAAGGTGCCCGATCTAGATGCTGATATCGTCAACTTAGAAACGGACCAAGGGCTGGTCTTTACGCGCATGTTGGTGGTTGATAATTTGGCGGAGGTACGCGAGCTTAGCCAGCAGATCGTCATGCAAGGCGGCGGCGGCGATATGCGCTATCCAGCGGCCGCGCCTTCGGCAGACTTAAAAGCTGCGACTGAGGCCTATTTGATGGCCGAATATCAACGCCTAGATGCGGCAGGCATTTTAAAAAACAATGCCGTGCCCAAAAAATCCGGTGATGTTCCCGCTAAACATATCGCCATTACTGTTATGATCGGACAATTGGCGACCCCGTTTGACACTGTGCAATATTGGGCTGCCTTTAACGACGCCGATGGACGCCCCATCGATCCCAATGGCAGCTACCGGCTAGACGTGCCGCCCGGTTTGGTCAAATCGGATGGCTATATCTCTGTCACGCCATACGCCGTGAAGACCAAGCTGCTCATCCCAAATGCACAGAAGATTTACGACCGCACCAGCTACACGATGGCAGCGAATAGCGACGGCGGCTATACTGTAATGCTCAGCCCAGGCGGTGCGGGCCAAAACGGCCTACCCACCAGCGGCGAAGCCTATTACGTGCTGTTGCGCGCGTACGTGCCAGAAGACGGCGTTGAGATTTCAGCCAAGCTAACGCGGGTAGACTAGCGGGTCTTCAGATGCACTTACGTCAACTTTCACTAGTTTAATGGGTTGGCACCGCCCGCTTAAGCCGCCCGCCAACGCGCACCGGCTCAATCGACAGAGCAAGCCCGGTCGCATCATCGCTTTCCACCACACAGCCACAAATCGTCGCTTCCCCTTGCGCTGGCGTAAATCGTCCGCTTGAGACCTTATGGGTAAAGCGGTGCACTGGCTCGGTAGGGTCCATGCCGATGACGGAATTATAATCGCCGCACATGCCTGCATCGGTTTGATAGGCGGTACCGCCGTCGAAGATTTGCGCGTCGGCAGTGGGGATGTGGCTGTGTGTGCCGACACACAGCGTGGCGCGGCCATCGACGAAATGGCCCATGGCCATTTTTTCCGACGTGGCTTCGCCGTGGAAATCAATTAGGGCAAAATGGCAGTCGTGGCCGAGTTCGACGGAGGTTAGGGCGCGCTCGACGGCGGAAAAAGGGTCATCTAGCGGGTCCATGAAGACGCGGGCCATGGCGTTAATAACGAGCACTTTGCGGCCACCTGTCGCCTCAAACAGCCCGTGCCCCCTGCCCGCTGCGGAATGCGGATAATTTATGGGGCGCAGCAGGCGCGGTTCGTTATCGATATAGCTGTGTGATTGCCTTTGGTCCCAGACGTGGTTGCCGCTGGTGATGACGTCAACGCCAGCATAGAACAAATCGCGGCAGATATCTTCTGTTAGGCCAAAGCCGCCTGCAGCGTTTTCTGCATTCACAACCAGGAAGTCTATGCGCAAAGACTGCTTCAAACCCGGCACATGGTCAAGCACGGCATCGCGGCCTGCCTTGCCGACAATATCGCCTAAAAACATAACACGCATACGCTTACCTCTCCCTGGCAGCGCTTATCTGTAGATGATGCCATCTTCGGTGGCTATGGCGTCCAGCGCCGCATCATGCGGCTTGTAGGGCACCTCGTCCACTTCTTGACAGGCAAAGCCGACGCCAATGACGCGGCTGACCTGTTTATTGCGGCGCATGGACACAATGGTGCTGTCGTAATAGCCACCGCCTTGGCCAAGGCGCATGCCGTTGCGATCAAACGCCAGCAGCGGCACAAGGATCGTGTCCGGCACAACAATCTGCTCAATTTCTGATGGCTGAAATGTGTTCATTGGGCCAGGCTCAATGAGGGTGTTTGCGCCATAACTGCGAAACGCCAAACCGCGCCGGTTTTCTAGGATAAACGGTAAACACAGTTTTACATGCGGCTTGGCCTCATGCAGGGCCGATACATTTAGTTCGCCGCCGATGGCGAGATAACTTGCCACAATTTTACACGGGTGCTCTTTGATATAGCCCAGGATATGCTGGCACGCGGCGGCAGACTTATCCGCATGCGTCCCGGCCTGTTTAAGCGCATTGCGGCTTTTGCGCATGGTTTTACGCATTGCGTTTTTTTGGGCAAAAATATCCACGCGTCAGGGCTTTCTCTTCCAGGCGTAATCCGCACTGGCCGATACGATAAGGCCAAAACGGGGGGGCAGTATTTGGGTGACGGGACCGCCCTAGCCGGTGGACGTGAGTCCTCTGACGCCAAATACGTCAGGTGGGCGCCGTATACCGCAGGCCAAGACCTGGATAGGGACAGCTCCCAGATAGAAGATTATCGCCTCAGGGATATCGTGTCCGCGTACTGGGCAGAACCCGTCACCGTAGTAGGTAGGGCGTGTGTTGCACTTGCACAAGGCCAGAAATGCTTGGTTTGCCCGCAGCCTTATAGCTCATCCGCCATTGCATCAATCCGTGCAATGGCACTTGCGAGCAATGCTGCGACCTGGCCGGGGTCAACATGATCGCCCATATCGGTCGCTGCACCATTAGCTACCGGTACCGCCGCGCCGCCGCCCGCCACCAACATATCGGTCTGCTCGCGCAGATCGAGCAGCTCATCAGCGACCAAAATAGCCGACATAAGCAGAAGCCGCGTTTCTGACACCTGGCCAAGCGACTGCTGCAGGTCTTCGGCCTTCAAATCCAAATACTGGCCAAGCTTTTCCAGGCGGGCTTCTTCGCCATCACGGCAGGCGAGTTTATAGTCATGGCCACCGACATGAACCGTTACTTGTGCCATGCAATGTCCCTTTCGGCAGGTTGTCTCCCGCCGTTATGAAGCGCCTTGCGGCTGCGCGCGAGTCAAACTTTCGATCAAAGCGCTGACCCGGTCCGCCGCTTGCTTTCGCGCCGCTTCGGAAGCTGCTACTTTGTGTTGCGCAGCATCGCGCTCGCTTTGCAAGTGATTAATTTTCGCTTCGAGCGCCTTAATGGTCACTTGGTTTGCGTCTTGTGCCGACGCAAAATCTTTGTGCGCGGCATCCAGTTCGCGGCGTACAGCAGACAATTGAGCAGCCAATCGCGCGATTTCGTCACTCGCATTTTGTTTAGACTGGCGAAGGTCGTCTATCACCGGGTCCTGGTTCGCTTCATCCTGCGTTGCAGGCGCCGCCGGTGCCGCCAACGCTATTTCAGTTTCAAACCGCGCCGCAAGTGTCTCATATTTGTCTTTCCACTCGGCAACTTCTGCTTCCAGTTGAGCACGCTGTTCGCGGCTTTTTTGGCTGTCGCCAGATTGCACCTCCATGCCCGGAGGCGCGGCGAATGGCTGCGCTGGTGGTCGTTTTTCAAGTTTTTTAGCGGTAATACGTTCCGACAATCTGTCAAATGCAGATTCCAGATTTTCAACACGGTTAACGAGCTCAGGAAATCCCTCGAAAACCTTAGGTAACACACTGTTCGTCATAGATAAAAATAAAGCCCCCTGTTTTAAGAATTCTTCTAGTTTAGAGACGCCGGCAAACCCGCGTCAACACCTCAAATGCAAAACCTAGCAAACATGTCGCGCGCGAGTCGTTAAGCACAGGCGTCGCGGGGCATGCGGCGGCGTGTTGACGGATTGGCCACACCCGGCCATGGTCCCGCCAAACGCAAAAATGAGTCGCCCAAGCGGCTTTTAAAAAGCGAGGGGAGCCAGGTATGGCGGTAGCTTTTTCCGACCGCGCGAACGCCATTCGCGCATTGTCAATGGATGCGGTGCAAGCCGCAAATTCAGGCCATCCTGGCATGCCGATGGGGATGGCAGACGTGGCCACGGTGCTGTTTCAAAACCATCTTAAATTCGACGCCGCATGGCCGCATTGGCCTGACAGGGATCGGTTTGTGCTGTCAGCTGGGCATGGCTCAATGTTGCTCTATAGCCTTCTCTATCTATCAGGCTATGCCAGCCCAACGCTAGAAGACATCAAAAATTTCCGCCAGCTACACAGCCCATGCGCTGGGCACCCGGAGTATGGCGAAGCACCAGGCATAGAAACCACCACTGGCCCGCTTGGCCAAGGCCTTGCAACCGCAGTGGGCATGGCACTTGGTGAACGCCTGCAAAACGCCCGGCTGGGCGATGATATTATCAACCATCATACGTATGTAATTGCCGGAGACGGTTGCCTCATGGAGGGGGTCAGCCAAGAAGCCATCACACTTGCCGGGCATCTCAAGCTCGGCAAATTGATTGTTCTTTTTGATGACAATGGCATCTCCATTGACGGCCCGATTTCGCTCTCGACATCTGATGATCAGCTCAAACGCTTTGACGCGGCTGGCTGGCACGTTGCAGCCATTGATGGTCATGATGAAGCGGCAATCGACGAAGCACTAAACGCAGCGAAGACGGACCCGCGGCCATCGCTGATTGCCTGTAAAACTGTTATTGGTTATGGCGCGCCGAATAAGCAAGGCACGGCTGCCACCCATGGTGCACCATTGGGGCCTGATGAAATTGCGCTGACGCGGGAAAAACTGGGCTGGACGTCTGAGCCTTTTGATATTCCGGATGATATTTTATCAGACTGGCGTGATGCTGGACGGCGCGGCGTCGAAACATCGGCGGCATGGAAACACCGTTTTGATGCCCTGCCCGGCGATGTTCAGGAAACGTTTAACCGTGCGCTAGCCAAAGCGTTGCCCGACGCCGTTTACGCAGCAATCGACGCCTACAAAACAGAACAAGCCGCCGCGGCGCCAAAAGTTGCGACGCGCAAAGCCTCAGAAATGGCGCTTGGCGTGCTGAATGCGCATGTGCCGGAAACCATTGGAGGCTCGGCAGACCTTACCGGCTCTAATAACACAAAAACGAAGGACTTAGATATCGTTTCAGCCGCAGACTTTTCCGGGCGCTATGTGCATTACGGCATCCGCGAGTTTGGCATGAGCGCGGCCATGAACGGCCTGGCACTGTACGGCGGCATCCTGCCCTATGGCGGCACGTTTCTGGTTTTTTCAGACTATGCCCGGCCGGCCATGCGGCTATCAGCGTTGATGGGCCTGCGCGTCGTTTATGTGATGACGCATGATAGCATTGGCCTGGGTGAGGATGGCCCGACCCATCAACCCATCGAGCATCTTTCGTCGCTTCGCGCCATGCCAAATATGCTGGTGATGCGGCCAGGGGATGTGGTGGAAACGATGGAATGCTGGCAAATCGCAGCGGAACAGACCAATCGACCGTCAACCTTAGCGCTGTCGCGCCAAGGTCTGCCAGCCTTTCGAACCGAGCATATCGCCGAAAATATGTGTGCAAAAGGGGCCTATCGTATTCTCGGCGCCGCGCACGCCGACGTGACGCTACTGGCCAGCGGCTCTGAAGTGAGCTTGGCGCTCGGTGCTGCAGCAGCTTTAGAAGCGACAGGCGCATCGGTAAGCGTCGTCTCCGCGCCTTGTCTGGAGCTGTTTGACGAGCAGGACCAAGACTATCGCTCAGACATTCTAAGCGGCCAGCGCGTTGTGTCTATTGAAGCGGGCACGACCTATGGCTGGAAGAAATATACCGGGCCCAGCGGCCTCAATATCGGCATCGATAGCTTTGGGGCATCAGCGCCCGGCGGCGACTTATTTAAGCATTTTGGCTTAACGGTTGACGCAGTGGTTGAAGCGATCGCCACAACGTTATAAAGGAGCGCTCATACGCGTTTGGGCGACAGAGTTTTATCGCCCCTTTAAGGAGTAAGACCCCATGACAACAAAAGTTGCAATCAACGGCTTTGGCCGTATTGGCCGCCTTGTGCTTCGCGGCATTATTGAAAGCGGCCGCACCGATATCGAAGTGGTCGGCATCAACGACCTCGGTGATGCTGAGATGAATGCCTATTTGCTGCGGCGCGATAGTGTGCATGGCCCGCTCAAGGCGGATGTTGCTGCTGAAGACGGCGCAATCGTCGTCAATGGTAAGCGCATTCATGTCTCTGCGGAGCGCGATCCTGCTGCACTGCCTTGGGGCAGCCTTGGCGTTGATATTGCGCTGGAGTGTACGGGACTTTTCACAGCGCGCGAGAAAGCCGCGCTGCACCTCACTGCAGGCGCTAAGAAAGTACTGATTTCTGCGCCAGGAAAAGAATCCGACCTGACCGTCGTTTACGGCGTGAACCACGACAAGCTGGAAGCCGGGCACGCCATCGTCTCCAACGCCTCATGCACGACCAACTGCTTGGCCCCGGTCGCCAAAGTCATGAACGATAACTTCGGCATTACGAAAGGCTATATGACGACGATCCACGCTTATACTGGCGACCAGCGTATTTTGGATTCGCTGCACAGCGACCCGCGCCGCGCCCGCGCTGCCGGCCTCAGCATGATCCCCACCTCCACCGGCGCGGCCAAAGCCGTTGGCCTGGTGCTGCCGGAACTGCAGGGCAAGCTTGACGGCTCAGCGGTACGCGTGCCCACGCCCAACGTATCCGTTGTCGATCTTAAGTTCGTGCCTGGCAAAGCCACGACCGTTGAGGAAGTGAATGCCGCCATTAAAGCCGCAGCGGATGGCCCGATGAAGGGCGTGCTTGCCTATGTCGATGAACCAACTGTCTCCATTGACTATAATCATGACGCTCATTCCTCCAGCTTTGATGCAACACAAACCCAAGTGATGGGCGGCGATTTCGTGCGCGTGGTCAGCTGGTATGACAACGAATGGGGCTTTTCAAACCGCATGGCTGATACGGCTGTGGCTATGGGTAAGCTGCTCTAGCGCCTCTTTAACGGGCTTTGTGAGACCAAAAAACGTCAAAAGCGTGCTGGCTTAAGCGAGCGCGCTTTTTTTGTATGGATGATGCTGCTTAGACGGCACCAGTAAAACATAGATGAGGCCTGTTAAAGCGCCGATGGCATGCGCGATATGGTCTGGCGTGGTGGCGGCGCTTGCCGCCCAAGGCGCCGCAATGAAGGTGCTGAGAAATGCCAATATCAGCTGAAAAAAAGCATCAATCAAAACAAGGATCACGCCGAGAGTAAGGGCGGATAACCGCTGCGTTAAAGTCACGCCTTTAATGTCTGCAAAATAGGCGGCTGCTAAACCAAATATCGCGCCCGACGCGCCAGCTGACATCATTGGAGCTTCGTAAAAGAGCACCGATGCGGAAGAGGCCACACCCGAGACCATAAAAACTGCCAAAAACCGGCGGCATCCAACCCGTCGCTCATACAGCGATAGAGCCGCAAGCATCACCACATTTGCGAAGACATGAGCGAGATCCAAGTGCACAAAAATGTGCGAGACGATCTGCATCAACCGGCGCACTGGGTAGGCGAAGTCGTTTTGTAGTGCGAATATTCTAAGCCAGTCATAGTGCGCATATGAGAACGTAAAATTGCTGGTTAAAAAAAACACGGTCAGCATCGCTGATCCAAGCACCAGCGTCGCACGCACCGCACGGACATTCTCGCGCATGGCACCGCGCCAGTGTTTCGGGCTGCCAGGGCCTGGCTGCAACAGCACGAGCGCACCAATGTAGAGCGCTAAAAAGCAGATAAACGTCACAGCTATACCGTCATGCCGGTGTGCGGGACGACGACATCTGGCAGCGCGCTGATGGGCATGTTCGCTTTAATCCAGGCAAATCTGTGTGCATGACAATACAAAAGATGCAGGAGACGAAGGTGCGCTAGGGCAACGTCCATTCTCATAGCATGTTTGAAATAGAGGCGCTTGGCAAGGCCACGTTGCGGCCCAAACTGGCTTCAATAAACTTTTTGCAAAAGCCTGCGATTAGGTTGGAACTCTGCGCCATGTTTGGCTACAACCGCGCGCACTATACTGATTTAGAGTGGAGTATCCGGCCATGGCGGCTTTTAAGACGATTGATGACCTTGGTGACTTGTCCGGCAAGCGCGTTCTTGTCCGTGCGGACCTAAACGTTCCGTTCAAAGAGGGCGCGGTGAGCGATGCAACCCGGCTAGACGCGGTTAAGCCAACGCTCATCGATTTGACCGCGAAAGGCGCAACGTGCCTTATTCTGTCGCATTTTGGACGACCCAAAGGCCAGAAAGTGCCGGACATGTCACTTGCGCCGGTTGCTGAAGCTTTAGCGGGCGTCCTTGAACATCCTGTCTCGTTCATTGAAGATTGCAGAGGCGAAGCGGCTCTAGCTGCGGTTTCAGCCCTGCCGCCGGGAAGTGTTGCAGTGCTCGAAAACACGCGCTTTTATGCCGAAGAAGAAGCCAATGATGCGGCCTTTTCCGCAGCGATTGCAGCGCTCGGCGATGTGTATGTAAACGATGCCTTTTCAGCCGCGCACCGGGCACATGCCTCAACGCAGGGCATTACTGCGCATTTGCCGTCCTATGCTGGGCGGTCCATGCAAACGGAACTGACCGCTCTCGCTTCAGCGCTTGGCGCGCCTGAGCGCCCGGTTGCTGCCCTGGTCGGCGGGGCAAAAGTGTCGTCCAAGCTCGATGTGCTGACCAACTTAGTCGATAAGGTGGATCATTTGATCATCGGCGGCGGCATGGCAAACACGTTTTTAGCCGCCAAAGGCGTTGACGTGGGCAAGTCTCTGTGTGAGCACGATCTAACGGATACGGCAACGCAGATCATGGCAAAGGCCGACGCGGCCGGCTGTACAGTGCACCTGCCCTATGATGTCGTGGTGGCGAAAGAGTTTACAGCCGGCGCCGCAAGCCAGGTCGTCAACGTACATGAAGTGGCCGAAGATGATATGATTTTAGATGTTGGCCCGGCCGCTGCAGAAGCCTGCGCGGATGCCTTAAAAGTGTGCCGTACGTTGGTCTGGAACGGACCCATGGGCGCCTTTGAAATCGAACCCTTTGATCGCGGTACAGTGCAGCTTGCCCAGGCCGCCGCAGCCCTCACGGCAGATGGCAGCTTGCTCAGCGTTGCCGGCGGCGGCGATACCGTCGCAGCGCTTAATCATGCGCAAGCGGCCAGCAGCTTTAGCCACATCTCAACCGCGGGCGGTGCGTTTTTGGAGTGGATGGAAGGCAAAGTGTTGCCGGGTGTAGCGGCGTTGGAACACTAATGGTGGCAAGCAAAGATATAGACATCGTGATCTACGGCGCGACCGGGTTTACCGGCAAGCTGGTTGCCGAACACTTCAGTCAACATCTTGGCAATGTGCGCTGGGCCATGGCGGGGCGCAGTCTTGATAAACTTGCTGCGACGCGTGATGACATCGGCGCGCCTGCTGATACGCCGATCATTGTTGCGGATGCTTCAAACCCTGCGACGCTTCAGGCGATGGTGACACAGGCGCGCTGTATTCTGACCACAGTGGGACCTTATCAGGTTTATGGGTCAGACTTGGTGGTCGCCTGCGCCAAACACGGCACCGATTATCTGGACCTGTGCGGTGAGCCCGCCTGGATGCGCCAGATGATTGACGCACATTCGCATGCCGCTAAGGCGAGCGGCGCGCGCATCGTGTTTTCCTGCGGATTTGATTCCATCCCCTTTGATCTTGGCGTTTTGTTTCTACAAACCCACGCGCAAAAAGCCTATGGCGCGCCGCTAAGGAGTGTTCGCGGGCGGGTGCGGACGATGAAGGGTACATTTTCAGGCGGCACTGCAGCAAGCTTCCGCGCCACAATGGCCGCAGCTGCGCGCGACCCCGAGGTGCTGACTTTATTGCGAGACCCGTTTTCCTTAACGCCCGGATTTACCGGCCCGAAGCAACCATCAGGCACGAGACCTAAGCATGAGGATGATCTTGGCAGCTGGGCAGCCCCGTTTATTATGGCGCCGATCAACACGCGCAATATCCATCGCAGCAACATGCTGCTCGGCCACCCCTATGGTACTGACTTTTGCTATGATGAGATGATACTGACCGGCCCGGGGGATGCCGGAGAAGCCCTCGCCAAGCATGTTACAAGCGACAAATCACTTGGCTCAGATGCGGGGCCTAAGCCCGGCGAAGGCCCCAGCAAAGCCGAACGCGAAAGCGGCCACTACGATATTCTTTTTATCGGCGAGAGCGCCAGCGGTCAGCAGCTCAAAGCATCGGTGACGGGCGATAAAGACCCGGGCTATGGCTCCACGTCAAAAATGATCGCCCAAGCCGCGATGTGCTTGGCGATGGAGCGCGCGGATTTAGCTGGCGGAATCTATACGCCGGCCGCCAGCATGGGGCTCGACTTGCTCGGGCGTCTGCAAGCGCATGCGGGACTGCGTTTTCTTATCGAAAACTAGGCGCACCGCGACGATCTTTACGCGGGTTAATCATCCGTTTTTAAATTTCATGTAGTGCCCACTTTGCAGGTGCAACAAAGCACGCTAAGAGCATGCGCACTGCATATTTTTACGCGGCCCTTTAATACAAGCGAGACCTTCATCCATGCGCGTTACCAAAAAAGTCAAAGACATTCTTTCCAACTATGAAAGCGATACGCCGGGCACCAAAGCCAATATTGCGCGCATGCTTTCCACCGGAAAACTTGCTGGAACAGGTAAGATGGTGATTTTGCCTGTGGATCAAGGCTTTGAACATGGACCGGCCCGATCTTTCGCGCCAAACCCAGCTGGCTACGACCCGGCCTACCACCCAAAACTCGCTATTGATGCAGGCCTTAACGCCTATGCAACACCGCTTGGCATGCTCGAAGCGGTTGCAGATAGCTTTGCCGGGCAAATTCCGTTTATTTTGAAGGTCAACTCATCCAACAGTTGGGCCGCAACCAAAGACCAGGCCATCACCGGCAGCGTTGATGATGCCCTGCGCCTCGGCTGTGCGGCCATCGGGTTTACCATCTATCCGGGCTCGGAATACTGCTTTGAGCTGATGGAAGAGATTAAAGAGATGTCGCTTGAAGCCAAATCCGTTGGGATTGCGACAGTCATATGGTCCTATCCGCGCGGCGGCGCGCTCTCGAAAGAAGGCGAGCTGGCTGTAGATGTAGGCGCCTATGCAGCGCATATGGCAGCGCTACTCGGCGCGCACATTATTAAAGTCAAGCTGCCAACAGATCATCTTGAGCAGCCGGATGCCAAGAAAGTCTATGAAGCTGAAGGCATCGACATTTCAACCCAAACCGCGCGTGTGAAACACGTCGTCGACAGCTGCTTTAACGGTCGCCGTCTCGTGGTGTTCTCGGGCGGCGCGAAAAAAGGTGCCGATGCGGTGTACGAGGACGCACGAGCCATCCGCGACGGCGGTGGCAATGGCTCCATTATTGGCCGCAACACCTTTCAGCGCCCGCGCGACGAAGCACTGGCCATGCTCAATAAAATTACCAACATCTATCTGGGCAAAGAATAAGCCAAAAACGATAGACCCGCGCGGCGCGGCGCGGTAGGGAGACGGGATGTCCTCAGATGCTGATATTCCGCCTTGCCAGCTTTACCTGATATCGCCGCCGCAATTTGATCTCTCAATGTTCACGGGGCAGCTCGACGATGCGCTTGGCGCAGGCGGCGTGGCATGTGTGCAGCTGCGTTTAAAAGAAGCCGCTGATGCGGCAATTTTAAAAGCTGCGGACGCCCTCATGCCTATATGCGCCGACCATGATGTGGCCTTCGTCATGAACGATAGGGCTGACTTGGCGCAGATGGTCGGGGCGGATGCCGTGCATCTGGGCCAGTCGGATGGTTTGGTGTCTGATGCGCGAGATCTGCTTGGCTTTGACACCGCCATTGGCGTGACCTGCCACGGCTCACAACATCTCGCGATGCTGGCTGGAGAACAAGGCGCTGACTATGTGGCGTTTGGCGCATTTTTCCCGTCAGTGACCAAAGACCCTCCGGCGATGGCAGAGATAAGTTTGCTGCGCTGGTGGTCAGCCTTAGCAGAACTGCCAAGCGTGGCGATTGGCGGAATCACCCCTGAAAATTGCGCGCCCATCGTCGCAGCAGGTGCAGATATGATTGCAGCAAGCCACGCGATTTGGGCGCATGCTGATGGCCCAGCTGCGGCAGTGGCCCAATTTAATGATGCGATAGCCGCCGCCTTAAGCGGCAAACAGCCGATCAATCTCGCCGACGAGCTCTCGTAAATGAAATGGTTTTGACAAGACTTTGGCGTCTTTCGGGGCTTTGGTTTTGCCATTCAGGGCAACCGCCGCAAATCCAGTGATGAACATCACGCGCATTTCCGGCGCGAGGGAGGCAGCACGCTGGGCCAGCTCAATGCCATCCATTTCCGGCATGACGATATCGGTTAGAAGCAGCTCATAATCACCGGTTGCAATCAGCGGTAGCGCTGCAGTGCCACGGTCAACGGAAGATACAACGTGGCCCGCTTTTTCGAGCGCGCGCTGCAAAAAGGACCGCATCGAACTATCATCTTCGGCAAGAATTATTGTAGCCATAGTTGGTAACTGGAATCTCTCTGGCCCACATACAAAGAAACTGCGGCGTGCATGTCTACGCCCGCAGCATGTTTTTTACCCGGCGCGCCTTAAGATATGGTAAGAGCTTAGACATCTTGCGGGACGCTTTTAATTTAATACGCGATTTATGGTGCATTTTTCTGACGGGCACACGCTACCTTTGAGCGATATGAAGCCGTTTGCGCTGGCGATGCCGGAACGGCTTCGCCATCCGCTGATGCTGGCATCACCGCATAGTGGACGCATCTACCCCGACTGCTTTTTAGAACAAAGCAGGCTTAATATGGCGACCTTGAGGCGGTCTGAAGATTTTTGCGTCGACGGCCTATATAACTTTGCGCCCAGTTTAAACCTGCCTTACATGGTGGCGCAGTTTCCTCGGAGTTTCGTCGATGTAAATCGCAGCGCGGAAGAGATTGATCCCACACTCTTGTTTCAAGAAGAAGCCGAGCAAAATATTGAAATATCGCGCCGGGTTGCAAATGGCCTCGGCGTTATTCCGCGCGTTGTCGGTGCGGGAATTGAAATCTATCCTGATCCGGTTGGTTTGTTTGAAACCCGGCAGCGCCTTGCGCAGTTTCATATTCCCTACCATGAGGCGTTGCAGCACTGCCTGGCGCAAATCCACGAACAGTGCGGCGCTGTTGTCTTAATAGACTGCCATTCCATGCCAGATACGGTGTCAACGCGCCGCCTATCGGCCGGTAAGTCCTGTGATATTGTGCTTGGCGATCGCTATGGCGCATCGTGCCACCGCGACGTTGTTGAAGCTGCAGAGGCATGTTTTAAAAAGCTGGGATATCGAGTTGCGCGCAATGACCCCTATGCCGGTGGGTATATTACACAGCGCTACGGCAGCCCTGAAAAAGGTCTGCACAGTTTGCAAATCGAAATAAATCGTCGCCTTTATATGGATGAACGTAAGCTCCGGTTAACACCCGGCTTTGAAAGCCTGAAGGCCAATCTAAAAACGTTTGTTATGGAAATGATCGAGGTCGCGCACACATTGCCAACACCAGGTTTTCACGCGCTGGCTGCTGAGTAATAATACGGAACCGTCCTTACCGCCGCTTAGACTTTCAGGCCCGACGAACAAAGGCAAACCGAAGCCAAAAAAAAGCCGGGCACGCGGGCCCGGCTCAGGTTCAGGGAGGAAACACCCGCTATTTCTAGCGGATAAGTGGGCGAACCCACGAACGATACATTAAGTATTCGCAGCGAGATATCAAGGCCGTCATATAATATTAATGCCCTATCACGCAAATCCCTAGGTTGTATTTCACAACTTTAATGTTCTGTGCCGGCCCGCAGCACAGATTGTTGTACCGGCCAGACTTAAGGTTGTAGATGCCGCGAATAGGCGGCTCAATCTGCACCCAGCGCACCACCAAACACACATGTACCAGGCCGCCAGTTTATGGATTGAACCAACCTGCAAAAAACGCGGATAAACCGCTGTAGTGGCAGCGTATTTTATTGAGGCTGTAACAAAGACGCATTTTTATGGACATAAAACAGCAACACAGAAAGCCTATGTAAGGCGCCGAAGAGACACCGAACGCAGCGTAACCGAATAAGGAACGATACAGCGACATGGGAACATCCTTCAGCGCGTTTAAGCCATCTCATTTGCGAAACCAGGACATAGAGCCAGACCGCGTCTCCAACAGCAGCACCCACAAACAAACCAGCCAAAATCCACTGCCGCGCGACGACCAGCAAACCAAAAAAACGAAAAAACAAAAGTATCGCACCATCTGGATTTCAGATATGCATCTCGGCACGCGCGGCTGTAAAGCCGATTACCTGCTGCATTTTCTCAAATCGACGCACTGCGACACGCTCTATTTGGTGGGCGATGTGATTGACGGTTGGCACTTGCGCAAAGGTTTTTTCTGGTCGCCAAACCAAACCGAGGTGATCCGCCGGATTTTAAAAATCGCCAAAAAAGGCACCAAAGTTTACTATATTCCAGGCAATCATGATGAAGGGTTGCGGGACTATCTAAACATCAAATTAGCCGGCATCAGCGTTGTTGGCGATGCGATCCACACCACAGCAGATAACCGAAAAATTTATATTTTGCACGGAGATCAATTTGATTCCGTTGTGCTTTATGCCAAATGGCTCGCTTTTGTCGGAGATCGCTCCTACCAACTTCTGCTGCGCACAAATACCTTCGTGAATAAGCTGCGCGCGCTGTTTGGGATGCCCTATTGGTCGCTGTCTGCAGCCATAAAAGGCCGCGTGAAAAACGCTGTAGAGTTCATGTCGCGGTTTGAAGACGCTGTCTGTAAAGCGGCGGCAGAACGCGGCGTTCATGGCGTGGTTTGCGGCCATATTCATCATGCGCAGATCAAACAGATGGGGGACATTACCTACTACAACGATGGTGATTGGGTGGAGAGCTGCACCGCGCTGGTGGAACATTTCGATGGACACATGGAGCTGCTTTATTGGAGCCAACATTACGAGCCCAAACAAGCCATGCCAGAAGACGATGATATCGATGCGGTGGATGTCGGCGCCGAAGTGGCTGAAGCTGCCTTGGTCACATCCGCTTGAACATACTCCTGTTTACAGACGCCTGGTTTCCGCAAATCAATGGCGTGGTCAGAACACTTGATATGGTGTGTCGCGCGCTGCGCGCTGAAGGTGATGACGTTGAGGTCATTTCACCCGCCGATTTCAAAACCATACCATGTCCCACATACCCAGAAATTCGGCTTGCCCTAAACGCCTCAAGCGCCGTTAGAGCACGTTTGAGACGCGAAGACTTTGCTGCGATCCACATTGCCACGGAAGGTCCAATTGGCTATGCGGCGCAGCGCGCATGCACCAAGCTTGGATTGCAGTTTACCACCGCTTATCACACGAAATTCCCCGAATATGTCCATGCGCGCACCAAGCTCCCCTTAAGCTGGCTTTATCGTGCTGTGCGGTGGTTCCATGCCAAGTCCTCTGGCGTTATGGTGGCCACGCCATCGCTGCAAGCGGAGTTAAAAGCGCTTGGGTTTCACAATCTCAAACAGTGGTCGCGCGGTGTTGACCTATCGTTGTTTCAAACCCACGCGAAGCACGCTGTTGCAGAACTCAACGCACTGCCACGGCCCATCCATGGCTATGTCGGGCGGGTTGCCGTTGAGAAGAACATTGAGGCATTTCTGTCGCTGAATTTAACCGGCAGCAAACTTGTGGTTGGCGATGGGCCGCAGCTCGCGAGCTTAAAGAAGCGCTTTCCCGACGCCATGTTTGTTGGCGCAAAAAGCGGCACTGAATTAGCCAAGCATTACGCCGCCTGCGATGTGTTCGTATTTCCATCAAAAACCGATACGTTTGGCCTTGTTATGCTAGAGGCACTGGCCAGCGGAGTGCCGGTCGCTGCATACCCGGTGCCCGGCCCAGTCGATGTCGTTGGCGTCGATGGAACCGGCGTTTTGGCAGAACGCAGCGCTCCAATTGGTGCCCTTAATGACGATTTAGAGCTCGCGATAAAACACGCGCTGGATGCAAACCCGGCCGACTGCCGCGCTTATGCAAATCACTTTAGCTGGTCAAATTGTGCCGCTGTATTCCGCTCTCATTTGGTGCCTGCACGCGCCCATATGCCACTACGCGATAAGCAGCCGCTTGAAATCATCGCGCAATGAGGCATTTGAAAGGCTGATATCACACCGCTGGCACAGCTTTGGCCGGCACGGCATACATGAAAGATCATCAGCCCTATGTCCTTGCGCAACATCGCTATTATTGCTCACGTCGATCACGGCAAGACTACCCTTGTCGATGCAATGTTTCGCCAATCTGGCCTGTTTCGAGACAATCAGGTCATTGCGGAGCGCGCTATGGACTCCAACGATTTAGAGCGTGAACGCGGGATTACAATTCTTGCCAAATGCACGTCCATCCGCTGGGAAGATACGCGGATTAACATCATCGATACACCAGGCCATGCCGATTTCGGCGGCGAGGTGGAGCGCATATTGTCGATGGTGGACGGTGTTGTCTTGCTCGTCGATGCTGCCGAAGGGCCAATGCCGCAAACCAAATTCGTGACCGGCAAAGCACTGGCGCTGGGGCTCAAGCCGATTGTGGTGATCAACAAAATTGATCGGTCAGATGCACGCGCGGATGCCGTGCTGGATGAGATTTTTGATTTGTTCGTCTCACTAGATGCCACTGATGACCAGCTCGATTTTCCCACGCTTTATGCCAGCGGCCGGGATGGCTGGGCTGTGGCCGACGTGGGCGATACCCAGGAAAATCTGCGGCCATTGTTTGAGCGGATTATCGCGCATGTGCCAATACCAGAGCCGCAGCGCATTGACCCAGATGGCAGCCAGCCTTTTACCATGCTCGTCTCTCTGCTGGCGCGCGATCCTTATGTGGGCCGTATGTTGACCGGGCGCATTGAAAGCGGCACCATTACAGAGAACATGCAAATCCGCGCGTTAAGCCCGGATGGCAGCACGGCGGAAACCGGCAAAGCGACCAAGATATTTGCCTTCGATGGCCTTGAACGCGTGCCCGTAACTGCGGCCAAAGCGGGCGATGTCATCGCCATTGCGGGTCTACAAAAAGCGACTGTCGCAGACACCGTTGCTGATCCGGCCGTTGCAACGGCGCTTGATGCTTTACCCATTGACCCACCGACGTTGGCCATGACGTTCCGGGTGAACGATGGCCCGCTCGCAGGGCGCGAAGGTGATAAACTGACCTCACGCGTGCTGCGCGACCGGCTGTTGCGTGAAGCGGAAGGCAATGTGGCGATCCGGATTTCCGAAACCGAAGAGAAAGATGCGTTTGACGTGGCCGGGCGGGGTGAATTGCAGCTTGGCGTGCTGATTGAAACGCTGCGCCGCGAAGGCTTTGAACTCACCATCTCGCGCCCGCGCGTACTGATGCAGCGCAGCGATGATGGAACGGTTTTAGAGCCGATTGAAACAGTCCTCATTGATGTCGATGAAGACTATTCGGGCGTTGTGGTTGAAAAACTCAGCGAGCGAAAGTGCGACCTGCAGGATATGCAGCCGTCCGGCAGTGGCAAAACGCGGCTGACCTTTCATGCGCCGGCGCGCGGGCTGATTGGGTATCATAGTGAGTTTTTGACCGATACGCGCGGCACAGGGCTTATGAACCGGAGCTTCTTAGACTATGCGCCGCACAAAGGCCCGATCCGCGGCCGGCGTGCCGGCGTACTGATCTCCAACGCCGCTGGTAAGGCTGTTGCCTATGCGCTTTGGAACCTGCAAGAGCGCGGCAAAATGATCGTTAGCCCAGGCGAGGATCTCTATGAGGGTATGATCGTCGGCGAACACAGCCGCGGCAATGACCTTGAGGTCAACCCGCTTAAAGCGAAAAAACTGAGCAATGTACGCGCTGCTGGCAAGGATGACGCGGTACAGCTGACCCCGCCGATGGCGATGCCGCTGGAAGCCGCATTGTCCTATATCAACGATGATGAACTTGTTGAAGTCACGCCAGAGAGCATTCGCCTGCGCAAACGCATTTTGGTCTCACACGAGCGCAAGAAGGATGAAAAGCGCCGCGATGCGCAAGTCACGGCGGTACCTTAAAAAATCGCTCTATTAACCCTTGAAGTCTTCTAAGCTTCCCCATAGCCTCCGGCGATCATTAAAAAACGCTGTAAATGACTTTAAAGGGGGTTTTTCATGGATGAGATTATAAAACGGTTGTCACAGCCGGATACAATAGTGGAAGACGTGCTCCCAGTGGCACTTGGCTGGGCTGGCAATATTGCCATGGCCATCCTTATCCTCATTATCGGCTTTACCATTGCCGGCTGGTTAGCACGCACGGTGCGGCGGCTGCTTGGCAAGACCGACCGCGTCGACCCCATCATCATCGGCTTTTTGTCAAGCCTCGTGCGCTATACCATCATTGGCTTTACCATTGTTGCGGTGCTTGGCGAGTTTGGCATTGAGACCACATCAATCATCGCTGTTTTTGGCGCGGCGGGCCTTGCCATTGGTCTTGCGCTGCAAGGCACACTGTCGCATTTGGCCGCCGGCGTGATGCTGTTGTTCTTTCGGCCCTTTAAAGTGGGCGATTTCGTCGAAGTCGGCTCAATTACCGGCACGGTGAAAGACATCACATTGTTCACAACCGAGCTGGCGACACTGGACAATAAGAAGGTTATCGTGCCCAACGGCCAAATTTGGGGCAGTGCAATCACCAACTATGCAGCAAACGGCACGCGGCGCTGCGAAACCGTGATGGGGATTAGCTATGACGATGATATCGGCAAAGCGCAGGAGGTCATGCGGTCCTTAATCTCTGCCGACGAGCGCGTCCTTGCGGATCCACCGCTCAACATCGTCGTCACAAGTCTCGGCGATAGCGCGGTGAACATCACCGCTTATTACTGGACAGCCGCGTCGGACTTCTTTGGCACCCGGATGGACATGAACAAAGCGCTCAAGCTGGCGTTTGACAAAGAAGGCATCAACATCCCATATCCGCACCGCACTGTGTACCAGCATACCGTCTCCGGGGGCTAAACCGAGCTGTTAAGCAGCTTTGCTAAAGCGTTGCGGTGCATAAGTATCGATATTAATCCCGACGTCAGTATGGCTTTTGGGCAGCACCTTACCGGTGAGCAGCGCCGCACACAGTGCGCCTGCGGCCGGCGCTGTCTGGATGCCAAAGCCGCCCTGCCCGGCGCACCAAAAGAAATCGTCGGCGGCGCGATCAAATCCAAAAACTGGGCTACGGTCCGGTGCAAAGGTGCGCAGCCCGGCCCACTTTGCCAAGCAACGGCCGAGCTGATGGCCAGTGGCCTTTTCAAACCGGTCAGCGGCAAGCGCGATGTCTTCCATCTCCGGCTGGGCATCGCAGGGCGGTGACGGCGTTTCATCGGCAGGAGAGATCAGTAAGGCTTGGCCTTCAGGCTTAAAATAAAAATGCTCTTCAAGGTCGAGAACAAGCGGCCACTCTGGTGAAACTACGGCATCCTTTAACTCAAATACGCCGACCGTACGCCGTTTTGGCAGAAGCCCAATCGGCGTTGCACCGGCAATGCGCGCAATATCATCCGCCCAAGCACCCGCGGCGTTGACAACGATTTTCGCCTGCACCTGTTTGCCGCGCTGGGAAGATATCGACCAAATTCCAGCACGGCGCGTCAACTCTGCGACCCGAAAATCGCACCATGTCTCAACGCCTGCATGCTTTGCCGCGCGCAAGAAATACTGATGCACGCTTGCGACATCAATATCGCAGCAATCCGCATCATAGACGCCGCCTTTCACGTCTGCTTGCGGCACCAGTGGGCACATCTGCGTACAGTGCGCAGCGTCAACGAGCTCCAATCCATCAGAAAGTTGCGCGAGAGCGCCATAAAACTGATGCAGCTGGGCATCCGGCTGTCGCCAATTGACGTGGACTGCGCCGCGTCTATGCACCATGAGGCGGTCGCTCTGCGGGGCATGCGTGTGAAAATACCAGTGTTTCGAGGCAAGCGTCAGCGGCTGTACTGCCCGCCCGCCATAGGTCTCGGTATAAAACGCAGCGGACCTGCCTGTGCTATGATAGCCGGGCCGATCTTCCGCTTCTAACAAAAGCGTTTTAGCATCACGCGCCAAGTGGGCTGCCAGGCTGGCGCCGCCAATGCCCGCGCCAATGATTGCAACGTCATATATCATCACCGTATAAGGCAAAGCGCGGCAGCGTGCGTCAAGCCATAAGCGTGCCGCCATGAAAAGGTCTGGACACTATGACACAGCGCTTAACCGACCTTCAGATCGCGGCTGCGGCATGCCGGGCTGGCGCGGATATCGCAGCGCAGCACTTTCGCAATACGGTTGCTGAAAACAAGACACCAGACGCTGACTATGACCCTGTCACACCCGGAGATCGCGGCGCCGAACGGGCCGTGCGTGATGTTTTGCAGGACCACTGCCCAGACGATGCGATTTTCGGTGAGGAATTTGGCCGCTCTCACAGCGCAAATGGCCGCGAATGGATTATCGACCCCATCGATGGCACCCGCGCTTTCGTCTCCGGCGTTCCGACTTGGGGCACCTTGGTCGGCCTGACGATCGCCGGAAGCCATGCGATTGGCGCAGCCTGCCAGCCCATTACCGGCGATATGTTTGTAAGCGACGGCACAACGAGCTGGCTTGGCGACACAGTGATCAAGACCCGCAGCGTGGCGAAGATAAGCGAGCTGCGCATCGCCACCACAGCG
>JBCCLR010000005.1:0-44106 GCA_039026755.1 Pseudomonadota bacterium | reverse complement strand
GGCGCCGATGGCATCCCCTTCAGTAAAACCGGTAAAGCTGAGCGGTAAGTTTGCATTGTCACGCAGCAGAGCGCCCGCCTCTTTAATGTCTTCAGTGCCTTTTAAATCCTCAACCCCAATATTTAAAAGCGCCACAGTCGGCTTGTCGCTGCCAAATACGGTTCGTGCGAAAACAGCGCCCATGATTGCAAACTGCACAAGCGCATTGGCGTTCGCTTCAATATTAGCGCCTAGGTCCAACATAATGCTTTCGCCGCGCTTGGTTGGCAGCAATGAGCCCAGCGCCGGGCGATCAATGCCATCAAGCGTGCGCAAAATGAATTTAGACATGCCCATTAAGGCGCCGGTATTGCCCGCCGACACTGCCGCATGTGCGGCGCCATCCTTCACCGCTGAAATGGCCAAACCCATGGACGATTTGCGGCCGCGGCGCAGCGCTTGGCTGGGCTTATCCGTCCCTAAGATTTCATCGCTGGTATGCACAACCTCGCTAACTTTTGCCAAGCTTGGAAATCTGCTGAGTTGAGCGTTGATGCGTTCTTCTTGACCGAAAAAAATAAAGCCCAAGTCGTGCGAACGGGTCCGCGCGAGTTCCGCACCTTCAATAACGACGGGTGGTCCGTAATCGCCGCCCATGGCGTCAACCGCCAGTGTTACAGAATGGGGCACTCGGTTCTCCTCAGCAGCACGGTGCAATACTCACCACTTTTTGCCCGCCTGCGATTCGCTCAGCTATACAAAGTCCGGCGTCAAATAGCACGCATAATAGCAACCAGTCCTGCGTTACTGGCCGTTGAGCCGCCGCACCTTAAATAAATTCAGCACGGGTTCAAGCTTTGTCTTTAAGTCCTTGCAGAATGCTAAATGGGCTCGTTGACGCTTGTGTTACAGCAGCGTCGAGTGAAGCGCCTTCAGCGCGCACAAATGGGTCTATTGCAAGCCCTAAATATTGTGCACATAGCTCGCCGAGATCATACTCATTGCCGTCAATTTGCTCAATTTCATCGACCTCGTAAGCGTCTTCCAAAGCATCGAGGTCCGCCTCCACAGGCGCCTGCCACAGCAAGATATGAATTGGCACATCCAGCACCGACGGCACATCAACACCTGACACAACGCAGCTTTGCGTCACCTCGGCGCCGATCGTGCCAGAGACTTGATACCCGTGCACATGCGGCGCCAGCGTTAATTGTGCCGAACATTTGGTAAGGTGCTTCAGAGCAAAGCGCTTTGCAAGCGCCTGAAGCTCCCCATCATCCGGTGCAATATCAATGACCTTCACCGTCTCTGCGGCGGCGGACAGGTCATAGACGACACTCCACTCGGCAGACATGCTCTCTTCTCGCAAAGTCATAGATCGCCCAAAGTCATGACGCCGCCGAGATTTGCGCATCACCAACGGCCCACGGCGCCCATGGCGTGCGCTGCTCAGCACGGATCTTGGCGCCCTGATCTTGCAAATGCGACACCTGCGCTGCGCAATATTGAGCCAACAGGCCCGCATCGGCTCCTTCGGCTTCACGGTAGACGTTGCGATAGAGTACATCGATCAGGTCATCCCGCGCCGCGCCTTCGCGCACATTTGAAAAGGCATCGCGATAGGATGTCCAGCGGCCTTGATAGCCACCCATCATTTTTTTTACTTGCTTACCAACAGACAAGTCGCCCACCCCAATCTCGCGCAGCGCGTGGTCCATATCCATCACAAAACGTTCGTCCATAGCTTGCAGCATGGCGCCATCTCCTGGCGCTTCCCCATCTTGCAAAATGGCAAAGCGCAGCAAGCACAGATGCAAAACAATGAGATCGTAACGCCCATCAAGTGTATCGGGCACGCCCATGGTATGAAAAAACAGTGGTCGTCTGGCTTGGACAACGGCGTCATCATAAAGCGCATCGCCAAAGCGTCCGTTGCGCGCCATCAGGTTTTTAAAAAACTGAAATACCAAGTCGCACTTCCATATTTTTGCTGCAATGCTAGGTACACATCTATACTGCACAAAGCGGAACGGACGCTGCCGATACGCAGCATCACATAACAGCCTATATGTGCGTAAAAAGACAGGCGTAAAGGGATCAATGTACAAGTCTTTAGTCGTGCGTGCTTATGCTGCATGCACAGGATCATTGTGGGCACTCGGCTTTGCCACGCTTCTTGTTGGCTGTTCTGGGCTGCGCGACCAAGTGGGCTATTTGGCTGACCCAGTTCTCGTATCGAATATCGCGCCAGACATCGACAACCGGCAATCGGTTGAAGCCACACTCGGCCGGCCTTCGGTCGCCGGCACGTTTGACCCCAGCGTTTATTATTATGTGACACGGCAAACCGAACAGTTCGCCTTTTTTACGCCAAAGCCCACTGAGCATAAGGTCATGGCAGTCTATTTTGATGATCGCGATAATGTCGACCGCGTCGAATATTTCGGCATAGAAGATGTGGCAGCGGTGGACCTGCAAGGCGACAAGACGCCGACGAGAGGCCGCGAGATGGGCTTCTTTGAGCAGCTGTTCGGAAATATTGGCCGCTTCTCTGGCGCGCCCGTTGGCGCAGGCCAAGGCGGCCCGCCGCAGTAAAAGCGTCAGCGCCTGGTTTTACGATACCGGTTTAGCCAAGTGGGTCAGCGCTTTTAAACCAGCAGTTAATCGAAGGGTGATTAAGGCCACTTTGCGCTCGCTTTGATGCAGAAGAAATGCTAAGCGCGGCGCTAATTTTGAAATTAAAGGTATTCACCATGGCAGTCCCAAAGCGAAAGACCACGCCATCGAAGCGCGGCAAGCGCCGGTCGCATGACCGGCTAAAGCAAGAACGGTATTCAGAAGACAAGGATTCAGGCGAGATGCGCCGGCCGCACCATATCGATATGACCACGGGCATGTATCGTGGCCGCCAGGTGTTTGAACCCAAATAGGGCAACCCTTCGCGTGTAAGATAGAGCAATATGGCGATAACAGGCCTTTATGCTGGGCTCGCCGCCCTGTTCCTCATTTTTCTTTCCGTGCGCGTTATCGGGCAGCGGCGCAGTGGCAAGGTCTCGGTAGGCACGGGCAATAACGCTGGCCTTGAGCGGGCCATGCGCGTCCAGGCCAACTTTACCGAATATACGCCGCTGCTGCTGATCTTGCTCGGCATTGCCGAAGCGGGTCAGCTTGCAGGACCCATCCTGCACGGCTTCGGCGTCGCAATCATCTCCGGCCGCGTGTTTCACTTTATCGGCTTTGCCAGCCCACAAGCCCCTGGGCGATTCCGCGTTTTGGGCATGATGCTGACGTTCGCAACCCTAGCCGGTCTAGCCGTTGTTACCCTTGGCCAATTTGCAGGGCTGTTTTAACCGCAACGAACCGATATCCAGAGTTTCGCAATCGACGTTGCCAGGAAGCGGCTTTAAAAAGGCGACTGCATTTGAGTGCGCGGCGCACCTAACTCCGGCGTTGCTTTCGTAAAGCTGCCACGCCCAATAGCGCTGCGCCGAATAGCGGAGCCGCCGCTGGAAGCGGCACAAGTGTTGGCGTCAGCGTGCCAGATAGCTGAAACGCCAGCTGCGTCGAATTAATCGACCCTTGAAAGAGCGTTTCAATCGTCTCTACAGTCGAATACGTAAACTCGTCCGGCCGACCGAAAAACGGATTGGACGCGAGAGAAACATCTTCGAGCGCTGGCGCAGGACCAACAGGAAAGCGTGGAGCAAAGCCAAGGTTAAGTGCGCCGCCACCGATGGCAATGGCCGTCGCATCGTTCAGAAGAAATGCCGTAAACCGGCTCGATAAAAATTCTGTTGCGTACATGCCATCAAGCGCCGACGTCACCCCGCTGAGTCTGAGCGAAAAGCCCGAAAGCTGCTGAGTGATGCTGTCATAGAGAAATGACCCAGACAAGCTTGCGCCATCAAGGATGTCGGTGCGTATGCCTGGGGCAGCATTTGAAACCCCGGAATAAACGATAGAGTTTGAAACGGTGTAGCGAATAAGCGCAGCTTGGGCAGATGCGGCCATCAGTGTCGCTACGATTGGCACCAACAAACCAAACACCCGTCGAGATTTGAAAACGCGTAACATGATCGAAGTCTCCATCGTTAAACTTTGGTCAGCCGCTAAGCACCCCATGCCATGTTTCTCGCCGCGCAAAACGCGGCGAAGGTTTGGCAAACGCTGGTAAATCAGTGCTTCCAAATCGCCTTCGGAGTTGAGATATCAACACGACGTGCAAGCACCGGATGGGCATAGGTTCAAGAGCGCGTAGACGCTGCGTTTTTGCGGCGCCGCAGCGCTGCGGCTCCAGCTATGAGCGCTCCACCGAACAGCGGCGCTGCCGCTGGAACGGGCACAAGCGTTGGCGTGAGCGTGCCGGAAATCTCGTACTGAGTTGCCAGGTCCAGGCCAAACGAATTATCTATAATGATGCTAAGGGCAGAATAGAAAAAGATTGGCGGGTCAAACGCGCCACGAACCAGCGACACGGGCTCCAGGGTCGGCGTCGGACCGGTGGGGAGAAATGGATCAAAGGTTAAGCTCAACAAAGGAGCACCGATGACCGTTCCCGCGGAACTTTCAAAACTTGCACCAAGGGCACTTACAGAACCCGGCATATAGCTACCGTCAAATCCCCCGCCAACGCCGCTGACGGTAATGTTGACATTTGAAACCGTGTCAATGAACTTTGTGCTGTCGTATAGGAAGGACCCGGTAAGGGATGCATCGTCTTCTACATCCGTGCGATCACTCGGGCCCACCTCTGTGAAGTTTTGAAGCGAGCCTAACTCATAAATCACCGCATCCGTTATGGTATAGCGGATTAAAGCCGCTTCAGCAGGTAAAGCGGAAAATGTCAGAAGAATTGGCGCGAAGATACGCAGCGCCAGGCGTGATTTTGCAGATGCCAACATGATAGGCGAGCTCCATTAAAGAGTGACGCGGCACGTAGCCCCCATGCCGACACAACTTCGCCCAATAAAGAAAAAGCAAGCACCATGCCAAAAGCACAAAATCGCTGATTTGTTTGAATTTAATAGATTAATCACAGTAATCGGAATGTGCAGTTGGCAAACTTTCCGACACCTATATCGTATTTTTTTCAGACCCGTACTCAGGCCTTATCTCTTTTGCGGACACGCGCGTTCACAAAAAAAGCGCCGGGTTTCCCCAGCGCTTTTTTGTTTTTCGAATAAGGTCAGACCGGTTAGTGCGCTAAGATCGCAAGCAGCAACAGCGCCACGATATTGGTGATCTTAATCATCGGGTTCACCGCCGGGCCCGCCGTATCCTTATAAGGGTCGCCCACGGTATCGCCAGTCACGGCCGCTTTATGGGCTTCAGAGCCTTTGCCGCCGTGGTTGCCGTCTTCGATGTACTTCTTGGCATTGTCCCAAGCACCGCCACCTGCCGTCATGGACAAGGCCACGAACAGCCCGCCGACGATAACGCCGAGCAGCATCGCGCCAAGCGCAGCAAAGCCTTGTGCTTGACCAGCGATAGAAGCAATTACGAAGTATACGACCACAGGCGCAAGAACGGGCAAGAGTGATGGGATGATCATCTCCTTGATGGCCGCTTTGGTGACCAGGTCGACAGTTTTGGCATAGTCGGGCTTAGACGTGCCTTCCATAATGCCAGGGTTGTTGCGGAACTGCTCGCGCACTTCTTCCACAACCGCGCCGCCTGCCCGGCCGACAGCCGTCATGCCCATCGCGCCAAACAAATACGGCAGCAGCGCACCCAGCAGCAGGCCAACCACCACATAGGGGTTTGACAGTTGGAAATCGACGCTGATGTCCTTGAAGTACACCGATAAGTCAGCATTATACGCACCAAAGAGCACCAGTGCGCCGAGCCCGGCTGAGCCAATGGCATAGCCTTTGGTGACCGCCTTGGTGGTATTGCCGACTGCATCCAGAGCATCTGTGCGCTCGCGCACCTCATCCTCTAGGCCCGCCATTTCAGCAATACCGCCGGCGTTATCAGTCACCGGTCCATACGCATCGAGCGCAACCACCATACCGGCCAGCGCGAGCATCGCCGTTGCCGCAAAGCCAAGACCGATAAGACCCGCAAGCATGTAAGCAGCAATGATGCCGACACAGATAATGATCGCAGGCATCGCCGTGGATTCCAGCGAAATCGCCAGGCCTTGGATCACGTTGGTGCCGTGGCCAGTTTCCGAGGCCTTGGCGATGGACTGCACCGGGCGATAGTTGGTACCGGTATAATATTCGGTGACCCAGATGATCAGGCCGGTTACCGCGAGGCCAATCATGCCGCACCAGAACAAATCTATGCCGACAATGGTGCGTTCCTCGCCGCCGAACTCCAAAATCATCGGCACATTAAGATCGGTCACGTAACTGGTTGAGAAAAAGATCAAGGGCACGGACAGAACCGCGGTGACTAAGAAGCCTTTATAGAGCGCGCCCATGATCGAATTGTTCGAGCCAAGCTTGACGAAATAGGTGCCCACAATAGACGTGAGAATGCACACACCACCGATCACCAGCGGCAGCGTCATCAGCGCGAGCGCGGTCTCTGCGGTTTTCGCATAAAGCGCAGACAGCACCATGGTGGCGCCGACGGTCACGACATAAGTCTCAAATAAGTCAGCAGCCATGCCGGCACAATCGCCAACATTATCGCCCACATTATCGGCGATCACAGCGGGGTTGCGCGGGTCATCCTCAGGGATGCCAGCTTCTACTTTACCGACCAAATCCGCGCCCACATCAGCGCCTTTGGTAAAGATGCCGCCGCCAAGGCGGGCAAAGATTGAAATAAGCGAAGCACCGAAACCGAGCGCAACCAGCGCATCAATCACCGTGCGGCTGGTCGGGCTTTCGCCTTGAATACCGATGAGCACATAGAAATACGCAGCAATGGCCAGCAGCGCGAGACCCGCCACGAGCAGGCCAGTGATGGCGCCAGCCTTAAACGCGAGCGTCAGGCCGGATTGGAGGCCATTGCGCGCCGCTTCAGCGGTCCGCACATTCGCTTGCACGGAAATCTTCATACCGATGAAGCCAGCAACGCCAGACAGCACAGCGCCTAACACGAAACCAATCACCGGATATGGCCCCAATAGCCATGCGATAATGACCGCAACAATCACGCCGACGATGGCAATAGTGCGGTATTGGCGGCCAAGATAAGCGTTTGCGCCTTCTTGAATAGCCGCTGCAATCTCCTGCATCTTATCGTTGCCGGCGCTCGCCCCCATAACAGAAGCGCGGGTCAACACCCCATAGGCGACAGCGACGAACCCGCACACTATCGCAATTAAAATAGCAGTCATACTTGCTCCCTACTCTCATTCGGTATCGCGGGAGCCACTGCTATTTCCGCTTTAGCCCGCCAACTTAGGCGCACTTTGCGACCCCCGCTCGTTTTCAATATTTGATCGTTATTGAGAGCATGTCTCAATAGCGAACAGCGCGACTGTAAGTAGCCGCGCGGTGCAAAGCAAGGACAACAGCAAACATCCTATCACAACGCGATAGGAAGTTGTTTAAAACGCTTTCACGGTTTTGATCTGGCGCAAAACGAGCGACGCTTATAGCCTCACCGCCTCTTTGATATGCGCGGCAAGCACACGGTCGGTGTGGAGGTAATCATTCACCGCAGCAACGATCCTTTCAGCGGTTGCGTCATAGTCAACGGTGAACGGCGTTTCCTTATAATTCACACCGACTTTTGCCACGCCAAGATTGATTGCATGACGCACCATAGGCAAGCGGTCGCGCACCCAGTCTCGGTCATCCTCGGTATCCACTTGTAACAGCACATACATTGAAACGTGCCCAACAATCACATTGTCTGCAGAGATGAGTGGCGCGCTGATGCGGTCCACATTTACAAAGCGCGGTTTCAGCGCTGCAAGATCCTGCTTCTTCTTTTCTTCTTCGCTTTGCTGTGTTTCGGCCAGTTCAGGCTTGGGCGCGGCAAATAAAAAATACGCTGTCGCCCCACCGCCGCCAAGAAACAATCCGGCAAACAACATGATGATGATCGGCAGTTTTGATTGTTTTGCCGGAACAGGCGCGGTTTGGACCTCTTCTTCTTCAGCCATCGTCATCCTTCGTCGTGATCGCTAATGCTGCCAGCCGCCGTCCTTCACCTTGATCGGGGTCTTTGTTGCATCCAGCAGCTTGACGTTAGGCGCACTAGCCACCCGTTCGCGCGCTTTGCCTATCTGCGATACGCTAACGCCAATCCTTTCAGAAAGCGTAAAAATAGCATCCCGGCGGTCCGGCGGCGCGGTAAACGCCAATTCATAATCATCTCCAGCGGTTACAGCGGTTAGCGCGTCAATTGGCAGACCTTCGGCAATCGGGACGTCGGCGAGCCTAATGTCGGCACAAACGCCGCTGGCTTGCGCCACGTGCTCAATATCGGCAATCAGGCCATCGGATACGTCAATGCATGCCGTCGCAAGGCCCACAAGCCCCCGGCCGAGCGCCAGTCGCGGCATTGGTTTTTCATAGGCCAAAAGCCATTCCGGCAGGCCGTCAGGCAGCGTGCCCAATGCCATCTTCAGCCCAGCAGCCGCAGCGCCAATATGGCCAGACACATAGATGTCATCGCCAGGCTGTGCGCCACCACGCTTTAGCGCTTTACCCGGCGTCACTGCTCCAATCAGCGTCATCGAGATCGTGATATCTGTTGGTGCTTTTATGCTGTCACCCCCCCATAGCGTGCAGCCGAACGCCTGTTGATCGCGCATAAGTGCTATAGCAAAAGCCTCAAGCCAGGTGTCAGGAACGCTCCCTGGCAAGCCGAGGCCAAGCAGATACCCCAGCGGCTTTGCCCCCATAGCGGCCATGTCAGATAGATTTGTGCGCATGGCCCGCTGCGCGAAGACCTCTGGCGCTGCACTGGCGGGCACGTGCACCCCCGCAACAAGCATATCTTTTGCCAGCACCAGCGTCTTGCCCAGCGGCGGTTCAAACAGCGCAGCGTCGTCCGTCAAGCCAAGACCTTGCTGGCCTGCGAGCGGCGCAAGATATGTGGCAATGCGCTCAAACTCAGGCATGTTGACTAGCTGCTGGCGCGCACCTGTTTGGCCATGCGGTCAAGCAGGCCATTAACGAATTTCGGCTCGGCGCCGTCGTAGAAAGCATGTGCAACATCAACATATTGCGTGATAATTACTGCTGTCGGCACATCAGGTCGCTGCATCAGTTCATATGCTCCGGCCCGCAGAATTTGCAGCACAATCGGATCAATCCGCTCAAGTCGCCAGGTGCTTGCAAGCCGCTCTGCAATCTCAGCGTCAAACACAGCACTTTGCTGTGCAACAGCTTTAACGATATCAGCAAAAAACGCTTCATCCGCATGCGGAAACGGCACGCCATCAAACTCCGTGCCAAAGCGTAGTTCACGAAACTGCTGAATAACCGCCGCTGGTGTATCATCACTGCGCGAGAGCTGAAATAGCGCTTGGACCGCGGCTAGCCGCGCGGCCGCACGCGATCCTTTTGGTTTCGTTGTCGTTTGTTGATCTGTCATATCTTTAGCAGCGCGCGAACCTTTTGCAGAGCGATGCGCGTGCATAGCACGCTCCGGTTCACTTGCCGCCAAAAATATTCAGAGCGCGGAGTTTAGTGGCGTCAGCGGATGCAGTAGCAGGTCACCAAGCGCAGCACCTTCGCGTTTAGGACTACTGCTTTGTGGTTGAAGATAGTGTCGTCACAAAGTCTTCGAAGTCTTTGGCTTCGCGGAAGTTTTTGTACACCGAGGCAAAGCGCACATAAGCCACTTTATCAAGGCTTTCCAGGCCTTCCATGGCAAGCTGGCCGATGACATCGGCTGAAATTTCGCTTTCGCCCATGCTTTCAAGGCGGCGTACCAGACCGTTGATCATGCGCTCCACACGTTCCGGCTCAACCGGGCGTTTACGCAGTGCGATATTGATAGAGCGCTCCAGCTTCTCGCGTTCAAATGGCACTTTGCGGCCCGAACGCTTGACCACGGTAAGCTCGCGCAGCTGCACGCGTTCAAAGGTCGTGAAGCGCGCACCGCAGGCTGGGCAGGCGCGGCGGCGGCGAATAGCCGACGCATCTTCAGTCGGCCGAGAGTCCTTTACCTGGGTATCATCGTTGCCGCAAAATGGACAGCGCATTGCGCTTTAGCCCCTTTATCCTGCGGCTCATGCCGCTCTACCTACGACATATAGATAAAGCGCTAAATTGCGGCGTTGTAAATGGGAAAGGCTTTACACAGCGTAGAAACTTGTGCGCGCACCTCTGCTTCAATCGCCGCATTGCCCTCTTCCCCATGCGCTGCAAGCCCGTCAACGACCTTGGCGATGAGGTCTCCGATCTGGCGAAATTCGGCGCTGCCAAAGCCGCGTGTCGTGCCAGCCGGGGTCCCCAAGCGAATGCCTGATGTGATAAATGGTTTCTCAGGATCAAACGGCACACCGTTCTTGTTACATGTGATGTGCGCGCGCTCTAACGCCTCATCGGCAGCCTTGCCCGTGATGCCCTTGGGCCTTAGATCGACGAGCACGACGTGCGTGTCCGTTCCGCCAGCAACAATATCGCAGCCCGCCGCTTTTAAGGTGTTGGCCAGAACTTGCGCGTTCTCAATCACTTTTGCCGCATAGTCCTTAAACTGCGGTTGCAGCGCTTCGCCAAAAGCTACGGCTTTTGCAGCAATAACATGCATGAGCGGGCCGCCTTGCAGGCCGGGGAAAACTGCGGAATTGAATTTTTTGCCAAGCTCGGCGTCATCGCTCAGAATTAAGCCGCCGCGCGGGCCGCGCAGCGTTTTATGCGTGGTCGTCGTGACCACATGGGCATGTGGGAATGGACTGGGGTGAACACCGGCCGCGACCAGGCCAGCAAAATGTGCCATGTCCACATGAAGATACGCGCCAACCTTGTCAGCGATCTCGCGGAACCGAGCAAAATCAATCTGCCGTGGGTATGCAGAGCCGCCGGCAATGATAATTTTCGGCTGATGCTCTAAAGCCAGCGCCTCAACCGCATCATAATCAATGAGGTGCGTATCGGGCGTAACGCCGTACTGCACGGCGTTAAACCATTTGCCTGATTGTGACGGCGGCGCCCCGTGCGTAAGGTGCCCCCCTGCTGCGAGCGACATCCCCAGGATGGTATCACCCGGCGTTGTCAGCGCCAACATTACCGCACCATTGGCCTGCGCCCCTGAATGCGGCTGCACATTGGCAAAACAGCAGCCAAACAGTTGTTTTGCCCGGTCAATAGCCAGCTCCTCGGCAATATCAACCTGTGCGCACCCTTGATAGTAGCGCTTGCCAGGCAAGCCTTCTGCGTACTTATTAGTCATGACCGAGCCCTGCGCTTCCATCACCGCGCGTGAGACAATGTTCTCAGAAGCGATGAGCTCAATCTGATCTTGCTGCCGCGCCAATTCACCTGAAATTGACGCAAAAACCGCAGGATCTGCATCCGCGATGGATTGATCAAAAAATCCTTCTGAGCGAATAACAAAGTCTTGTTTGGTGGCCATGCCAATATTCCCTTATCTTCGTTTGGCGTCGTCTTCAGCATTCATCACTTTAGGCGAGCAGCACGTGCGCCAACACCCCACGCATTGCAAGCGGTTTCGCGCCTCTTGCGTTAGCACTGCAACGTCGGCGCACTCAACTTATCGACGCGGCGCTTGTGCCGTCCACCCTCAAATTCCGCCTTTAAAAACGCGTTTACGCAGTCCTTTGCCATGTCTTCACCGATCAGGCGATCACCAAAGGCTATGACATTCGCATTATTATGTTGGCGCGCAAGCCGCGCCATTAGACCATTCGTCACAAGGGCGCAGCGTATTGCCGGGTGGCGGTTGAGTGCCATGGATATACCGATACCCGATCCACATACGGCGATGCCAATGTCCGCCTCTAATCCGGCAACGGCAGATGCCAGCTTGTAACCATAATCAGGGTAATCAACGGATTGGGTTTCGTGTGGCCCGAGGTCTAGCACGTCATGGCCGAGCTCTTTGACATGCTCAATCAAGACCGTTTTGAGCCGCAAACCGGCATGGTCGCTCGCACAGGCAATAATTGGTTTATCGCTCACATTACGCTCCTGCACGTCGACACGTTAACCCGCCGTGCTTGGATAGCGCCGAGGCGCCCTTGAAGCGACTCTTTTTTCCGAAATATGCGTCGATATTTCTTGCAGCACACCTAGGTGATGATGCCGCGGCCGCTTGGCGGCGTGAGCGGCGCAGGGGTATCGCGGGTCAGAACATACTCAAGTTTCTGAACCGCAACGCGCTCAAGCTGGGCCTGGCTCGCTGCAGGACTGCCGACAATGCTGACTTCCGTGCCCGTTATCGGATCGATGGCGCTCACTTTTATTGCGCCGCGCGCCGGAACGAATTCCAGTAAATAGCCGGATTGATGCATCTGAGCTGGCATACTTTGGTTTAACCTTCGCTCTGCTAGGTTGGACATATAGCGGTCAGCACCGCATTGACATGGGCGTAAAATTAACGGCAAACGGTTAGGAAAGCAAAAAGACGTGTTTGCACCGCTGCAGGGTGCGCACTAGCTGTTACCCTGCCAGACGACGTAGACCTTGAGGGCAGTTTGATCGATTTGCTCACCCAAACGCAGCAGGCTTATGCCGCGATCGTGATCTTAATGCTGCTGTTTGCCGCGTTTATGAGCGAGCGCTACCCGCCAGCTGTGAGCGCTGTTGCGGCGGTCGCTGTGATGCTTGCGCTGGGCATCATTGATGCCGATGTCACGTTAAGTGCCTTGTCGAACAGCGCGCCGGCGACCATCGCTGCGATGTTTGTGCTGAGCGCAGCACTGGTCAGAACCGGGGTGCTGGCAACATTTACCAGCTTTTTCACGCGGCTTGCCCGGCGCGTACCGACAGCGGTGCGGCCAGCCATCTTGCTGTCAAGCATGGGCGCCTCGGCCATCGCCAACAATACGCCGGTGGTTCTCGTCATGATCCCGCTGGTGTCAACCATTGCGCGTTCGCTGCGCACGTCCACGTCAAAACTCCTTATCCCACTCTCCTATGCGGCGATTGTTGGCGGCACATGCACTTTAATTGGCACATCAACCAATATTTTGGTCGATGGCGTAGCGCGCGAGGCAGGGCAGCGCGCCTTTTCACTGTTTGAGATAACCCCGGTTGGCCTGACATTATGTATGGCGGCGGGATTTTATTTATGGCTGGTTGCGCCGCGCCTACTGCCGCAGCGGACCACCGTTTCAACGTCCCTGCCCGACCGCGCGCCACAGCGCTTCTTTGTTGAAGTCCTGGTGCCGCATGATAGCGAACTCATCGGCCAAAAGGCGCTGGATGTGTCGTTATTTAAAGCCGGCGACCGGCGCCTTGTGGACGTCATCCGCAACCAAACCTCATTGCGACGTGCGATGCAAAAGGTTGTGCTCCAATCTGGCGACCGGGTTGTCATGAAGTCGTCTGTCGCTGAAATCATGACCATGCGCAACAATCAGGATGTGCAACTTGAACGCCAGGCAGGCCAACCCGAGGCAGATCAGAGCGAAGATGATCTGATTGAGCAGGTTGATGCCCGGCAGGCCATGCTTGTTGAAGCACTGATCGGGCCAAAATCGAAATTTCTGGGCCGTACACTGCGGCAAATTCGTATGGCGCGGCGCTATGGCGTTTACCCGCTTGCGCTGCACCGGCAGGGCGAAAATGCGAGCTTAAAGCTGGATGATACACCGCTGCTCGTGGGTGACACACTGCTGCTTGAAGGCGCGCCGGAAGACTTAAATCGGCTCAATGAGGAGGCCGATTTGCTCAACTTGACCGAGCCAAGTTCAAAAGCGTTTCGGCGCAGCAAGGCGTGGATCAGTTTTGCCTGCATCGGCTTTGTCGTGTTCGCCGCAGCAATTGATCTGATGCCGATTTTTTCGCTCGCCCTAATCGGCATGGTGCTGGTGCTCATCACTGGCTGCATCGATATGGATGAAGCCATCGAAGCGATTGATTGGCAGATCATTATTCTGATTTATGCAATGCTCGCCGTGGGGACTGCGCTGCAAGATACGGGCGCGCTGGCGCTGCTGGTGCAGGCATTGCTGCCACTGCTGTCTGACCTGCCTCCAACGGCTGTCTTGGCCGTCATCTTCATCATGTGTTCGGTCATCACTGAAACGGTGACAAACAATGCTGTGGCGGTCGTTATGACCCCCATCGCCATGAGTGTAGCGGACCAACTGGGCTATGACGCCCGGCCCTTTATTGTCACCGTGATGTTCGCCGCAAGCGCCAGCTTTGCCACGCCCATCGGCTATCAAACCAACACGCTCGTCTACAGCGCTGGCGGCTACCGCTTTACTGATTTTCTGAAAGTCGGCTTGCCGATGAACTTCATCGCCGGCGCGGTCGTGGTGATCATGTCGCCGATGATTTGGCCGCTTTAGCGGTGCGATCCGCACGCGCATATCATGGATGTGAATATGGATTGACGCGACATTGAATATACGGCCTGAACGAATGGATCGACCAGCGCACATACATCCAGGCCTCAGCCAAATCCGGGACTCGTTCAAGACATCTCGAACGTCCTTAGGCGCCTACATTCCGCGAGGCTATTTGCCCGATTAGACGTGAAAAGTAGGAAAGACGCGCCGGACGCCTACAAAGGAGCCCGGACCGCGCGCTGACCTTAGCTATAGCGCAAATGGTCGGTCCAGAACCGCTCTACATCGCGCAGTGCATTGCGGGTCATGCGTAAGCTGTCGAGTTCAAACACATCACGCTCGAGCATGTCAGCCATATGTTCATCATAAAGCTCATCAATCAGCTCACAAATTTCCATGCCGCGCTCAGTTAAAGAAATGCGCACGGAGCGTTTGTCATGCTCCGAGCGCTTATTGCGCATATAACCCGCTTCAATCAGCTTTTTTAGGTTGTAAGAGACGTTGGAGCCGAGATAGTACCCACGGCTACGCAGTTCACCTGCGGTCACTTCGAGCGAACCCACATTGTAGAGTAGTAGAGCCTGCACAGAGTTAATGTCCACGCGATTTGTTTCTTCCAGACGCACTTTAATCACATCCAGCAACATGCGGTGCAGCCGCTCCACCAGCTGCATCGTGTCTAGAAACGTCGGCTTTGTCTGCGCGATTTTGAGTTCAGCATCATTGGGCTGATTAAATGGCTGCAAACCGGACATAAATTACCTCATGGACTTAAACAGATACTCTTTCCTGACGCAAAAATGCCAGATTGGCGATAAAGAAAGGTTAAAAATTCGAATGATTTTATGGGATTTTTATAGAGTGAGTATGCTGCCCCAATGACCCAACTGCAGACCTTTAAACGTGCCCGCAATCAGGCCGAAAAAGACACCCGTCGGCGCCGCATTCTCAATGCTGCCTTAGCGCTGTATGAAGACGTTGGTCTCGACAATGTTCGCGTGGACGCCATTGCCAAGCAGGCCGGCATCGCCAAGGGCACTGTTTATTTATATTTCAGCAGCCGTGAAGCTATTTTTATTGAACTCTATGAAGAAGCCTTTGCCGACTGGCTCATCGGCTTTGCCCGCTTGCCTGCGCTTAGCGCTGCGGATGCGCAGCAGAAGACTGCCGCCATTATTGCTCAACACTTTATCACCAGCGAGCGCTTTGCCGCGCTGCACAGCGCCCTGGCGCACAGCTTGTGGTCTAAACTCAGCGCGCAGGACAAGGCCGATGCAGCCGGGGTGATAGAGCCAGGACATTATGCGCTGACTGACTTTTTGGCGCGGGTTTTAAAACTACCAGCAAAACGCGCGCAAGAACATGCGCATGCAACACTTGCCGTGTTGGCAGGCTATCATCAAATGGCGGTCATCTCAGGGCCCAACCCGCAGCTGCTTGAAGATATGCTTAGCCGGCAGTTGCGCGGCTAACCCGTCGGCATGGATGTGAGCGACGCCTGCGCCAGTGCTTTGCCGGCGTCATCGTGCATATCAGCGCCTAGGAAGGTCACCTTGCGCCCCTGCTTTACAATCTGGCCTGTGACGATCACGCGGCCAGGCAGCACGGGCCTGAAATAGCTGACCTTCATTTCCAGCGTTGGAACGCCGATGGGCTTTTGTGCGTGCACGATACAGGCAATTGCCGCCGCCTCATCCAGCATGGCCGCGACAAAGCCGCCTTGCACCACGCCCATGGGGTTACAAAACCGCTTATCAGGCGTGTACTCGATGATGACTTTCCCGGCGTCAGGATCTGCCTCGAGCACATGCTGTTTAAACATTTTGGCGGTTTCGGTTTGCGTCGCATTGAGCCGTTCCACCAAAACCGCGCCGGTTAGGGGTGCCATGGTGCGTAATCTGCCGATGCGCTAGCGTGCGCTTGTCTCATCGCGCACCGACTGTACTGTCACCTCGCCCACGCCCAGCGCTTCTAAGGGCGCTTTGATCTGCGCTGCATCACCCATGATCAGCCACGTGACGCGCTGCGGTGCCACCACTTCAAACGCCGCCGCCATTACCTTCTTCAAGGTCAATTCACGGTACTGCCCCGGCAGGGTTTCCACATAATTGTCTGGCCGGCCATAGACCTTATTGCGCATCATGACGCCCAGGACGGACCCGGCGGTTTCGAACTGGCCTGGCAAGGCACGGCTGGAGTTATTGACCACGCGCGTCAGCTCATCAGGGGTTGCCGGCCGGTCACCAATAAAATCCTGCATTTCTTTGAGGAGTTCACTTAAAGATTCGGCTGTCTTGTCCGATTGTACCGGCGCGTAAATCATATAAGGACGCTGGCCTTTGGCGTTTCGGAAAAATGTGTACGCACCATAGGCCCAGCCTTTTTCTTCACGCAGGTTCATATTCACACGCGCGGTAAAGGCTCCGCCCAGCACATCGTTCATTGCGCTAATGGCAAGCGTATTGTCTGACCCTGTAGGCGGTGCAAGCAGTCCGCCTAAGATGAGCGACTGCGGCGAGCCGGGCCGGTCCACAATAATAATGCGGCTGGTGTTCGCTGGCTTCACCTCCGCTACGGATTTACGGCCAAGTGCCGCGCTCGGTGCCTTCCACGTGCCAAAACGCTTATCAAGCAAAGGCAATATCTCGGCCAGGGTGGTATCGCCCACCACAAAGAGCGTTGCGTTATCTGGCCGGATCCAGCGTGAATGAAACCCAATCAGATCATCCCTGGAAATCGCGGCCAAATCATCAGCTGTGCCACTGCCCGTAAACGGCACACCATAGGGGTGGTCCGCGCCATACAGCAGCGGCGGCAACAACCGTAGCCCGATGGATTGCGGATTTGCTTCTTCCGCTTTGATGCCGGCAATCGCTTGTCCACGAACGCGTTCTAAGTCAGCCGCCGGAAAGCTCGGCGCACGGACAATGTCAGCGAACAGATCGAGCGAGGGCTCTAAATTGGCCTTCAAAGCGGACAGCGAAACCGTTGACGTATCAAGGCCGGATCCCGCGCCGATTTGCGCGCCAAGCAGCTCTTTGTCTGATGCAATTTCCAATGCGGTACGGTTTTTGGTACCTTCATCCAGCATCGCCATGGCAATGTCTGCAAGGCCCAATTTGCCGCCTTGGTCTGACGCATAGCCGGCATCAAATTGCAGCGCGACCTGCACAACCGGAATAGTACTGCGCTGTGCGAAAACCACTTCGATGCCATTGGAAAGCGCGGCACGCTGAGTGTCTGGAAAGTCGATATCCGGCGCTGCTGCAACAGCAGGCAGGCTTGAGCGATCAACCCCTTCATCGGCGGCTTTGCCGTCATCAAAGGGCAGTACAGTGAGCTGATAATAGCCTTTTGTGAGCCATTTATTGGCAACAGCCTTAAGGCTTTTTCGGGTCGTTTCGTCAAACCATTTGGCACTGGTTTTATAAAAGCCCGGATCGTCTGCGTACAACATGCCGCGCGCCAGCGTCACGGCCTTGCCGCCAAATCCGCCGACTTTTTCAAGCCCGCGTACGCGAGCCGCTGTAATTTTTGTCTTGATCCGTTTCAGCTCGGTTTTCGTCGGCCCGTCCTCTAAGAACTGCTGTAAAACCTCACCAATCAGCGCGTTCACCCGGGCTGGATCGACGCCTTGTTTAACCAGCGCCTGAATTTCGAAAGGACTTGTCACCTCAAGCGGCTGGACGCTCACATAAACGGACGTGGCGACCTGCTCTTCAATCACCAATTTCTTGTACATGCGCGAGTTTTTGCCGCTGCCTAAAATGCCCGCCACAACGGACATTTCCGTGGTGTCGCGATCGGTTAGTCCTGGTAGGTTCCACATGCGCTGGATACGCACTTGCGGTACCCGATCATACATTTGATCAATGATATTTTCACTCAGCTCAGGCACCCAAGATTGCAGCTTAGGCAGCGGCGGGCCTGGCGGAATATCGCCAAAATATTGCTGCATCAACGGCTTTGCGGTGGCCAGATCAATGTCCCCAGCAAGCACGATCACTGCGTTATTGGGCCCATAAAAACGCCGGAACCAATCTTTTACATCCTCAATGCTGGCCGCATTGAGGTCTTCCATGGAGCCGATCGTTGACCAGCGATAGGGGTGGCCTTCTGGATATAGCCCCTTTAGCGTGCGATATTCGGCCAAACCATAGGGGCTATTATCGCCTTGGCGTTTCTCATTTTGCACGACGCCGCGTTGATTATCGAGCTTCTCTTGGGTGATGGCACCAAGCAGATGGCCCATCCGATCTGATTCTAAAAACAGCGCTAATGCAAGCGCCGGCGTCGGCACGTCTTGGTAGTAGTTGGTCCGGTCAAACCAAGTGGAGCCATTAAGCGATGTGGCCCCGACCTGCTCTAAAGGTTCGAAATACTCTGCATCGTGGTTTTCCGACCCATTGAACATGAGATGTTCAAACAAGTGCGCAAAGCCGGTTTTGCCTTCCGGCTCATCCTTTGAGCCGACATGATACCATACAGAGACAGTCACGATCGGCGCTTTGCGATCCTCATGCACGACCACACGCAGGCCATTGTTGAGGATAAACGTGTCATAGGGAATATCGACAGACTGCGCCGATGCGGCACTGCTCCAAATCAGAAGACTGACGAAGATAGTGGAGATGGCGTGTTTAATCATGGGACTTACCTGTATGACGTGAAGCGCAAGACGTGCGTTATAAAATAGCCTTTTTCGCGGCGGAAGAGGTGATTTTGGTGAAGCGACACAATGCCTAGCATCTTTACATATGCATGGCCTGGCACTTCACCCAGTTTCTGATAGCCTGTCGATCACATATTTTTCCTCCACATCCCTCGAAGATCCCTCAAGGAAAGGTCTGATCGATGCAGCACGAGAAAGAATTTTATATCAACGGCATTTGGGTAACACCTGAAAGTAATGAAACGATTGACGTGATCAATCCAGCGACAGAGCAGCCTATTGCCCAAATTATAAATGGCAGCGCCGCCGACGTAGACAATGCGGTTGCTGCAGCGAAGCGCGCCTTCCCGAGCTTCTCAGCGATGACAAAAGCTGAACGTCTGGACCTGCTTGACGCGATCATCGCAGCCTACACAAAGCATCAAGGCGAGATTGCAGCCGCCATCAGCAGTGAAATGGGTGCGCCCATGTGGCTCGCCAACGCGGCGCAAGCGCCGGCGGGTATTGGGCACTTTATTCAAGTGAAAAAAGTGCTTGAAGAGTATGATTTTGAGTTTATGAATGGCAACACGTTGATGCGCAAAGAGCCGATTGGTGTGTGCGCTTTCATCACGCCATGGAATTGGCCGGTCAATCAAATCAGCTGTAAAGTCGCTCCGGCAATTGCCGCGGGCTGCACCATGGTGCTCAAGCCATCTGAAGTCTCACCGCTCAACGCCATTTTATTCACTGAAGTGATGCATGAGGCAGGCGTGCCCGCCGGCGTGTTCAATTTGATCCAAGGCGATGGACCCAGCGTCGGCGCGCCGCTGACGTCGCACAAAGACATTGAGATGGTGTCTTTTACCGGCTCAACCCGCGCTGGAGTGGCCATCGCCAAAGCCGCGGCAGACGGGATCAAACGGGTTGCGCAAGAACTGGGGGGCAAGAGCCCCAATGTCATCCTAGACGATGCCGATTTAGAAAAAGCCGTGGGCGCTGGCGTGCAGCAGATGATGGTCAACTCAGGCCAGTCTTGTAATGCTCCGTCGCGCATGTTGGTGCCGCGTTCGAAATATGCCGACGCCGTAGCGATTGCCAAAGCTGTGTGCGAAAGCGTTCAAGTATCGCCGCCTGACAGCGAAAGTAAAGCTATGGGACCCGTCGTCTCCGAAGTGCAATTCAATAAAATCCAAGGCCTCATCCAGGCCGGTATTGACGAAGGCGCGACTGTCGTCGCGGGCGGCGTTGGCAAACCCGAGGGGCTCGACACCGGCTACTATGTCAAGCCGACAGTATTTGCGGACGTGAACAATGACATGACCATCGCGCGCGAAGAAATCTTTGGCCCCGTTTTGGCAATGATCCCTTACGACAGCGAAGAAGAAGCGATCGAAATCGCAAACGATACGCCCTATGGGCTCAGCGGCTATGTGCAAAGCGGCAGTGTCAAGCGCGCCAGCGAGGTCGCCCGGCAAATCCGCGCTGGCAACGTCCACATTAATGGCGCCAACATGGAGCTGAATGCGCCATTTGGTGGCTACAAAATGTCTGGCAATGGCCGCGAATGGGGCGAATATGGGCTTGAGGAATTCCTAGAAGTGAAAGCCATGCTGGGGGCTGCTGCTTAACCACGCACGAACGTTGACTTTGCCGCCAACTCTTGCTCATGTGCGGCGATGTCTGCAGCCTATCCTACGACCCGACTGAGGCGCGTTCGCCAACGCGCCTGGTCTCGCCGCCTTGTGCAAGAAACCACCCTATCGCCGGCTGATTTGATTTGGCCGGTGTTCGTCTGCCCAGGCAGCAATGAACGCCAGCCCATAGGCGCCATGCCGGGCGTTGAACGCCTTAGCGTTGATATGCTCCCCGCCGCAATCGACGAAGCGGTATCGCTTGGCATCGGCTGCATAGCACTCTTTCCCAACACGCAAAGTGATCGCCGCACGCCCGGCGGTGAAGAAGCGCTTAATCCTGAGAACCTTATGTGTCAGGCGACACGGGCTATTGCGGCCATGGGCGCAGATGTTGGCGTACTTACAGATGTCGCGCTCGACCCTTATACCGACCATGGCCATGATGGCCTACTGACTGAGGAAGGCGAAATCCTCAATGATGAGACGGTTGCAATCTTAACCAAGCAATCGCTCAATCAAGCGCGTTCAGGCGCAGATATTATTGCGCCATCGGACATGATGGATGGCCGGATCGGTGCGATCCGCGCTGCGCTTGACGCGGACGGATTTACCAATGTTCAAATCATGAGCTATGCCGCCAAATACGCATCGGCATTTTATGGGCCGTTCCGCGAAGCCGTCGGCTCCGGCGGCCGGCTTAAGGGAGACAAGCGGACCTATCAAATGGACCCGGCAAACACCGATGAGGCGCTGCGCGAAGTGGCGCTTGATATCGCAGAAGGGGCAGACAGCGTGATGGTCAAACCCGGTCTGCCTTATCTCGACATCATCCAGCGTGTAAAGGCCGAGTTTTCCATGCCGACCTTCGCTTACCAAGTTTCAGGCGAGTACGCGATGGTGATGGCTGCGGTTCAGAATGGCTGGCTCGATGAGGAGGCGGCGATCTTAGAAAGCCTGATGTGCTTTAAACGCGCTGGCGCCAATGGCGTGCTCAGCTATTTCGCGCCTAAGGCGGCGGCGTTACTAAAAATGCGGGCGACGTAGACCAGCGCTCGTCGTGCGGCGCGCTAGGGCAAGGATTTAGCGGCGTCTCATAAGCCGCCGACGGCAGCATAAAAACAAACCGACCGCACCGGCCATGAGCGCGCCACTCGCCGGCACAGGCACACTGCCCACAACCTTGATATTGTCCATGAATTGACGTTGGCCGTTGCCACGGACCCGGAAATCCACGCGCAAACGAAGCGAATCCCCAGCGATAAGACTTTCAGTTAGCGTGGTGTCAGGAAAATCATTGCGGAACGTGTTGTTCCCGTTGCCTGCGCCGTTGAAGTTTGGGATCAACGTGAAAGAAGGATCTCCATCCACCGAATACCAAACCCGGATATTATCGTTATTTTGGAGCGACCCCGCCTCGCTAAAATCGATTGCTAGCTCCAGGTTTCGAAATCCACGCGTATCGATCGTTGGGGATATCCAACGCAATCGCGGACCGGTTTCGCGCGCCTCAACCCGTCCTGCAATAACAGAAAACGTCTCGTCCGCATTGTTTGTTTTGAGGCTCGCAAAGTTTTTTGATGACGTGTCTTCGATTGTCCAATCAACAAGGCTGGTATCAATCGTCGGACCACTTGGCCCCCCAACGGCGCCTTGACCATCTTGGCCGCTAAAGTCTTCACTGTAGAGAAGCGTCGAGGCGCGTCCTTCACACACAAGAACACTAAAGAAGGCAGCGAGAAGCAAGATTCTGTGGGCTGCAAGCACGTGGCGTTACTCCGATACGCAAACAAAACTCTTCGGCCCCCGTCATCACATCAAATGGTTGTCATTTCGTTTGTATCCTTGGAGTTGTTCGGCAGGAACCTCTGAAATCGGACGTTAATATGCCCGATTTCAACATTTTTTTGCCATACACCCACTGGCATCACAGTAAGTGACCTCATCGAAACACCGGGTGTTTTAGATGCCATTCAAGGCTATAACTGCCGTGCGCCTGCAGGCCGTCAACACGGCAAAAGCCCAACTACCGTTTGCTTGAAAAGCGCGTTATCAGCGAAGACGTATCATAGCGCCCACCACCATTTGCCTGCACTTCGGCATAAAACTGGTCAACCATTTTTGTGATCGGCAAATCAAGGCCAAGCCGCTCGGCTTCGGCAAAAACAATGCCCAAATCTTTGCGCATCCAATCCACGGCAAAGCCGAAATCAAACTTGCCCGCTGCCATCGTTTCTGCGCGATTTGCCATCTGCCAGGAGCCCGCAGCCCCTTGTGAAATCACGTCAACGACTTTGGCAATATCAAGCCCGGCTGCTTGGCCAAAATGGATCGCCTCCGAGAGGCCTTGGACCAGGCCGGCAATGCAGATTTGGTTCACCATTTTGGTGGCTTGGCCCGCGCCGGCGGGGCCCATAAGCCCAACCTGTTTTGCATAGCATTTTAAGACCGGCGCGGCTTTCTCAAACACCGCCTCGCTGCCGCCGACCATGATGGTGAGCTGGCCATTTTGCGCGCCCGCTTCCCCGCCAGACACCGGCGCGTCAAGCACATCAATCCCAATATCGCGCCCGCGCTGCCATAGGGCACGCGCGAGATCAGCCGATGCGGTCGTGTGGTCAATAAAAACTGCGCCTGGCGCCATTGTGTGAAAGGCTCCACCTTCGCCGATGGTCACGGCTTCAACATCAGCGTCGCGGCCCACACAGGCCATCACAAAATCAGCACCCTGCGCGGCCTCGCCGGGCGTGGCTGCGGGTGTGCCGCCAAATGTCTTGGCCCAAGCCTGCGCCTTTTCAGCAGTCCGGTTAAAGACAGTTACCTGGTGCCCTGCTGTTTGCAAATGCCCGGCCATATGAAACCCCATGACCCCAAGGCCAATAAACGCACATTTCATTTGCTGCTCCCACACGCTGTTTCAATGCGTTAAAACCAAAAGATGCATGCGAAACAAGAGCAATTGCTTTTATCTCAGTGTGGAAGCGTGTAGGCGCTAAAGAATTGAGTGAGGAATAAAGAAGAAAGATGATCGGCATGGGCGAAGACGCCGCCACATTAGAAGACCTGCAAGTTACACCAGAAATGGTGCACGATGCGGCTGCGTCTATTTCTGATGCAATCCGCCGAACGCCCTGCGAACAAAGCCAGACGCTCAGCGCGATTGCCGGCTGCTCCCTGTATTTGAAGTTTGAAAACCTGCAATTTACCGCCTCTTTTAAAGAGCGCGGCGCGCTTAATTTTCTGCTGCAGCTGGATGATGATGAGCGCCGGCGCGGCGTTGTAGCGATGTCTGCCGGCAATCATGCGCAAGGTGTTGCCCATCATGCAACACGGCTCGGCATTCCCGCCAAAATCGTCATGCCCGAAGGCACGCCCCTGGTCAAAGTGGAAAATACCGCCGTGCTGGGGGCAGAGGTCATCGTGCACGGCCAAGTCCTCGAAGAAGCAACTGACCATGCCAAAATGATCGCCGCGCGCGACGACATGGTCTTTGTGCACCCCTTTGACACGCCTTATGTGATTGCCGGGCAAGGGACTATTGCGCTCGAGTTTCTTGATAAGTTCCCCAATTTGGATTGCCTTGTTATTCCCATTGGCGGTGGCGGGCTCATCAGCGGCATGGCCGTTGCTGCGAAGGATATTAATCCAGATATCGAGATTGTCGGGGTGCAGGCAGAGCTGTTCCCGTCCATGTTGTCAGCGATACGCGGCGATGCGATGCCAAGCGGCGGCGATAGCCTGGCGGAAGGTATTGCTGTGAAGCATCCAGGTGACCTGACGCAAAAGATCGTCCGCGCGCTGGTCGATGACATAGTGACCGTGAGCGAAGATGACCTAGAGCACGGCGTCTCCATGCTGCTAAACGTGGAAAAAACCGTTGCCGAAGGCGCCGGCGCGGCTGGCCTATCAGCGGTGCTGGCCTATCCAGAGCGCTTTGCAGGAAAGAAAGTCGGCCTGGTAATTTGCGGCGGCAATATTGACCCGCGGCTGTTGTCGGCCATCTTGGTGCGCGATTTGATCCGCGAGGGCCGGCTGGCGCGGCTGCGCATTCGCATGCGCGATATCCCCGGCCAACTGGTCAAAATCGCGCAAGCCGTTGCCGACCACGGCGGCAACATCATCGACGTAAACCACCATCGTCTACACACCAACCTGCCCGCCAAAGGCACTTACTGCGACCTCGATGTTGAAACCCGCGATGAGGCCGGCCTGCAGCTCATTATCGATGATCTCAAAAACAAAGGTTTTGAAGTCCAAAAGCGCGGTGCAGAGATCGAGGCATAGAGCGCTAATTTAAGCCCTGTTAACGCAAGCCGCGTTACTGTTACCGCGTAAAGGCAGCGGTTAACCCCGCATTGAGCAGCGTGGACAGCATGGCAGACGAACGCCCCATACTGATTAAGAAAGTGAAGAAAGTCTCCGGCGGTGGCCACCATGGCGGTGCCTGGAAAGTCGCATATGCTGATTTTACCACCGCCATGATGGCCTTCTTCATGCTCTTATGGCTGCTGAATGTGTCGGATGAAGTCACCCTGCAGGGCCTGGCTGATTATTTCACGCCAACCAATGCATCAATGTCGAACTCGTCCGGCGCTGGCGGCATTTTGGGCGGGACAGCAATGGAAAGCTCTGGCGCTTCAAAGTCCGGTTCAGCCACCATAAGCTTTGACGCAACGCCGAATGATCCCAACACTGTATCTGACAGTGATGCGCAATCTGGGGATTCCTACCGCGCGGCCGTAGCCGATGAAAAAGCGTCCTATGATTGGGAAGTGAAGGTGGTTAAGCGCGAAGATAAGATGTTTGGCTCAGTCGAACGCGCCCTTAAAACCGCAATCCAAGAATCTGAAACACTCAAACGCCACCAAGATCAGATCATCATTGAACAAACGCCGGATGGCCTGCGCATTCAATTGATCGATAAAGATCGCCGTTCCATGTTTAAACGTGGGTCGGCAGAGCTTTACCCGTTTGCGCGTGATCTTTTGACGATGGTGGGAAAGGTTGTCCAAGGTCTGCCCAATCGCATTTCGATCGCCGGTCATACCGATTCAGCGCCTGCCGCGCCTGGCGACTATGGCAATTGGGAGTTGAGCGCTGACCGCGCCAATGCTGCTCGGCGGGTTATCCGCGCGGCCAAAGTGCGTGCAGACCGGTTCTCAGATGTTACTGGCAAAGCAGCAACCGACCCGCTATTTCCAGACGAGCCACTACGCCCGGAAAACAAGCGCGTCACTCTGCTGCTCCTGCGCGAAGCGCCCGTGCTCGCTCCAGACTTCGGCGCGTATTAACGACAAAATACCCAAAAAAGCAGCTTTTTGGCGCGTTAACTAAGAAAACTGCTTGGTAGAACTTCGCGCCCCGCCTATTGTTGCGAACGACTTTTAACTATGACGTTTGCACCGCGCTTGTGACCGATCAGTCTCTTCAGTTTCCACGCTTTTATGTGACCGCGCCTGCGCCCTGTCCTTACCTTCCGGGACGTCAAGAAAGGAAAGTCTTCACTGAATTGCGCGGCGATGAAGCGGCCCCGCTTAATGACGCACTGAGCCGGGTTGGCTTTCGCCGATCTCAGTCGGTTGCCTATCGGCCTGCGTGTGAGAACTGTACGGCCTGTATCTCGGTTCGGGTGGTTGCAGATGAATTCCAAAACTCACGAAATCTGCGCCGGGTCGGCAACCGCAATGAGGATTTAACGGCAACAGTGACCGATGCCATCGCAACGCGCGAACAATACCGGTTGCTCAAAACCTATCTCTCCAATCGTCACCCCAGCGGCGGCATGGCCGATATGGATTTTCAAGAATATGCCGACATGGTTGAACACTCGCCAGTTGACACCCGGCTGTTTGAATACCGGTTGCCAGGTGTGGACGGCCAGCCTGGCCAGCTCATCGCGTGCTGCTTATCCGACGTCCTGACCGATGGCCTGAGTATGGTCTATAGCTTTTATGACCCCGCGCAGACGCGCCGGTCCTTGGGCACCTACATCATTTTGCACCATATCCATGCCGCAGTGGCCCGCCGCCAACGCTTTGTATATCTTGGCTACTGGATCGAAGATTCAGATAAAATGGATTACAAATCGCGCTTTAAGCCGCTGGAATATCTCGGCCCGGATGGCTGGAAACGGCGCGATTATAATACTGAATAAATAACCAAAAAGACCTTGGGGAAATCGCTGTGCGTGAGACCACTGCAAAGACTGCCAATAGACGCAAGATGCTTGGCCTGGGGGTTGCCGCAGCAACCATTGGCGCATGCAGTGGCGAGAACGCGGACGCGGATCAAAATGCTGGGCCAAAGCTGAAAAAGCGCACGCTCAAAATGGTCACCACCTGGCCGAAAAGCTTGCAAGGCCTCGGCACCGGGGCGCAGCGCCTGGCGGACCGTATTACCGCCCTCAGCCAAGGTTCGCTTGATATCCGCGTCTATGCCGCGGGTGATTTGGTGCAAGCGTTTGACGCTTTTGACGCTGTATCGGCGGGCAAGGCCGATATGTACCACGGCGCGGATTATTATTGGCAGGCCAAGTCGCTTGCCTATAACTTTTATGCGTCAGTGCCGTTTGGGATGACCGCTGATGAAATGGCCGCATGGATTAACTTTCAAGGCGGGCAAGAGCTGTGGGATGAACTGTCTGGCGGGTTTAATATCAAACCGTTCGCTGCCGGCAACACCGGTACGCAAATGGGCGGCTGGTTTAAGCGGGAGATAAACGCGATTGACGACCTAAAAGGTTTGCGCATCCGCATGCCCGGCTTGGGCGGAGAAATTTTGCGGCGGCTTGGCGCAACGCCTGTGACCAAAGCGGGCAATGAGCTGTATTTGGCGCTCAGCCAAGGCAATATCGATGCAACCGAGTGGATTGGGCCTTGGAATGACATTGCGCTGGGCTTCCATACGGCAGCGCCCTACTATTATGGCCCGGGCTTTCACGAGCCAGGCTCAACACTGACCCTGGGCGTCAACCTGGATGTGTTAAATAGCCTCGCACCGGTACAGCAGCAAATTATAAAAGAAGCCTGCGCTGCAGAAACCCATCTGATGCTGGCCGAATATAACGCGCGCAACGCGGAAGCACTTGAAGTGCTGCGCAGCCAGCATGGCATCGTCCCGCGCACCTTCCCGGCGGACATCATGGCAGCAGCAACCAAAGAATGGAGCAAGCTGCTGGACGAAGTGGCCGCGTCTGACGCGTTGACCGGCCGCGTCGCAGCCAGTTTTAGCGCTGCGCTTGCTAAAGCCCGTGGTTGGGACGACGTGGCGCAAGGGGCATTTATCGACGCCCGCAAAACCGCCGATACCTAATCCGAATGCCGCGCCCTAAAACATAGACACAGAGCGTTTTTTTCTGTTAGCACGCCTGCTCAACAGGACGCGGCACGGCAGGCCTCATGGACAAAATTAGCGCTGGAATTGATACGCTAAATGCAGCGATTGGCAAAGCCGTTGCCTGGGCTGCGCTGGCGCTTTCGCTATGGCAGTTCGGCCTCATCATTGCGCAGTCGGTATTTAGGGCCAGCTCCATCTTCGCGCAGGAATCGCTGATTTACATGAACGCCCTCATGTTTTTAGGTGCTGGCGCATACACCTTGCTAAGCGATGAGCATGTACGGGTGGATTTGTTTTATCATCGCATGAGTGCCCTCGCGAAGGCCTGGGTGAACCTGCTGGGGACTGTGCTGCTGTTATGGCCGCTGTGCGTTCTCATCTTGTATGCTGGAACGCCGTATGTCGCCGCCAGTTGGGCCCTGCGCGAAGGCTCCATCGAAACCAGCGGCATTCAGGCGGTTTATCTTTTGAAGACGCTTATTCTAATGTTCGGCGTCATGATGACCTTGCAAGGCGTCAGCCTATTCTGGCGTTCCCTTAAAACCCTGCGAAGCAATCGCGCAGATGGATAGTGGCGGCGCACTTGCGCTTATCATGTTCGCATGCGTGTGCGCGGCAATCATGGCCGGCTACCCCGTTGCCTTTACACTGGCTGGCATCGCGCTCGCCTTTGCCGGTATTGCGGCGGTGCTCAATAGCGCTGGCCTTCTCGATATCTTTGTCGACCCCACTTTCGTGACGCTGCTTCCTGAGCGGGTGTTTGGCCTCATCAAGAATGAAACGCTGCTTGCAGTGCCGATGTTCATTTTCATGGGGGTGCTGCTTGAGCGTTCTAAGGTGGCCGAAGACCTCTTGCAAACCATGGGCAAATTGTTTGGTCCGCTACGCGGCGGGCTTGGCCTCAGCGTCATTGTTGTTGGCGCGCTGCTGGCCGCGTCCACAGGCATTGTTGGCGCAACAGTGGTCACCATGGGCCTGTTGTCGCTACCGACCATGCTATCGCGTGATTATGCGCCGACGCTTGCCACAGGCACCATCGCAGCCTCTGGCACGTTGGGCCAAATCATACCGCCCTCGATCGTCCTGGTACTGCTCGGCGATGTGATGAGTAATGCCTATCAAGAAGCCCAGCAGTCCATGGGCCTATTTGCCTTCGCGCCGCTCTCGGTGGGGCATTTGTTTGCTGGTGCGTTGTTTCCAGGGCTTGGGCTCGTCGCGCTTTATATGCTGTATCTCGGCATCACAGCTTGGCTAAGGCCCGAGAGCGCGCCGCCGCTGGCCCGCGACCCTGCCGAGGATCGGGGCCACCTTATGCGCCAGGCGTTCTCAGCCATGCTGCCCCCGATTGTGCTCATTTTATCTGTTTTGGGCTCAATCTTAACGGGCCTGGCCACACCAACGGAGGCGGCCGCCATTGGCGCAGTTGGCGCTATTTTGCTGGGCGGTTTGCGGATTTGCACTGGCCTGCAATACGGTATCTTAGTGACTGCTCTCCTCGCGCTTGCCGCGCTGGTTTTCCTAGCGCTCACAGAGACTGTATTTGAAGCAGCCCGCAGCGGCGGCGGCACTGCAGTTTTTATGCAAATTTTTGCAAGCAGCCTCATCGCTTTAACCAGCGTTGGCATTTTAACCGCCTTAAACGCGCTGTGGCGACTGGGCGTTTTAAAGCCGGCAGTGGAATCCACTACGACGGTTACCACGATGGTCTATACCATCTTTATCGGCGCGGCTTTGTTTTCTCTGGTATTTCGCGGGCTTGGTGGGGACGAGACCGTGCACCATCTGCTTGAAAACCTGCCCGGCGGCAAGGTCGCGGCGATGGTTTTGGTGATGGCGCTCATGTTCTTCCTCGGCTTCTTTCTCGACTTTATCGAAATTGTTTTTGTGGTCGTACCCATTGTTGCGCCTATTTTAATCGCCATGGGCATTGATCCGGTTTGGCTCGCTATCATGATCGCACTTAATCTGCAGACCAGTTTTTTAACGCCGCCATTTGGCTTTGCACTCTTTTACTTGCGCAGTGTGGCGCCGCCGGACGTCAAAACCAGCCAGATCTATCGCGGCGCTATACCCTTTGTGCTCATCCAGCTGGGCGCATTGGTTTTGCTTAGCCTCTTCCCCAGCGTTGCCACATGGCTGCCCCGCCAAGTGTTTGGCTAGGCCAACGGCGGATGGCATTTGCGGACCAAGCGACACTGTCCATCGATTTGAGCGCACTCGTGCGCAACTGGCAGCAGCTTAAAACCCAAGCAAAATCAGACATCGGTGCAACGGTCAAAGCCAACGCCTATAGTTTAGGCGTGGATCATGTGGCACCAGCGTTATATGCAGCGGGGTGTAACACGTTTTTCGTTGCCGCTTTGACCGAAGGCGTCGCTCTTAGGACGATACTGCCGGCGGCCAGCATTTACATCTATAGCGGGCTTGGCGCGCCCGATGTCGCCGTCTTTAATCAGCACAGCTTAAAGCCCGTTCTCAATACAGCGCAGCAAGTCGCCTTATGGGCAGACCAAAACCCATCGCCGGGCGCGGCACTGCATGTGGATACGGGGATGTCTCGGCTTGGCTGCGATGCAGCAGACATTGCCGCATTGTCTGCCGATCCGGCCCTCATTGACCGGGCCGGCATAACCATTCTGATGAGCCATTTCGCCTGTGCGGACACGCCGGATCATCGCGTCAATCGCGCCCAAATCGAACGTTTCACGACACTGCACCGCCTATTCCCGCAGCTGCGGACCTCGTTAAGCAATTCTGCAGGGACGCTGAATGCGGCAGTGGCACAGTCTGATCTTTCGCGCCCGGGCATCGGGATATATGGCGGCAACCCTCGGCCCGGCATGGCTATGCAGATGGAGAGCGTTGTAACGCTCACAGCGCCCATCTTGCAGGTCAGGCACGTCAAAGCGGGCGAGACGATTGGCTACGGAGCTGACTTTACCGCACCTAAAGACATGCGCACGGCCACCATTGGTATTGGCTACGCAGACGGCATCCCGCGCAACATCGCCGGTAAAGCTGAAGTGATCATTGCTGGCCAGCGGTGCGCAGTTTTAGGCCGGATTTCAATGGATACCTTGGTGGCCGATGTGAGCGCCATTGCGCAGCCGCCGCGCCATGCTGAAATCATTGGTGATCATATAACGATCGACGATATGGCAGAGTGGGCGGGCACCATAAGCTATGAAATTCTCACCGGGCTCGGGCAACGCCTTGAGCGCCGCTATAGTGTTGGCGACCGCTAAAAATGAAGGATACCTATGTACGACATTAAATCGCCTTATCTGCTTTTTCTCGGCGATGCACCCGATGCACTTGCTGCCAAAACGGCGCGCGGGATTAAGGACTTTCGCCCCGAGCGTTGCACCGGCCAATTGCGATTAGAGGGCTGCAAAGCGGACCTGGGCTTGCCAGATTTAACGCTAGCCGAAGCGTACGCAAAAGGCGCGCAAACGCTGGTTATCGGCGTTGCCAATCGGGGCGGCAAAATTTCTGAAAGCTGGCTCAGTGTTTTGAAAGAGGCGCTCGCCACCGGCTTTGACCTGGCCGCGGGGCTACACATGCGGCTGGCCGATGAGCCAGAAATTGCAGCAACAGCACTAAAGCACGGGCGCCACCTGCATGATGTGCGCCATCCCGATGGCATCAGCGATGTGGGCACCGGGTTTAAACGCAGCGGCAAGCGCATCCTCGGCGTGGGGACGGATTGTTCTTGCGGCAAGATGTATACCGCCGTTTGCCTAGAACGCGAGATGCATGCGCGCGGCATGAAGGCAAGCCTGCGTGCAACCGGCCAAACGGGTATCCTCGTTGCTGGTGAAGGCATTAGCATTGATGCGGTGGTTGCGGATTTCATTTCCGGCGCTGTTGAGCTGTTATCGCCAGACAATGATCCTGATCATTGGGACATTATTGAAGGTCAAGGCTCGCTGTTTCACCCCAGCTTTGCCGGGGTTTCCACAGGCCTTTTGCATGGCGCGCAGCCCGATGCACTGGTGCTGTGCCATGAACCGACGCGCACTCATATGCGCGGCCTGCCACACTACCCTATCCCAAGCATTGAAGAGTGCATGGCGCAAAACCTGCAGGTCGCGCAACTGACCAACCCACAAGCGCGCTTTGCCGGCTTTTCCATCAACACGCAAGCGCTGAGCGAAGCTGACGCAAAGGCCTTCATTGCGGACCTGGAAGACCGGTTTAACTTGCCGGCGACAGACCCGTTCCGCTTTGGCGTAAAGGCGCTTGTCGATGCACTTTAGGCCAAGCATATCAGCGCGCCATGAGCGCTGGCCTTTAGCGAATACCTTTACCATCGCACGCGGTTCGAAAGACGCGGCAGACGTGGTGGTATGCACGCTTAGCCAAGATGGCCATGTCGGCCGCGGTGAATGCGTGCCTTACGCGCGCTATAATGAAAGCGTTGACAGCGTGATTGCGCAAATCAAAGCGTTTGAAAGCAAAGCCGCTAACGGCTTTACACACGCAAGTGTTGAGCGCCTCATGCCTCCAGGAGCGGCCCGGTTTGCGGTTGATGCTGCAGCGTGGGATTTATCGGCAAAGTGTTCTGGGAAAAGCGTTTTTAACGCGCTCGGCATCGACATAGGCCAGCCTCTGACGACGGCGTACACGATTGTTTATGACAGCCCAGAGGCCATGCGCAAAGACGCACAGAGGCACGCCGCGCGCCCGCTTTTAAAAATTAAGCTGGCACGCAAAGGCGATCTAGACCGACTCAAGGCAGTTCGCGATGGCGCGCCAGAGGCAGAGCTTATTGTCGACGCTAATGAGGGCTGGGACTTGCGCGATTTTGAAGACATCGCGCCTGACTTAGCAGCCGAGGGCGTGACCACCGTCGAACAGCCGTTACCTGCAAATGCTGATGCAGCGTTGCAGGCTGGCAGCTATCCGTTTTCGCTGTGCGCGGATGAAAGCTGCCATGACCGCAGCAGCTTAGCGCACCTGATTGGGCGCTATGATATGGTTAATATAAAGCTTGATAAAACTGGTGGGCTAACAGAGGCGCTTGCCCTGAAAGCAGATGCGCGCGCCGCCGGGCTTAAGATCATGGTCGGCTGCATGGTCAGCACGTCACTTGCCATGGCGCCCGCGATGGCGCTTGGCCATGATGCAGACCTTATTGACCTGGATGGACCGCTTTTGATGAAACAAGACAGGCCGGATGGGATTGAATTTACCGGTTCAAAGATGGCTTGGCCGCGCGCTGCGCTTTGGGGAGCTTAGGTTAGACTGGCCTTCGCAAATTCGATGTATTTTTCGCGCAACTTTAATGTCAGTGGGCCAGGCGCGCTGTTCGACATGACCCGATCATCAATCTTAACCACCGGCATCACGAAAGTTGACGCGCTGGTCACAAAGGCTTCGGCAGCATCATAGGCCTCATCCAGAGTAAACGCGCGCTCTTCAACGGTTAGGCCTTCAGCTTGGGCCACAGCCAAAACCGCCTTTCGGGTAATTCCGTGCAAAATTTCATGACCAAGCTGGCGTGTCACCAGTGCCCCGGATTTGGTAATGATAAAGGCGTTGTTGGATGACCCTTCAGTGACAAAACCATCTTCAACCATCCAGGCATCGTCTGCGCCAGCATCTTTGGCCTGTTGTTTGGCCAGCACCGGAGCAAGCAGGTTTACGGTTTTGATATCCCGGCGCTTCCAGCGGATATCGTCAATGCTAATGACGCTGATGCCGGTTTTGGCGGCCGGCGTGTCGAGCACTGCGCGGCTTTGCGTAAACACGACGAGAGACGGCTGCGCAGCGGCGGGAAATCCAAAATCACGGTCTGCAGCGCCGCGCGAGACCTGCAGATAAACCACACCTTCTATGAGCGCGTTTTCGGCAATCAAATGTCGCTGAATTGCAGGGATGTCCGCCATTGGCACAGGCGATGCCATCTGCAGTTCGCGCAACGAGCGTTCCAGCCGCAATAAATGTGCGTCATTGTCCACAAGCTGCCCGTTAAGGACCGTTGACACCTCATAAACAGCGTCTGCAAATAAAAAACCACGATCAAAGACGGAGATTTGCGCTTCATGTTCCGGCACATAACTGCCGTTTACATAAACCAAACGCGGCTGCGTCATGTGCTGCTCTCTTTCTCTCTCTTAAAGCGCTGCTCAAACCCGCTTGCGTCCGCACCGCTCGCGGCGATGTAGGGATAAATTGGAATGAGTATTGCGCGTGGATCCTTAGCACGATTTTGGCAACGGAAAAGCGTTTAAGCGCAGACCAGCCTATCTGGCTTGGCCAAAACCAGCATATCCTGACGCATCTCCCACCACACAGTTTCGATACTGTCGAGCAGGGAGCTAGAGATATAACGCAGGTTGCCGCAGGCGACCTTTCGCTCTGCACGTGTGAGCCGGCGCGCATAGGCAGCGCAACGTGGTACTTGCGTGGCGAGCGATTCAACCATACGCCTTGCGTCAGCACTAAGCGCAAGAGCGCGCTCCACCAAGGCATCGTCATAGGCATGATCCTGGTGCAAATTGCGCACCGGGCCATCAGGCGTTTTCTTCATTTTCCAGTCGGACAATAGCGGCTGCATAACCCGATCAAGCGCTGCAAAGTCTTTCACAACGCCCGCCATAATCACCTGATTGGTTCGCGCGCGTTCGGCGTCCCAAGCGTGCAATGCCGCCTCAGACCCATTCGGGCGCAACTTTATGCCAAGCGGCACTTGTTTCGCCTGGCCGGACTCCACCAATGCCGCCAACACCATGTCCACCCGATCTTTCGGTAGGCATAGCTGGTTCGCAAGCGCGTCAGCTGTGGCGAAACCCTTCAGCTTCACCCAGATTAGAATTTCATCGTGTAGCGCCGACATAGCACCATTTCCCCCACGGAAGAGTGCTATAGCATAGTTATTTCAAAACCGCGAATCGTTATGAAATAACGGATTGCAGCGCTTTATCGAATGGTTTTAAGCGCGATTTACCAGTCCATTGAAAGCCGCTTACGCGCCCCATTTTGGTAGATTCACAGGTTTGCGCGGAATTGTGACCGTCTTTTGCCGGGTGTAGAGCGATTGACATGATTCGCCGCCTTCTGCGCCCACACCTGATGCGCCATAGCCTCCAAAAGGCGCGCGCAGTTCGCGCATCATCGGTGTATTGACCCACACGACCCCGGAGTGCAGCCGCTCTTGTGCCTGCATCAAGCGATCGACACTTTGGGTCCATAGATAACTCACCAGACCAAATTCGGTACCATTGGCCATCGCATAGGCGTCTTCATCGCTTTCAAACGTTAGGAAGGCCGCGAAGGGCCCGAAAATCTCTTGCTGGCACAGGGCAATATCGTTGCTAGGCGCCATCATTGCAGTTGGCTTGAAGTAATACCCGCGATCAAAACCCTCGGGCCGCGCGCCCCCGGTCAGGAGCTGCGCGCCCTCACCTGTACCAGTACCGACAAAGCTCTCCACCCGTTCGCGATGCGCTGCTGAGATGAGCGGGCCGATATTTGATGTTGGGTCAAACGGGTCGCCGATTTTTAGCTTTTCAGCGCGCCGCACGAATTCTTTGATAAAATCATCGGCAATGCTGGCTTCGAGCATGATGCGCGACCCGACCAGGCATTGCTGACCATTGCCGGCGTAGATCGCCATGATCGCCGCATCAAGCGCTCGATCAAGATCCGCATCTGCGAAAATGACGTTTGCGGACTTGCCGCCCAGTTCCATGGTGGATGGTTTCAGCCCCTCGCCGGCAGCTGCCATAATCTTCTTGCCCGTTGCTGTGCCGCCGGTAAAGGAGACAACGTTCACATCTGGGTGGCGCACCAGCGTGTCACCCGTCGTATGGCCGCGGCCATTGACCAAGTTCACGACGTTTTCGGGAAGGCCAGACGCGTTGATTAATTCAACCAAGCGGACCAATGACAGCGGCGCAATCTCTGAGGGTTTTAAAACGCAACTGTTGCCAAAACAAATGGAAGCAGCGATCTTCATGGAGCCGAGAGCAATTGGCGCATTCCAAGGCGCAATGAGTGCGGCAACACCAACTGGGCTGCGCCGCACATAGGTGAGATAGTTCTCGTCTTGATCATGCAACTTTTCATCGGCCTGGCCGATGAAATCGGCAAAGAAGCGGAAATTATAAGCCGCGCGGCGCGTGTGCATGCCGCGTACTTGGCTCGTCACCAGCCCGGTTTGCTTGATTTCAAGATCAGCAAGCTCATCGCCATGATCTTCAATGATATCCGCAATTTTGCGCAGGCCCGCTTGCCGTTCGGCAACGCTGGCGCGCGACCATACGCCGCTCTCAAAAGCGGCCTTTGCAGCGCGCACAGTCTGGTCAACCAGGCCGGCCTCTGCGTCGTGAAATGTGCCAATCGTCTCTTCTGTGGCGGGGTTGATGACATGCGTTGCATCACCCTGCCCGCTATGCGTTTTGGCGCCAAAAATTGCTGATGCGACTTCGTTCATACTGCCTCTCAAGCCTGTTTCTTGTTGCGATACGGCGCCGATATAGCGCTGGATTAAATTGTGCCTGCAGCGCTCATCCGGTCAATGTCGCCTAGCGAATATCCAAGGCTCTCGAGCACCTCGGCAGTGTGCTCGCCCAGCATCGGCGGTCGCTGCGATATCCCAGCGGGCAGACTTGAAAAGTGAACCGGCAAGTCCGCCACTGGTGCTGGCTCGGAAAGCCCAGGAAAGTCTACGGCTTTAAAAAACTGCATAGCCTCTGCTTGTGGGTGATCTAATGCCTGTTGCAGAGACAACACGGGCCCCGCCGGGACACCCGCTGTTTCTAATTCGCTCAGCGCCTGCTGCGTTGATTTATCCTTGCACCAATCCGCCATGATCGCGCATAGCGCGTCGCGCGCATCGCCGCGCGCCTGATCGGTTGCAAACCGGTCATCGGCAGGCAGCTCCGGCCGCCCGACCAGCCGGGCCCAGCGTTTAAATAAGCCGCCGCCCACGGTGTGTACGAGGACATGGCCGTCGCGCGTTTCAAAAACATCCGACGGCGCGGAGGTTTGCACGCGGTTGCCTGTGCCGACCCGGTTTTTTTGCGTCACACTCTGTTCGATCAAATGGGCATTCATGGCCGCAAGCGCTGTGCCAAGCAGTGACGTTTCCACATGATGGCCCAAATCCGTCTTGTCGCGCTGCATCAGCGCGGCAAGCGTGCCAAAAGCCGCCATAGTGGCCGTGCTATAATCCACATACGGCGCTGCCGCCTTCACGGGATGTCCCGGCGTCCCGCTAAGGTACATCGCGCCTGACATCGCCTGGCCAATGCCATCAAAACCGCCTTTGTCTTGATCCGGACCAGACGCGCCGAAACTGGTTTGCGTGACGAGAATGCCGCGTGGGTGGCTGGCTGAAAATGTGTCCCAATCCAAAGCCAGCTTGCGCAAGGCAAGAGGCGGCATATTCGCCACGACCACGTCGCAGCTTTGAACGAGTTTGGCTAACACCTGGCGGCCCGCGTCTGTGCTAAGATTGAGCGTAATAGATTTCTTGCCGCACGCGGTCTGCATGAACAACGCGCCTTCCCCCGGCGTTCCATCGCCGCGGTCAAACAGCGGCGCGATGGTGCGATCTTCACCGCCGCCAGGGCGTTCTACACGGATCACTTCCGCGCCCAAATAGCCAAGCAGCGCGGCGCAGTAAGGCCCCGCGATATACCGGCCCAAATCAAGCACACGCACGCCGCCTAATACTGTCATGATCGCCGCCTCATATCCAAAGTCTTAGCTATCTCTATCGCCGCTTTACCCCTAACACTCACCACAGCAGCAGGGCTTTTGCCAGCAGCAAAATGAAGGGGGACGACATGGATTTTCAGCTTTCAGAAGAACAAAGATCATTGCAAGACACGGCACGGCGATTTGCCCAGACAGAACTGCCGCCATTTGCTGAAACCTGCGAAAAAGAGGCAACACCGCCGCCACCAGAGCTTATTAAGCGCTACGCTGAAATGGGGTTCCTCGGCATGAATATCGCGCCCGAGCTTGGCGGCCTCGGCCTTGGGAACCTGGAAGCCCTGTTGGTCCTCGAAGAATTTGCCAAGATCTCTTCCGCGGTGGCCTTTCCAGTGTTTGAATCCTGCGTTGGCCCCATTAAAGCCATAGAAAACTTTGCGTCGGACGATCTGAAACAGCGCATTGTCCCCCAGGTATGTGCTGGCGATATCGTCGTTGCGGTTGCCATGTCTGAGCCGGATGCAGGCACCGCCCTGACTGACCTTAAAACAAAGGCAACCGTCACCGGCGGCAAGGTGATTTTGAACGGCACCAAACGCTGGTCGTCCGGCGGCGGTCATGCGGATGGCTATGTTGTCTACTGCCGGATGTCAGACGAACCGGGCGCGCGCGGTATCGGCGCGGTCTTTGTGGAAAAAGACGCGCCCGGCATCAGCTATGGCCCCAACGAGAGCCTGATGGGCTTTCGCGGCGTGCCGTCCGCTGACATTTTCTTAGACAATTGCACGGTGCCAGAAGCAAACATCATCGTGCCCGCTGGCGGCTTTAAAAAGCTGATGGAAGCGTTTGATTTGGAGCGCTGCGGCAATGCCACCATGGCGCTGGGCCAAGCCGCTGGCGCGCTAGAAGACATCCTCGCCTATGTGCAAGAGCGCAAACAATTCGGTAAGCCGATCGTGGATTTCCAAGCGGTTCAGCTGCGCCTGGCAGACATGCAAATGCGTGTGGACGCAGCCCGCCTCCTTATTCAGCGGGTCGCCTGCAACTCACAGCTCGGCCTGCCCAGCATCCAAGAATCCTCTGTGGCCAAATGCTTTGCCAACGAAATCGCCCGCGAAGTCACCAGCTCCGCCCTGCAACTGATGGGTGCCTACGGCTATTCCAAAGACTTCACCATGGAGCGCCGCATGCGCGACGCCTGGGGCTGGGGCATCGCTGGCGGCGCGATTGATATTCAGAAGGTGAATATTGCGGCGGCTATGGTCGGAAGGCGGTTTGACCAGCGGCGATAGCGTTGTGGTCTGGAAGGGCTAGGTTTGGGACCTTTGAGACATTCCTTGCAGTCGCTCAGTAATCCCGTTTTGCGGTGTAAAAATTCGGTACAGACAGAAAGCAGGCCTTTTTTGCAGATGCAAAGACCCCTTGAGTACTAAGACAAAGCGGACCTTCGATACTGCGCGTGACCTGCTTCCCAAGAATTGGTCCATTTTGAGCTGGAATTTTTCATTTATGACTTTGCTACGGGATAAGAACAATTTCATAGGCAGTATTTTTCCGCTCAATCAAGACTAAGGCTCTGAATTCCCACAAAGTTTCGGGCTTCCCGTCCCCATTCCTGATACGCATTTATAGAGTTAGCGCTATAGGCTTCTCGGATCAACGGGGTTCGTCCCTGCATCCATTTCCGCTTTGTCATCAACCCCATCGCCGTCGGAATCAGCTTTGTAGGGAAATGTACCCGCTCGTAATTCACGAGCATTGGAGATGCCGTCACCGTCAATGTCTCTGTCCCGGGAATCCTCAATGCCATCGCCGTCTGTGTCAGCCCATTGGTTCGGGTCGTTGGGAAATCCGTCAAAGGCGTCTTCGACACCATCACCATCTGCGTCGACCCCAAGAGGAACTTTCACGTCAAGCCACTCGCTGATAGCGTCTGTCACCACACCCGTTGCCATATCACCACCGACGACCGCGTAGAACTGGCTCATATGGTATGGGCGTTGCTCGTTAGGCAATCCCGTATGAATGCCGGGTTTCCATCCAGCCGGTCCCAAGTGTCTGATAGACCACGCCATGCTGCGCTGGTCCGTCACAGTCGCTTGCGATTGCATGACGGTCGATAACCAAGGGGTCAAAACGAGCGTCGCCATGATCTCCTGAATTTCTCGATCGGAATAATGCCGACGCAGTTCTTCGATATGCGCAGCAGTTGTGCGCCCTGGGAGGGTTCCAGCATCGCGGGCAACACGAAAGGCTGCTTTCTCCGCATCGGAATAGTGTTCTGAGCGCTCGAAATCCATCAAAGATCGGATCTTCGCTGCGACTGCAGGCATTTCCTCTGGAGGCACTTTGTCATACACGTAGTCGTCTTCGATTTCCTGAAACGTCCCGTAGGCGCCGTGCGCTTGGCAGTGAACACATCCGCTTGCCAGCTGATAAACGAAAAAGAGCGACCATTTCATTTGTAAGGTGATCGCGCGGTCCCGCTGCAATGTGAAAGCGTCCATACCAAGCGTTCCGAGACCGCTCTTGCGGCTCCAGGAGTTATCCAACTTGTGTCGTTCGCTGAATGGAACGCGTGTTTCGGGAATGACCGCCGGTGTGAAGTAGGCATAGTCGTAGGCAGCAACATCAAACGGCGCCGTCCCAGACGGCGGAGCGTTAGCGGCATCAGCATCAGGCGCCTCCCACCGAAGATATTCCGTAGGATAAAAATCAAACGGCTCTTCAATGCCGTCTTGATCCCCATCAAAGGTCATTTCTGAGACGCCGTAGCCTGTGATCTGGTTCAGATAATCCGTTCTCAGTCTTGGGGCTCTCGCAGTCAGGTCTCCGGCATTCCAGTCCGCAACAAACTCGTCGTGAAGCGCCTGGACCATAGTTCCAACGAACGGATTTTTCCGCTGTTCCTCAGCACTGCTTTCATTGTGCCCTGGCGCCCAACCAACTGAGCGAAGGTTTGCGTTGGCCCAATCTAGCGTTTCCTGATCCGTTGCGATCGGCAGAATTTGATCGTGAGTCGCCATCGCGGCGTTGATGCCGGTCAGCTCAAACAATTCTACGATCTGCCGGTCTGCAAACTGCATCCTCAAGGCCGCATGAGTATCAGCAGTCACGCGCGTTGGGAGGTTTGAGGCAAGGTCCAAATACTCAAACGCAGTCCGAATACGGGCGTCCTTGATTGATTCCACATAATCTTCCGACCAGATGTCTCGAATCTCTCCGATTGGTACGCCGAGCTTTGACAATTGATAGGCGCTGCGCGCTTGGTGATGACCGCTCCCCACCTTGATCATCTGATAGAGGGTAAACTTCCATTTTGTCGTTGCTTCGAACATTGCCTCCGCATGGATCATCGTATCCGCGATCAGTAGGTTTTCGTAGAAATCCCTGACATTGCTGATATCGATCTTGTGGCGATCATAGTATCTCATCTCAACGTCTGATGCTGGCGGTGCGGGCGGCGTTTGGGCGAATGAAGACGCTAAAAAAGCGGTTTGAGCGATTACAATTGCGCAGCCGAGTAAAAGTGTCTTTTTCATTGCCTATTCACCTTCAAATATTTTGACGAACATGCCGTTTGCATTTGCTGAGTGGGTCGGCACCTGCTGCAAGACGTCCCAGTGTTCCTCAATCCGGCCATCGTCACCGAAGAAGTACATATCAACGGCAGCCGTCCCCAGGTCGTCTGGCTCGGCATTGTCTACATTCCGGAAATTCACATGCGCCATCGCCCAATCGCCCATGACCATTACTTTGTGTACGTCTATTTTTACGTCGTATTGGGCGACCGATGACGCGAAGAGCATAGCGATCGGATTTCGACCGTTCGGAACACCTGTACTATGTTGAATGTACGTGTCTGACATAAACTCTTCCATCGTTTCGCCCGATGGATTGGTAGCAAACACGTCATAGAGCTTCAAAATGAATTCAGCGCGGTTGCGGTCGGCTTCGGTCGCCACAATAATATGCGTTTCAAATTCCTGCGGAACGGTGTTTCGCTTGTCCATTTGCTGATCCTGCGATTTCGTTGGCGGAGCGAAGGCAGGGTCGACCGGTGGTGCAGTTTGTGCGCTTACAGCACTCGGCAAAGCGAGTCCTGTAAACAGAAATATCGTCGATAGTATTAGTCGCAACCTCTTAATCATCTCATTTCTACCCTTTCGAAAAATCTTTCGGCCATGCTTCTCGGGCGCAAGGCTGTAGCCCGATATTCCGCAATGAGAACAGAGCGTTAGAAGCTGGTGAATTTGTTCTTTGTGGCAAAAACTCTATCGCAAGCACTCATGCTTCAAAACTTGCTTTGGCGCACAGTAAGTGCGCGTATGCGTGTCTTGAGAACGCCTCTCGCTCCGGCGACAGTAAATAATGGTCGTGTTGACTGGGCGGGTCTCAACTCTCGACCTAACCCCCAGAGCGCAAAAGAACTTCCGGTCAACACGACCCAGGAGGATGGAGCGAAAGCATTGCGAGAGGCGTAGAGATTCTGCGCCTGCCAGCGTTCAACTTCCTTAGCGAACACCAACAGGATTCAGAAATGGGAAGTACGGATGTCGAGATGTCTTAAGCGCGGAAGAAAATCAAAGCTATTTGTTATGCTTATGCTTACGACAGCCATGGGCACCACGTCCGTAAACGCTCAAACCAAAGATGAAGAAGTCGAGGCGCTTCGAAGAGAAGTTCAGGAGTTGCGTGCCCTCGTGGAGACTTTGGTGAACGCCAACGCCGAAAGAATAAACAAAGCTCATCAAACCGAAAATACGCAGCCAGAAGAAACCACAGAAACCATCGCCAGACTGCCCGTAGCATCCCCAACTCCAAGAACAGAGGCTGACGGTGATGAAGACACCGGCGGCGTTGAAGGAATACTACAAAACGTGTTGAGTGATCGCCAGCCCATTGGTCGGTTTCCGGACGACGCAATCGTCACGGCGGGCACGTTTGATCGCTCAATCAGCGTACCGGGAACATCCGGCTCATTTCGAGTTGGCGGATTAGTTCAAATCAACTCCAATTTCGACCCGGACAATAAGGGCTTTCAATTTATCGGAACGCCGCCGACCATTCCGCTTGATGGAACCGTTGATGACGGATCGAGTCAGTTCGCAATTCACGCTCGCCATAGCCGAGTGAATTTTGATTATCGCGCACCAACAAAATTCGGTGACTTTCGGACCTTTGTAGAATTCGATTTCTTCGGTGATGGCGACGAGTTCACCAATGATTTCGATCTCCGTTTGCGACATGCAGCGGCGGAGTTGGGGCCCTTGAAGATTGGCCAATTCTGGTCAGGGTTTGTTGATGTGTTCTCATTTCCCGAGACCGCTGACCCTGGCGGACCTCTTGCAGTTCCTGTCTTAAGAAACCCAGGAATTTACTATGTTCGAGGAGAACGCCAGGATTCCAACTGGGGCATCGGCATAGAGAACCCAGCGGCTGATTTGGGCGGCAATGAAGATTTCCTCGCATCAGAATCGGTACCCAATGTCGTCGCCTTTGCTCAGCTCCGGCGCAACTGGGGGTATCTTCGGCTTGCGGGACTTGGCGTCCAGCTGAAATCCGATACCGATACAGAATATGGTGGCGGGGTTCATCTATCAGGGCGACTGCAAACGCCATTTACTGGATCAAGTGAAAACAATATTTCTTTTGGGACTCAGTATGGCGTAGGCATTACGCATTACTTTTCTTCGTTTGTTGGTGGATTGGATGGTTTGATTGACGAAGACGGCGAAGTCGATGGTACTGAGCTTTTCGGCGCTTTCATTGGATACCAACACTTTTGGACAGATCGTTGGCGTTCGACACTTACCGCAAGTGTTTTCGATCTGGATCAACCAATCGGCGCCGATCCTCTGTCATTTGATAATGCTGAACGCTTCAGTGCGAACCTGTTTTACACGCCTATTAACGGCGTCACCTTCGGGTTGGAGGGCATCTACAACACAATTGAAACCGTCAATGGCACTGATGGTGAAGGTATTCGAATCGAATTGGTCGGACGCTTCGACTTTTGATTGATCGCAAGCCAGCAAATTGGGCCACGAACAAAAGGCCCTTTGTCCAAGTCATCCGTTAATGCACACCGTGTGCGCATTGGGGGCGGTGTCGAGATCGGGCGCCTTATGTAAATTATGATTGCAAATCGAACTATTGGTTTCGTTCGGGCGCTACGAATTGAAGAAAAAATTCCGCCCAGTAGCGATGCCTGAAAAACTGCAAAGGCAACGCTTTATGATGGGCAATTCAATTCCAAGATTGATAGGCGTATTCATCGCCATGTTCTTAACGACCATAGGTCCGACTGCGGCACAAGCTCAACATAGAGACGATCAAAAAGCTCAGTCATGGGTTCAATTTTCATATGAGCCTTACCCACTACCGTACTACATCGAGGACGCCGATCGATATCCCGCTGCAACCCTTCCTGATGGAGCCGT
>JBCCLR010000004.1:0-50063 GCA_039026755.1 Pseudomonadota bacterium | reverse complement strand
TTGATCAGCGCTGCAGCGGGCAAGATCGGCACAAATGGACCATGGTCATTCTCCGCAAGCAGGGACCATTGGGCACGTTCATAGTCGCCTTCGGCATTGATGCCTGTGATATCGACGACCATCGCACCCTTGTCAGAGGTATAACGCCTTGTGATTTTACGCATGCGCAGCAGAGCGGGAATAAGTAGACTGGGATGCGGGATAAGCTTGTGTTGTCGCATCCACGCAATGGCATTGATGCCCCATTGCTCAAGCAGAGAGTCCAAACCTGCTGCAAAAGATACCCTTGATTGGACGTTGTGCATATCTCCCAGCAGCTCCGCATCAAAGGTTTCGACAGGAGATACCCATCTGCAGCCTAGTCCGGGGATGTCGATCAGGCGAGATTTGGTCCATCCGCGGGTCAATGCGATCCCGCCATTCTGCCAGGTGATGATCTCTTCACCCGCGTAGCTTAGGATTGCTTCGATGACGGACCTTCCAGCCTCACTCTTGCCGCCCGGTGTGATGCAGATATCGATTGTATCGATGCGCTTCCAATTGGCAGCCAGATGACGGACAACGCAGCTTGATAGCGTTGGGGTTGAACTTGCGCCGGTAAAACCGCAAGCACCATGTTGCGTGGCGATCGGGCCGAGCTCTTTAGCAAAGTCCTTTAGATAGTCGCGCGCATCCGCCAGGTCGATCAGATGGATGCCAGCGCCTAGAACGGTTTTCGCGACATCGTACGTCGCTTTCTGAAATGGCCCGGAGCAATCAATAACGACGAATGGTTTTAGATTATCGAGCAGCGTTTTCAGGCCTTTGCGGTGGTCCAGCGCGGCCCCACTGATGGAATATCCCGGATGTTTGGCGCGCAGGAGGTTTGCTGAACGCTTTGCTTTCTCGAGGCGTCTAGATGTAATGATAATGTCTAGATCAGGGGTTTGGGCGTGGCCATAACCCAGATGATCGGCTAGGCGGTAACCAAACACCCCTGTCCCGCCAATAAAAAGAACGCGGTGGTTCACTCCCGCTCCTCCCGATAGAGACCCACTTGATGGATTAAGGCGCCAAAAAACGGGGCACGCAGATCTAGCGAGAATTTAAAGCGTTCGCGGCTCAAAGCTTCATGCGTCACGACAAGGTCGAGCGGCACCAGGGCTCTTGGAAGTCTTATGGTTTTACCGAAAAGGCGAACGCAATAGCCTGCACTTTCAAAACGCAAACGTGCGTTTCGAACACAGACGCGAAGCGCGACGCTCAGACCACCGCCGATGTATTCTTCAAGTCCAGTCGGTCCTCTAAAACGCTTCGCGGAATGCACCATTTGCGGAAAGCGGGTTTTGTTCGCATAGAGGCGTGTCCATATCTGCCCGCCAGTTGAAACATCCTCGGTCACACTGACAACCGAAGGCGTGCCGACATCGCTGCTAAGCGGCAACGGCGCGCCGAACGGACGCAGCATATAGGCAAGGAGCTTGCCCAGCGCGCTGGTTTTCATCTCGGTGATTTCGCCGATATAGACGATGGTCTCGCCACCTTTAACACGCTTTGAAAATCTGTTTTGGACGGCTACGGGTAACTGCTGCCACTCGGTTTCACTGAGTAGTTTCTTGAACCGGTCATCATATATGGTGGCCGCGTCCAAGCGCTCTTTTGGTTCCAATGCTGTTTTGAGATCAGCCGTACACCGCCTCCGCTTTTGTCCAATGAGGACAAGTCAATCGCTGTCTTTCGAAGAAGGGACAAACCCGGAAATCCGGGCGCCGAGCTCTAGGATCGTTGCCAGCTTAGAGTGGGGTACAGAGAGCATTTGATTGTACCACCGATCTGCAGTCTCAGTGAATTCCAGCATCGCTTTTAGTTTTTTGCGTTTTTCTTTGCTGACCCTTGGATCGTCATCCGTCTGCGCCAAACAGGTGCGCAAGGCGGTAAGAGCGGGGTCTATCTCCCGCGCTTTGCGTCCGGCGGCAATGCGCGTTGCAATCTCCCAAACGTCCGTCTCGGCCCTAAAATGATCCCGCCTGTCCCCGCGTATGGGCACCCGCTGGATCAAGTTCCAGCTCAATAACTCTTTTAGCGAGTTGGACACGTTCGAGCGCGCCATGCCAAGCGTGGTTGCCACATCTTCTGCTGTCAGCGGCTGATCGGCCAGGTAAAGATAGGCATGGATCTGGCTCACCGAGCGATTGACACCCCACTGGCTGCCGAGATCACCCCATTGGAGGATGAAGGTCTCAATCGCTTTGGGCAGATCGTCGGACCCAACGGTTGTATTTGTAATTTCTGTCATGACAGAAATATATGAATTTAGCTGAGGATAGTCAATACTCTTTATGTTGAAAGCGAGTGCCAAGATAGAGTGACACGCCTAAGGCGCCGAACAGGCGTATATTCCCATGCGCAAATAGAGCGGCTCGGTTGGCTGCCGTTCTGGAATTAGCGTCAGCGCTTCAAGTGTTGTGCAAACAGCGAAGTCCTGAATTTGCGCAGATGACGGTCTAAAAACAGATCGGATTGTCTCAAAAGCCCCGAATTCACGCAGATTTGACGCCGAATTCACGCAAGGCCGCCGTATCGATCATACTGATATGACGTTGGTTTGACGCAGCTCCATCACCCTGTGCCTCGCATCCAATTGGGATGACGCGTTCATAGGAGCAACTCATGAAACACCAACACATACGTTCACTTATCCTCGGCGTAGCACTGGCTTTTTTGGGCACAGTGAGTACCCAAGCTGCAGGTTTGCTGCATCCGGCCGGAGACGCCCAGTCACCTCTCGACCTTAAAAGTCATGTAGTCGATGTTGTCGTGGAAGACGGCTATGTCGTCACCCACATCGAACAAGTCTTTGCCAATCCTAGCGCGCAGGATCTTGAAGCAGTTTACTCCTTCCCAGTGCCGCAAAGTGCCGCTGTATCTGGGTTTGTTTATTGGGTGGATGGAAAGCCGATCAGCGGCGAAGTCGTGGAAAAACAAAGGGCCCGCGCACTCTACGAGCGCGAGCGCGATGCGGGCCGAGAGGCGGCGATCACCGAACAAGATGATTACCGGACATTTGATATTAGCGTCACGCCCGTACGGGCATCCGCAGATGTCCGGATCAAGCTCAGCTATATTCAGCCAGCGCATGTGGATCTGGGCATTGGCCGCTATGTTTATCCTCTCGCCGAGGGCGGTGTGGATGAGCAAAAGCTCGCCTTTTGGGGCACGGAAACTGACGTCAAAGAGTATTTCCGGTTCGGCATGTGGATCAGGCCATCTGTTCCGCTCTCTGCTGTGCGGTTACCATCGCATCCTGGCGCAGTGGTGTCGCAAGACGCTGATGGATCTTATCGGGTCGTTATAGAGAGTGGCACTTTATCTAACGCACCAAACGCCGGTGAGGACGGACCTGCAAACGTAGCCCTAGAAGTGAACGCAGGTACCAAAACCAGCGGCCAATTTGGGTCTGTATCGGCAGTTCAAGCGCCTGGCGCTGTGTTCAGTTTAGAGCAAGACATTGTCGTCTACTGGCGCCTGCAAGATGGCCTCCCCGGCAGTGTAGACCTGGTCGCAAATCGGCCAGACGCGTCCCAACCAGGCACCTTTATGATGACTTTAACGCCCGGCGATGAGCTTAGGCCATTAAGTGAGGTTGGGTCGGACTGGGTTTTTGTTGTCGATGTGTCTGGGTCTATGGCTGGAAAGCTGCACAGTGTGCAAGATGGTCTGCGACAGGTTTTTGGCGGCATGCAGCCCAATGATCGCGCGCACGTCGTAACCTTCGATAACACCGCACAAAAGTTGACGCCTTATTTTCTGCCGGGTACGGGCGAGAATAAGGAACGTTTAAAATCGCTTGCCGGCAGCATTGCGACAGGCGGCGGAACCAACCTTTTTGCTGGACTAGAGCAGGGTCTGAATTTGGCCGATCCTGATCGCTCGACGGCGGTTATCTTGATCACTGATGGCGTCGCCAATGCAGGCGAGACCGAGCACCAGGAATTCATAAAGCTTATGGAGCGCAAAGACGTTCGCCTGTTCACTTTCGTCATGGGCAACAGTGCAAATCGTCCGTTGCTGAAGAGCATGACGCGTGCTTCAGGCGGCGAGGCGATCAACGTGTCGACGTCTGACGATATCATTGGGCATGTAAAAGCTGCAGTTGCCAAGCTCCATCACGAAGCCTTGCGCGACATTCAGGTGTCAATTGACGGCGTTGGTGCGCGGGGCGTGACCCCACTTGAGCTTGGCACACTGCATGCCGGCGAACAGCTCACGCTGTTCGGTCGTTATAGCAAAGCAGGCATTGCTGACCTCAAGGTCACCGGCAAAATAAATGGCCGTGTGCAGACCTATGAAACGCGCATTCGTTTTCCTGAGATGGCAACCAACAATCCTGAAGTCGACCGTCTTTGGTATTTCTCGCGCATTGAGGAATTGATGGAGCAAGTCCTACACTTCGGCGAAGACGGCGAGCGCGTAGGCGCGATCATTGATCTGGCGGTCGAAGGCGGTCTTGTAACGCCTTATACGTCTATGTTGGTCGTGCGCGATGACGTCTTTACCGCCGAAGGTATTACGCGCCGCAATGCCGCGCGTACGAAGGAAGAAATGACTGCGCAGCGTGTCCGTGCATCAGGCTCTGTGACGAACCAAAGCGCGCAAGTCACGCCGCAACCTGGAACCCAGCAGCCCTATGCCGGTCCGCGCCCAAGCCATAGTAGTGGCGGCAGCGGCGGCGGAAATGTTGGCCTGCTTGGCTTGCTACTAGCATGGTTCACATCCCGTGCGGCGCGCCAAGCAAAGCGGGCGGGCGATGCTTAGGGCCTTCACTTGGATCCAAAACGTGGCTCGGGGGCGATGCCCCTGGGTCACCATCCTCTTGAGTGTGTTTGCAATCGGTGTTTTCGGTTTTGGAAGCGCGCTTGAAAATGTTCTGCTGTATGACCGAAACTCTATTGCAAGCGGAGAGATTTGGCGCCTTTGGACCGGCCATTTCGTCCATGCAGATGGGTTTCATCTGATGTGGAACCTCATTGCATTTATCACTATGGCAGGGCATTTTGAGGGCATGCCTGGCGGCGGTGGAAAGCGTTTGGCAATCCTCCTCGGTGCCAGCGCCATGCTTATTGGTGTAGGTCTATATGCGATGCTTCCTCAATGGCTGACGTATTGCGGGCTGTCAGGGATTTGCTATGCACCTTTAATTGCTGTGTTGATCGCCTTAAGCCAGAAAACCAAATCGCTCGTTTTTCCAATCCTAACCGGCATCGTTGCACTAAAAGTGCTTGTAGAATGGGATCGCGGCGGCGGTTTATTTGATCTGTTTGGTACGATCCCAACAGCGACCGAGGCGCATCTGATCGGCGCACTCGTAGGATTGGTCGGCGCCGTGACATGGCATCCTTTTTGTGCGACAGATTCGGTAACGTAGATAGTCAGTAAGCAAGTTCATGGCCGACACCGATGGGGAGGTGGTTGACCTCCGCCTCCAGGGTAGATTTGACTTCACATATACGGAGGCAACGCGCCCGCCGCGCCGGATACAGGCGGTGCTAACCTACCTTGCGTTGGCCAATGGTAAGCCGGTTCGCCGCGATGTCTTAGCGGCAATGATTTGGGGCGATCGCGCTGATACTCAGGCGCGCCAAAGCCTGCGCCAAGCCTTGTCGCAACTCCGCAAGGCATTGGGTCAAACCCACGCGCAGGCTCTAGCCCAAGAAGAAGATGCGGTATTGCTAGATCCAAAAAAACTGCGCGTGGATGCCCTGTTGATTGAGGTTTTGGCCTCCAATCAAACACGGGACACCGTGATGCGTGCAATTCGTCATTACCGCGGCGAATTACTAGAGACGATTGGGCCAGTCACAGCAGAATTTGATGATTGGCTGGAGGAAGAGCGGCGGCGCCAATTCGCACTGATCATATCTGGGTTATCTTGGCTCGCAGAAAAAGATCGCCCAGCACTACAAGACAGAGATGTCACTGCTTTGCTGGACAGGTTGTCCCGGCAAGATCCGGCGTCTGAGGTTTTGGCAGAGATTGATATTGCGCGGCTGCGCGATGCCGGGACCAATGATCTTGCAGAGGCGCGCTATGAAAACGCTAAACGCCAAGCGTTAGCGGAGCATGGCACCGAGCCGCAACTGTCAAAGCCGGAACCACGACCTGTTTTTGCCGAACCGCAAAATCAAAGCAAGCGGCAAAGAAAACCTCTGTCGAAACCTCGTTTCAAGATCATGATGTCGGCCTTCTTCATTGTCGTTTTGGCCGCAACGGTCTTCGCGGGGCGGTATTTTATGGGCACCGGCAATAGACTTGATGAGGGCCTCAGTATCGGTGAGTTTAAATCCGTCGATGGCGGCAAACAAAGCCGGTCCTTAGCGCAAACACTGCCGCAATCACTTACCTCCGCGATCAAGATGATTGGCAGCGTGCCTTTGAATGAAACCGGCGGCGGCCGCTATGTTATCACCGGCAGAATTGAAGAGATGACATCCGGTCGCTACCGGATCCTTGCCCAACTTGAAGATCGTCAGTCTGGGGATGTCTTATTCACACGGGTTTTCGAGCGCACCATAGACGCCGTCCGCGGCGATGTTTTCCGCAAGATCGTCGTTGCGACTGACGTGGCTCTCGGTGATGGCGAACAAGCGCGGTATTGGGAGACGGAGAATCTGGAAGCCTGGCTGCTTGCGAGTGCCGCGTTTGAAAAAATGCGTTCCTTTTCCGCCGCGGGCCTTGCAGAAGCGCGCGCACTATACCGCGAGGCCTTAGAAACCGATCCAGATTTCTCGCGCGCGAAGATGGGCCTCGCTCTGGCGCACCTCTTTGCCATTTACGTCGGTCAATCGCCGAATGATGTGGTGATCGAGACCTTGATAGCGGACATCACTGAAGCAGACCCTGCTTGGCCGACCGTCGTTTTACTGCGCGCGCTTCGTGCTTTATCTGAAGGCAACTATGACGACGCGCTCAAGCTATCTGATGAAGCGCAGCGATTGGCGCCGAATGCCGGCGATCTTTTGGCTGCTCATGGCCTGATCTTGCTACAATGCGGCCGCGTAACGGACGGGAAAAACTTCCTTGACCGGACCTTGGAAGTTCAGCCTGAGCCAGCGGCTTGGGTGTACTGGATGAAAGCGCGCGCCCTGCGGCTCAGTGGAAATCCGGCCGCCGCATTATCCATATTGCAGCAAAGAGGCGTTCCTAATAGCGAAGCGCCTTTGTATCTGACTGAAGTCATTCTGTCTGGCGAACAGGTCCGATCAGCAGTCGAAGTAGAAACAGCGCGGCAACACCTTAAAAAAATCCTACCGGATTTCGACGCTAGGACTTGGGTGTCTGCGATACCAAATCGCAACGCGGAAGTATCACAGAAAGAGGTAGAGATTCTTAGCCGCTGAGTGGAATGGCGATAACTCAAAACAGCGTAGGTTCTTTTTGCTTTGTCCTTTAGGGCGATTTAAACAGCACGCATGCTCTTCAAGATTGCAACGACACACCCGCCAGCCACGGACCTTGGGTTTCTGCTTCGCAAAAATCCGGCAAATGTGCATCGTGCTGACTTAAGCTTTGGTCAGTCCGTCATCTTCTACCCCGAAGCCCATGCAAACCGGTGTGAGGCTGCGCTGGTTCTTGATGTGGATCCCATTAAGCTGGTGCGTGGGCATAAGGGCCAATCGGGACAAGCTCTGCTTGATCATTATGTAAACGATCGCCCCTATGCAGCGTCCTCGTTTTTGAGTGTCGCGATGACGCGCACGCTGCGCGATGCAATGGCTGGCCGCGCACCTGAACGTGAGGCCCTGGCGCACACTGTCATTCCGCTGGAATTCTCGATTTCGCCGCTGCCATGCCGCGGTGGGGAAGAGGTCCTGCGAAAGCTGTTTGAGCCTCTAGGCTACGCGGTTGAAACGGAAAGTATTTTACTGGATCCCGCGTTTCCCGATTGGGGAGAAAGTCAATATCGCACGGTACGTTTAAGCGGTGACTTCCGCCTCGCAGACGCTCTCAATCATCTTTATGTGCTGATCCCAGTGTTAGACAACGCAAAGCACTATTGGGTGGGCGACGATGAAGTTGAAAAACTGATCGCTAGGGGCGGGGAATGGCTGCAGGCCCACCCTGAACGCGAGCTAGTTGCAAACCGTTATTTGCGGCGCCGACGCTATGCGCGTGAAGCGCTCGCCTTGCTTGATGAGAAGTTTGGGTTAGAGGCCGATGAAGGCGCGTCCGCTGATGAAGCCGAAGCTGAAAAACTGGCAGCGCTCGAGAAGCCACTGCGTCTGAATGAACAGCGCTACGAAGCCGTCACTGCTGCTTTAAAAAAGCTCGGCGCAAGAACGGTGTGCGACCTAGGCTGCGGCGAAGGCAAGCTGCTGTCTCGGCTCATGCAGGAGAAGGATTTAGAGCATATTCTCGGTGTCGAAGTCTCTACAGCAGAACTTGAAAAAGCAGAGCGCCGTTTGAAGCTGGACCGGATGTCGCCCAGTCAACGCGCGCGGATCGATATTGTGCGCGGCTCTCTCGTTTATGAAGACGATCGCTTGAAAGGCCATGACGTTATCACGCTGATTGAAGTCATTGAGCATGTCGATCCAGAGAGACTGGGCGCGCTGGAGCGTGTCGTTTTTGCCGATGCTCAGCCGGGCGCTGTAGTGCTGACGACACCGAATGTGGAGTATAATGCTGTGTTCGAAACGATGCAGCCCGATACGCTGCGTCATGGCGATCACCGATTTGAATGGAGCCGGAGCGAATTTGAAGCCTGGGCGCAGGGCGTGTGCGAACGGCGTGGCTATACCGTGACTTTTGATGGCATCGGAGACGCGCACGCAGACTTTGGTCACCCGACGCAAATGGCGATTTTCGAGCGAGGCACGGACGCATGAGCGTTGCTGCGTTTAAACCCTCGATCGCCCATGGCATGCGCGCGTTGATCCTGGAAAAGCTGCACGTGCTGGAAACAGAGCATCGTATCCGCATTCTGTTTGCGATTGAAAGCGGCAGCCGCGCCTGGGGATTTCCATCGCCCGATAGCGACTATGATGTGCGCTTTGTCTACGCCAGAGAGATGGATTGGTATCTGAGCATTGCCCCGGGCAAAGATGTCATAGAACTGCCCATTGAGGGCGATCTCGATATCAATGGGTGGGACATCCAAAAGGCCCTTAGTTTGCTGATCAAACCCAATCCGGTGTTGCTCGAATGGTTGTCGAGCCCGGTGCGCTACATCTGGCATGAGGAAATCTGCGACGCGTTGACTGATTTTGCCGACCAAGTCGCGCACGGGCCTGCCTGTTTGCACCATTATCGCCGGCTGAGTGCACGGCAATGGGACGTTTATATTGCTGGCAAATCCGAAGTGAACTTAAAAAAGTATTTCTACGTCGTGCGCCCGGCCATGGCGATCAAATGGATCAAGCACTATCCTGATAAGGCTCCGCCGATGAACTTTCAGGCCCTGATGCAAGGCATTGAGCCATCTGAAGCGTTCACCAATGCGCTTGAAGACCTCCTCATCGCCAAAAGCCAAGCGAAAGAGGTAGGCAAAGCGCCGCGTATTGATGTGATTGATGACTTCATCACGCAGCAGCTTGATTGGGCCGCTCAGGCAGCAAGCAACGTAAAGGCAGTCCAGCCAGACCTTGCAATTCCAGCCAACCGGCTGTTCCGGTCGATTATTAAGGCTGAGCTTGCCTAAACATGCGTACGTCCGTTTCAATTCCAGAGTTCTGCCTTGTGCTGCTGATTGGCCCGTCTGGTTGCGGCAAGTCGACCTTTGCCAAAAAGCACTTTAAAGACACCGAGATCGTCTCTTCTGACACCTGCCGCGCCATTGTGTCGGACGATGAAACCGACCAATCCGCAACCGGCGACGCCTTTGAGCTTGTGGAATACATCGCTGCCAAGCGGTTGGCGGCGCGCCGTCTAACTGTTATCGATGCCACCAATGTAAAGCCCGAGGACCGCGCACGGTTTGTCAAATTGGCGCGCAAATATCATGCCTTGCCCGTCGGTTTGGTGTTCTTTGTGGATCAAGACACTTGCCAAAGCCGCAATGATGCGCGGCCCAATCGGCAATTCGGAAGACATGTTGTCCGCAATCACATTAAAGCCCTTAAGCGCGGTTTTTCTAGTTTGCAAAAGCGAGAAGGCGTTCGGCTTTTGCATGTTTTTGACAACCCCGAGCAAATGGATGCGATCGAGACGATTGAGCGCACGCTGCTTTGGCCGGACAAAAGACGAGAGCGCGGGCCATTTGATATCATTGGTGATGTGCATGGCTGCGCAGGCGAACTTGAATCACTGCTAGAGAAGCTTGGCTATGGTGTTGAACATGAAGGCGCGCCCGGTCACCGCCATTACCGGGTGACCCCGCCGGAAGGGCGAAGGGCGGTTTTTGTCGGCGACCTTGTAGATCGCGGCCCGCGCACGCCGGATGTCTTGCGCCTTGTAAAAGCCATGGTGGAGGCCGGCACTGGCTTTTGCGTCATTGGCAATCATGAAAACAAGCTGCTGCGCAAGCTTAATGGCCGCAACGTCCAGCTGACGCATGGGCTTGGTGAAACAATGGAGCAGTTTGCGACCCAACCAGAGGGTTTCGCAGAGGAGATGCGTGTCTGGCTCGATACGCTGATCAGCCACTATGTGTTTGAAGGCGGCGATCTTGTGGTTGCGCATGCTGGTCTGCGCGAAGATATGCAAAACCGCGCCAGCGGAGCCGCGCGCCAGTTTGCCATGTATGGCGATACAACAGGAGAGATCGACGAATTCGGCCTGCCCGTTCGGGCGGAGTGGGCGGCGGACTATCGTGGCCATGCAAAAGTCGTTTATGGGCACGTGCCGACACCGGAGGCTGAGTGGATAAACGGCACCATCTGCATCGATACAGGCTGCTGTTTTGGCGGCAAGCTGACGGCGCTGCGCTGGCCCGAATTGCAGCTCGTCGATGTAACTGCCGAAAAGGTTTGGTGCGAACCTGTCCGGCCGCTGGCGCCGAAAGAAATTACAGTTGACCCAGCAAGCATTCGCCTGAGCGACGTTCAGGGCAAACGTTCGATTGAAACCAGCGTTGGCGGACGAGTAATGATCTCAGAGGCCAATGCTGCCGGCGCATTAGAGACCATGAGCCGCTTTGCGATTGACCCGCGCTGGCTCATCTATCTGCCGCCTACCATGTCACCGGTTGAAACAAGCGCGCAGGAGGCTTGGCTGGAGCGTCCGGAAGAAGCGTTTGACTATTATCGTTCACGCGGAGCCCGGACCATTGTGTGCGAGGAAAAGCATATGGGCTCGCGCGCGGTGGCCGTCATTTGCAAAGATGAAGAGACCGCCAGAACACATTTTTATTCCGATGCACGCACAGGCGTTATCTATACGCGAACGGGCCGACCGTTTTTTACGCCAGACATGGAGGCTCACATTCTCAGCCGCCTGCGCGGCGCAATGACCGCGGCAGGATGGTGGGAGGCCTTTCAGTCAAATTGGTTCTGCCTGGATATGGAAATCATGCCTTGGTCAGCAAAGGCGCAAAGCCTGATCAATCGGCAATATGCACCTGTGGGAAGCGCAGCAAGGCTTGGCTTATCTGCCGCCGTTGACGCATTGGAGAAGGCTGGACAGCGCGGGATTGATGTTGCAGCGGACCTTGATAAAGCTAAGACGCGTCTGACAGCGGCAAACGCGTTGGCGCAAGCTTATGGACATTACATTTGGCCTGTCCAAACTGTAGACGATTTAAAGATCGCACCCTTTCATCTGCTTGCGAGCGAAGGCGCTGTCCACTCTAACCAGCCGCACACTTGGCATATGAACACGCTGACTGAACTTGCCAGGCAAAACGATAGCCTGGTCATGGCAACCCAGTGGCGCCAAGTCGATTTAGCGGATGCATCGGCTTGCAAGGATGCCGCGACTTGGTGGGAGGAGATGACGCAAAACGGTGGGGAAGGCATGGTCGTCAAGCCGCTTGATTTTATCGTCCGCGGCAAGAAGGGCCTCATTCAACCTGCCATAAAGGTACGCGGTCAAGAATATCTGCGGATTATCTATGGGCCTGATTACGATGCCCCCCAGCACTTGGAGCGGCTGAAAGAGCGGGGGCTTGGCCGTAAGCGTTCCCTCGCTTTACGTGAGTTTACCTTAGGCCTAGAGGCACTTGAGAGATTTGTCCGTCGCGCCCCGCTTGCCAAAGTCCATGAATGCGTTTTCGGGATCCTTGCCTTGGAAACAGAGCCCGTCGACCCGCGTCTCTAGGGGCTATTCAAAGTTCGCCTCGATACGTGCCTCGTTACATATTCGTTTCAACGCAGACCGACATTGAAACAGTCGACCGATCTTCAAAGCCGGCCGATTTTACGCCGTTTCGCAATGGCGCACCTTTATGCACACACCGTTAGAGAAATCTCCCCTTTTGCATAGCTGAGACGATTTGGCGTTTGTCTGACGGCACCCGGCGGCGCGTCGCCTGGTTGGATCTGACGAAAGTGGGTCAGATGCTGAGATTCAGTTTTTCGCGAACATTTTGTCTATAGGTCCTGCTGACTGGGATACGTTTTCCGCCAGTGAGCAAGAGTTCAGCTTTGTGGCCTTTTTCATACATGCGCTCTACCGCGCTAAAGGCGACCCAGTATGACCGATGGACTTGCATTCCGATAGTGGGGTCTATGGCACGAACAGCATCGCTAAATCTTAAGTGATACTGCTTCGTGCCCGTCTGCAGCCCGATCTTGGTATAATGATCGTCGGCTTCTAAAAAAGTTATTGTCGTTAAAGGAACGCCCAAAAAGTGGGTCTGGCTGGTGTCACCTGAAACTTTTCGTGCAAACGGTTGTCCCTCTGCAATTGCGAGCGCCGCAAGCGTACCGCGTTGATCGTATGAAGTGGGCTTATACCCAAAACGCTCTGCACCTAGAAAAAAATAGAAAAAATAGTTCGACGTTATCCAAAGGGTTGAGCCAAGCAAAAATAAATAAATACTGGCATAGGGGCCCTCTAAACCCGCAGCAGGGAGAAGTGTGGACCGTTCCAGAACAAATTCTTGCAAAACAAAATTTCGGAGTTCCTGCGCTTGGCTGTAAATGGGCGAACCAATGCAGTATCCGGTCATTAGCGTCAGCGTGAGCGGGGCGTTCATACGGCGCATCAAAGGTGCGATGAAGCCTGTTGAGAGTGATAGGATTAACCAGCAAAGCCCGACCGATACGGTCCAATACGCAATATGTTCCGAGAAGCTTGTGATCGGCTGATTCCCCGCACCTGAAAGTGCGAAAAAAAGCGCTATTCCCATCGGTACCATCAGATAAAACAGAATGCTATTTCGCGTATCTACGGCGATTTTCGTATCACTCATTGTTCATTGCCCTCCGCAGTTCTTTTCCCATTCGGGGGTAACCTGACGCTGTTCAAATGCCTCACACAATTCTCAGAGTGCTGCCCTTTTGCCGTGTCATTTCGCGATCGCGAACAGTCTTCACGCCAAATTTTGTCTCCTTCACGAAAATAGTCTTGAGGTGTATCGCGGCAATGGGCTTTTGCCGCTTCTTCAAACAGCGAGAGCGCGCTCAAGGTCTGTGCAGGCTGGATAGCAGCGTTCCGAATTCGGGAAAGGAATAGCGCGCCATGATGCGATCACTTCTTCTTACCAGCACTTTAATTGGTACTGCCGGGGCATTCGTCGGCACACACTCACCAGCATTGGCACAAGAGTTCGAAGTTGAAGAGCTGGTCGTCACCGCGCGGAAAAAAGAAGAGAGTTTACAAGATGTGCCGCTGTCTATCACCGCACTCACCAGCAATGATTTCATAAAGCGCTCGATTAACGATTTGACCGGCGTCGCTCTCTTTACCGCCGGGCTCGATTTTGACAATTTCTCAAACACTTTCAACCGCGTCGTGACAATTCGCGGCCTCACCCAGGCCAACGTCCAAAACCGCGTGCAAAATGTGGCTGTTTTTCTGGATGGCGCGTTTGTGCCGCGCAGCTACTCAATTGATATTGGATTGATGGACTTAGAGCGCGTTGAAGTCGTGAAAGGGCCGCAGAGCGCTCTCTACGGCCAGAACGCCTTCGCGGGCGCCATCAATTATGTCGCTAAAAAGCCTCAACTCGATGATTTTGAAGCCTCTGGCTTGGTGACGGCCGGCTCGGCTGGCCGACTGGATTTTCGAGTTTCCGCTGGGGTGCCGATTGTAACAGATAAATTGGCGGTCCGCGGCAGCTACGGCTGGAGCGAATATGGAGGGACGCGGACAAATTCCTTCCCAGACGTCTCGGAACGCGGTGAAAAACTCGGCGGATGGGAGCGCGAGGCTTATAATGTTGCGCTGCTCGCACGACCATTTGAAGGGTTTGAGCTTGGTGCCATGTACATGGAAACCAACAGTACGAGCGAGATCCGCCCCTCCTACCAAGTTCAGGGCACCGACCCCAACATATCGCTAAACTGTGGGCCGCTGCGGCCAACCGGAAGCCCTACCTTTTTCTGCGGGGAGCTGCCGTCTAACCCAAGCAGCTTTCAAACGGCAAGTTCAACACGGCCCGATGGTTTATTGATCCCGGATCAGCCAGGCGCCATTGCTGATACACGCTTCATCCGCGCCAATGCATCTTATGATTTCGGCAATGGTGTTGCCATAAACTATATCTTTGCAGACGTCAGCTCAGAAGCATCGGAAGTCAGCTTATCGACCAACAATCCGCTGAGTGATTTTGTTCTCGCAGAACAAAAGCAAGGCGGCGAGAACGAATTTCAAAGCCACGAAGTTCGTTTGGTCTATGAACCCGATGACGGCCCTTTGTCTGGCGAAATCGGCTATTACAACGCGCAGACGAACGATGACTTTGTGTTCGGTCTCAATTTGCTTTTTGGCGCAGCTGGCCCCGGCCTGGTCGTTGAAGACCCATCGATGGGCGGCGCTGACCTGACCGGTTTCCCAATTCCCTTAAGCAATAGCACGCTTGATGAAACCATCCATGCGCTGTTTGGCGCGATACGCTATTCGTTTATGGATGATCGCGCGCGGCTCTCATTTGAGGCGCGGCAGGACTGGGTTGATGTTACGTTTTTAGACAATGTTGCGAATATCTCTGAACAGACAGACAGCTTCGCCAATTTTACGCCGCGTTTCATCGCCGAATATGATTTAACTGATGATACGTTGCTCTACGCATCAGCAGCGCGCGGCGCAAAAGCGGGTGGTTTTAATGGATTTATCGCTGGCTCAGTGACCCTTATTGAAGATGAACAAAGCTTTGATAGCGAGTTTAACTGGACTTATGAAATTGGGACCAAAAACAGCTTTTTTGATGGCCGGTTAACCCTGAATGCGGCGCTTTATTACATCGATTGGAGCAACCAGCAGATTACCCAGCAACCCACCGGATTTGATGTGAATGACGTCATGCTTGGAACGGCAGCGCCGGTGATCTTTCTCAATGTCGGAAGTTCACGCAATATCGGCATAGAGCTTGAAGGGCAGTTTTTTGCCACCCAAGCGCTTACTTTTAATTACGCCGTCTCTGCAAATGACCCGAAGTTCAAAGACGGCACCACCTCTGGTCAGTTTGTCGGGTTTTGTGATGACGTGATTTGCCCTGCAGACGGCGACATTTCCGGCAATGCCTTATCGCGCCAGTCGAAATTTCAAACCACCATCGGCGCGCAATATGACGGCACTTTAACAGAAGGCATCGATTATTTTGCTCGGGCTGACTTTTCATATCAGTCGCGCCAATTCGTCGACAATATGAACCTGGCGTGGGTGCCGGGCCGGACAAATGTCAACGCTAGTCTTGGTGTCAGCGGTGAGCGTTGGTCAGTCACAGCTTGGGCTGAAAACCTTTTCGATCAAACATTTGTGACGGATTCCTTGTTCGTCCTTCAATTCAGCCGCTATCAGCCGTCCCTTAATGAAGGTTTCCGCGCCGGCGTGACGCTGACGGCGAACTACTAAGCGGGCCAACTTGCGAAGCCCACGGCGGAAACTGTGATGATGTACGCAAAGCAGTTTATCGCACTGCTCACTTTGGTCAGCCTTGCTTGCTCGCCAATCAGCACTGATGCCGCCGATTGGCAGCTGGATACCGTTGAAGGCGCTGGAGGTGTTCCCATCGCAACGGCTGACACCGGCAATCGGGATGGCGTTCCGGTTGTCTTGTTGCACGGCCTGTCTGGCTCACTCTACGATTGGCATCACCAGCTCAATTCCGCTGCACTTGGTGATATCGCGCGGCTGATCGCCGTGGATTTACGCGGACATGGGGCGTCTGGCAAACCATGGGCCATCTCCGATTATGAAAGTGCTGATTTTGCCGAGGATCTGGCGGCGGTTATGCGCGCAAAAAAGCTGTGTAAACCTATCCTCGTCGGCTGGTCCTATGGCGGCCGGGTCATTACGTCTTATGTCCGCCATTTCGGTACCGGCGGGTTGTCGGGGATCATTTTTGTTGCCGGCCCTATTTCGTTTGATCCCAAAACACAGTCTGCATTGATGCGCTCGCCAAAAGGCTCAAAAGGTCGCTCCAAGCAGCCCGCCGCAGACCCAGTGGTAACCGCGGCGATGCACAATTCGCTAGACTGGGCAAGGCAGGTTACAGAGCGGTATGTCGCAACACCCCTTGATGAGGTCTCACGCGACATTGTGCTAGCCTCGCATTTGGCAACACCGCGATACGTTCGGCGCGCCATTTTTGCAAACTTACGCCCCGTCGACGAGCTTGCGCGCGCAATTGTCATCCCGACAGCCTTCATCCATGGCAAAAAGGATGTGATCATTCCAGTGGCGCGCAGTTTAGCCAATGCGGCGGTTCTTGGCACCAACGCGGTTATTCAATATGAGGGTGTTGGCCACTCGCCGCCGCTAGAAATCCCGGCACAGTTCAATCAGGATTTGGTGACCAGCATTTCGCGGATGCAGCAGCAACCTTGCCCTTCGCCCGGATAGGTTTTTGGCACTCAGAGCCAGTTAAGGCACCGGGCATGGTCAAAGCAAAGGCTTCTTAAAGCCCAGTGCTGCTTCGTTTGGCTTTCCTTAATGCGGTTTTCGTGAAGCTTAATGGCGACACGCATGCCCGATGGTGGCCAGGTGATCACGAAGGTAAAGCTCTAAAAGCGTACACCACTAAGACACGCAATAAAGTCGCGGCTTTGAAGTTTCTGAAAAAGGCAATGAAGCGCTAGGGCAATCCGCAAGCCATAGGGACTGACACGCGCAAATCATAGGGCGCAGCAATGCGATACATCGGCAGCAAACAGTGCCATGAAACTGGCCGGTATCTCAATAATCGAGCAGAAAACAGCCACTTGCCATTCCGACGGCGAGAACGAGCGAAGCAGCGATTTAGGTGGGTGCGCGTTTACCCCCCGCTGGGCGCGTTGACTTTGGGCCGCGCTTTCGCCTCCTTATCCTGCGCCACGGCGGTTTGCAGTTTGTCGAGTGTACGGCGCAATGACGCTTCGTCGACGTCGCGGGTGATAAACACAATCCTGGTACGATGGTCGTCGCTTGGCCACTTATCTAACTTTGTAGCCGGATGGAAAATATGTTGGACACCGTGCACAACCACTGGCCCATCAAATTCTGCCACATTGATGATGCCTTTGATCCGTAACAGATCTTTGCCGCGAAACATCAGCAAGGCTTTAAGCCAATGTTCAAGCGCCTCGCTGTAAATTGGCTCATCAATCGTGAGGCAAAGCGCTTTGATATGCGCATCATGACGATTAACGTCGTGATGATGCTCATGATCGTCGTCATGATGACTGTGACTGTGACTGTGAGTTTGATGGCCATGATCATGATCATGATCATCGTGCGCAGTTTGATAGGCTTCCGCGTTTAGCCAAGCCTCAACATCGGTGGTCTTCGTTTTTGGATCATAGAGATCATTGCCAAACAGCACATCCGCATCAACGGCGCCATTGTGTGCCTGTGTTTGCGGTGCTGCGGGGTTCAGTGCTTTCAGCCGTGTTTGCAAGTGCTGCACAGCATCGGGATCAGCCAGATCGGTTTTTGTAATCACCAGCTGATCGGCCATGGCCGCTTGTTTCACCGCTTCCATCTGGTCGTCGAGCGTGGCATCAGCGTTGACTGCGTCGATCGTGGTAATGACATTTTCCAGCCGATAGAGCTGCGCAATCCTGCGGTCTGTCATCAGTGTGTGCAAGATTGGAGCGGGGTCGGCGAGGCCCGTGGTTTCAATGATGACCTGGTCAAACCAGCGCACACCGCCGCGGGCAAAACGCCCCGGTGCTTGGCGCAATGTCCTCACGAGATCGCCGCGGATGGAGCAGCATAGGCACCCACTCGACATTTCCACCACAACGTCATCATCGGAGCTGTGCACCATCAGGTCGTGGTCAAGTCCAATTTCGCCAAATTCGTTGATCAGAATGAGGGTTCGGCGCATGTCCGCTTGCCTGACCAGGTGGTTTAGAACGGTGGTCTTACCGCTGCCTAAAAAGCCCGTCAGTATCGAGATTGGAAGCCGCGGAGATTGGCCATCCTCAAACCAGTTTTCCATATGTCTTTCGTTTTCCAGTTGATTACAGGTCGCTTGGCTGGATTTCGCGCGCCGTTGTCCAACTGTCTATTCTTGCACGACTGCGCCTTGCTGGCTGAACGCCAAACGGATTGGCCTGCACGCAGGTCTGGTGTTGCAGTGACGGATCGTGCAGCTGAACGCAAATGTTGTAGTGATTACACGTTAAGACCAAGCGCCTGCGCCCTTCGCTACGCGCCGCACCCGCATCATGTTTGTTGTCCCTAGATATTGCCATCCCTATGCGTCTATCCTGGCGTGGTGGTGTTCTTAGATTCTGAGCGACAATCATTTTTACGGTCTATCACTTTTAAATATGCTGCGTGTTGCACTGTGCTTAGAACGTGTAATAATGTAACAGTACTCAATCAAGAGCTACTTATTGCGCACGCCCGGGCATCTTTAACTTGCCAGTGGAGCGGCGCACCAGGACAGACGCGCATGACCCAAGATACATCAGATGCGGCAGTGTATGGCGAATTCGCAGCACGGGTTTCGGTAGAGCAAGTTGAAGAAGGCTCTGAGTTGGCGCCTAAATTTGACGCGGACGGACTGATACCGTGCGTTACGACAGACGCCGATACAGGGGATGTTCTAATGCTTGGATATATGAACCGCGAAGCCCTCAGCCGGAGCATTGCGACGGGGGAGGCGCATTATTGGAGTCGCAGCCGAAAACGCCTTTGGCATAAAGGTGCGACCAGCGGTTTGACACAGCAGATTGTGGATATGCGTATCGATGATGATCAAGATGCAGTTTGGGTAAAAGTACGCGTCGCTGGCTCAGGTGCGAGTTGCCATGTGGGTTACCGCTCATGCTTTTATCGCAGGGTTGATATTGGCGACGCGGCGTCTCAGCGGCTCACCTTTACCGAGGCTGAGAAGACCTTCGATCCCGATACCGTATATGGCGATGTTCCCAACCCAACGCAGCTCTGAGAGGTGCAAGATAATAGAATGGAGATTTGAGCATTACTGAAAGAAATTATCAGCCGATGGCAAAGGCTGAGGTCATTGCAGCGCAACGCGCTTGGGCCAAATATGTAACTGAGCAAGATGTCGATAATCTGCTCGATCTTTATGACTTTGGCGGGGCTGACGAGCCGCTGCTGTTTAAGCCAACGTTGGCGGATGTTATTCGGCTTGATCGCGCTGGCGCGCGATCCTATTTTGTTGCTGGCGATCCCGACTACCCTTATGACGATGGTTTCCTTAATCGCGGTTGGAAAAGCGTTGAGTTTCAGAGCGCGGCAGGCCCAGTTTTAAAGGCGGGCGGTCTTGGGTATAAAGATATGGGTCATTACACGTTTGTGGATGGTGACGGAAATGCGACCCGGGCGGATTACACGTTTGCTTATCATAAGCTCGACGGCAAAGTTCTCATATCCCTGCACCACTCGTCATTAACATGGCTTCCTCCGGTGAAGCCTTCAAAGAAAACTGACAAATAGCTGGAGTATGCTACCCAAGTGTCGCGCGTTCGCTTATAAGCGGCGGTGCACTGCGCTCAACATAGGGCCAGTAATGTTTAAGACCATGAGGGACATGTCATGAAAACACGCGCCGCCATCGCCTGGGCACCAAACCAGCCGCTTGAAATAGAAGAAATAGACTTAGAAGGCCCAAAAGCCGGCGAAGTTCTAGTGCGCATTGTGACGACAAGCTTATGTCATACCGATGTGTTCACACTATCGGGAGACGATCCGGAAGGTCTTTTTCCTTGCGTTTTAGGCCATGAAGGCTGCGGCATTGTCGAAGATATTGGTCCAGGCGTTACATCCGTTAAACCCGGCGACCATGTCATACCGCTCTATATACCTGAGGATCCCGATTGCCCCTATATTAAATCGGGTAAGACCAACCTGTGTCAGACAATCCGTGAGACACAAGGCGCTGGCGTGATGCCGGACGGGACGTCGAGATTTTCCTATAAAGGCAAGATGATCCACCATTATATGGGCACCAGCACGTTCAGCGAATATACAGTTTTGCCGGAAATTTCAGTTGCCAAAATATCCAAAGAGGCACCGCTTTCAAAAGCCTCGGTTATGGGCTGCGCGGTGCCGACCGGCATGGGCGCGGTCCGCAACACTGCGAAGATTGAAGCCGGCTCCAGCGTTGCAGTTTTTGGCCTCGGCGCGGTGGGTATGGCCGTTATTCAAGGCGCAGTGATGAGCGGCGCTTCAAAAATTATTGGCATCGACGTTAACCCGGCAAAGTTTCTGCTTGCTAAATCTTTGGGTGCAACAGAATGCATTAATCCCAAAGATTATGACGCCCCCATTCAGGACGTCTTGGTTGAAATGACCGGTGGCGGCCTCGACTATACGTTTGAAGCGGTCGGCAATGTGGAGCTCATGCGTGCAGCACTTGAAGCCTGCCATAAAGGCTGGGGCGAATGCACCGTAATTGGCGTTGCCGGTGCCGGCCAAGAGATCTCAACGCGGCCGTTTCAGCTCGTCACAGGACGGGTCTGGCGCGGCACTGCGTTTGGCGGCGTGAAAGGGCGCAGTGAACTGCCCGGCATGGTTGATGAATGGCTGCGAGGGGATTTTAGTGTTGATCCCTACATCACGCATCACATGATCCACGACCAGATCAATACGGCTTTTGATTTGCTAAAGGCCGGCGAGTCTATTCGGTCCGTGATCCACTTCCAGCCAAATGAAACGATGACAGTCAACTCGCTGCCTGGCGTCCTCGTTCCCAATTAGGGGCCAGGCTCTTGTGAAAACAAATGCTGGCTCATCCGCGTTAAATTGATCGAACTCGCGCTCCGCGAACCACCGTGTTCGCGGCGCTTGATCGAATTTGACGTTTGATTTGTGCCTCTTGACGTGACCTTTGATCGGGCCGCTATTTAGCGGCTGTCGAACCGCTGCGAAACAGCTGGCGCGGGTGACCACAGATTATCCTCCAAGGTTTTTTCAAAACTGGGGATGTAGGGGAATAGGGCGAAGGCCTGCTTGTTTTCAACATTAATCAACCGCGTTGTTTCATCAAGGACCACCGTATTGTCTACCAACCTATCAAAGCGCATAAGAACTGGGTCTTGTTGAGGGCTTTGAGCCCAATCGCCATTGCGCCAATTCCAGCGCCTAGTGGTGAAGCGTATTGCGCCATCCTGCTGTGCGGGACTGATGGCAATATCGGTCGCTACGGGCGGGCCTAACAGAGACCGAGCGATTTCAACGCCGATTGCCTCTTCCAGAGCGGCTATTGCTGGTTGGCCAGCGCGTATTGCATTAACGCTGTCACGGATTTGGCGAAACGCCCTTTCTAGACCAGTTCCTTCAGCCCAGACTGCGGATGAGTAGGCCGCATAGGTCTCAGCCCATGCATCATCGAGTGCTTCACTTACGCGCGTGATCGGCGCTGTTGCGGCACCAATTTGAGCCGTAATGTCAGCGCCTTTGAGTTTGAGAACGGTGTGCCAGGCTTCTGTTCCGCCGACCTGCGCAACGCAAGTCATGGCGACGGCGCCGGCGGCGCCCATGGTGAGCCAGCGTGCGCCGTTCTCATCACGCAAATGGGCCGCATCGGCAAGCACATGAGCGGTGAGGGCGCGGGCGATGTCAAAGCGCCGGAGATGGCCGCCTGGCCCATTCGGATAGGCATCCCAGGCATCATTCTCTCGAATCCAAAGCACATCACCATAAAGCGCGGTTTGCCCTCGTAAACGCTGCGCTTGCAGCACGGTGCTCACATTGGGTGTCAGGCCCATATTTTCGGAGACGCAGCGACGCATTTCGGCAACGTCGTTCAGGATATCTTTTGCCACACCAGCCCGTCTGGCGCCGTGATACGCGGCGATGCCGTGCGCTTTGGTGATCTGAAACTCGGCATCGCGGCGCCAAAAAACGGCGAAGTCAAGCGGCCCATCATAGGCACCTGACAAGGGCGTGGACCCGCCGTCTTCATTCACATTGACGGTCCAAGTCCAACGCGCGCCAGGCATCACCGCTTCCACTGGTGCATAAGCAAGAGGCGAGGCCGTTACTCGCTGTTGGCGAAGGCCGTATTTTTTGCGCAAAGCGGGAATGCGAATATAGCGTTCGGGGTCAATGCCAAGCGATGGCAATACATCATGTGCGGTGAATAACACCGCATTGCGGCTCATCCAGGATGGCTCGACTTCCCATGGCCAATGGCCACCGTCTATGTCTAATTCCAAAACCAGTCTGCACGCGTCTGACACGCAAGCCTCGGCGTCGATTGTGAAGTGTCCAGCTGCCTGCGTCACCCGTGCGGCGGCGGCGTTGATGGTTGCGTTGATTATGCGTGCGCCATGCGGCAGATCACCATGTAAAATCGCCTCTGCAGCACGAAGTCCCGTAATGTCTATACGGCTCGTGGCGGTGAGTTTGCTCGTATCCAGAGAAACCGTCGCCGCCCCCCTCGCAATAGAAAATGCGCCCTTGCTACTGTCAAAAGTTGTTTCAAAGCGGGCGGCCTCCTGCGCGTCTTTTTCCGGCGTGGTGTATGTCCCGCGATGAACAGATCGATCTTGAATGACCCAGGCCGTCCCAGCGGTCACGGCGAGCGATAGAGCCCCGACCAGCCCAGCGCTGGTGCGCAGCCGGCGCACTGCTAAGCCGGCCCGCTGTTTAAGCGGCAGGCCGATGCCCCGGCGCCACAGCAGCCACGCCAAGGCAAGCAAGACCCCGACGACCCCAATCCGGGCTGCGCCGCCCACAATTGCGTAGCCAAACCAAGGCCCCCAGCCCAACAATTCTGAAACGACTGCGGCCGCGGGGACGGAAAACTGCGCCAAGGGGTGCTTGAGCAGTCCGTTTTCATAATTCATCGCTGCAAACAGGATCAGCAGGATCGACACGGAATATGCGGTTCCGGTTCGGTTAATTACCGTGTGGATAACAATTGCTAAAACGCACACCTGCAGGTTGGCAGGCAGCAACGTCAGTCCATAATTCAGCGCGTAAATGAAGTCGAGGCCGGTTGGTGAAAGCACGGATAGAAGCGACATCACGATGACCGATGAGAGCGTAATGACGCCCGTAACGGTGAACGCTGCCAGCGCTTTACCGGCGACCAACACGCCAAGCGGAGCAGGCATCACGCTCACAATATCGTCAAAACCACGGCGTTCATCACGCCGCATGATCATGCCGGTTGCCGCTGTAATGAAAAGGTATGAGAACAACAGAGTTGTGCCATTCACATAGCCACCAACGGAATCCACAAATGTATAGAGCGGCCCATCAGGGCGCTGCGTATATTGGATGGAAATGCTCAACGCGCCAACAAACGAAATAAACACAAAGCCGGCCCAAAAGCCCAATGACTTTAAAAGCCGTTCAGCCTGCCAGCGCGCTTCTTGAACCGTTGCGGTGGCCCACGATCTCGCCGCGCCAAGCACCGGGCGTGGCGCCAATGCGCGCATCGGCCGAGATGATTTGGCTGATGTCTTTTTTGGTCTATCGGCCAATAAGTCTTCACGTTTTAACTTTTTTAAGGCGAACGCTAAAAGACCGAGCGGCGCAAAAAGCCAGAGTAACCGGTTTATAATCAGCAGCATATCCATGCTAAACAGCCGCGACATTTTTTGCTGTATCGTCCAATCATCGGTCACGCGCACCAGGTGCGCATAGGCCCAAGGCTCCATCAAACTGGCAAGGATTGGCGCAAAGCTACCCTCGTTTAGAACGGAAACCGACAGCATCCACGTGACGCTCAAAATTGCCGCGGCGCCAAACGCGCCGGCCACGCTGCCAGTCCGCAGTGTCGCAAAAATCGACAGTGCGCCGATGCCAATAATTGTTGGAAGTGTAATAACGAGCGTTGCCCAGGCCATCGCGGCCAGCGGCATTGGACCAATATACTCGGCGGGGACCAGGCCCATCAGCGGGGCTGCCGAAAGCAATATGAAGCCGATGATGACGTTCATGCTAAGCAGAATTGCGATACCAATCGCGCCTAAATAGCGACCGATGATTAGCTGTACGAGCGGTGCTTGCGACGAGAGGACGATTTCATGTAGAACCGCTTCGCGGTCGCGCAGAACCGTGCGGGAAAACACCCACGCAAAAATAAAATTGATCCACAGGGATTGGCCACTGACCCACAAATAGACCCAGTAGGCGCTATTGACCGTCACACCCAGCACCGACAGCTGCTGCGTGTTTTGTGCACCGGTCAGCATGATGACTTGAAACGCGATCGAGCCAATAAAGGTTATCGGAACAAGATACCCGCGCAGTTGGTCGATGATCTCTTGCTGGGCTTGCTGCAGAATAAAACGCATCGTCTATGCAGCCTTAGTTTGCGCCAGCGCATCTGTGCCCAGCGTCCCGACCGCTTTATGATACACATCTTCAAGCCGCGGTTTGCGCGGGACATAGCTTTCATCCGGCGGTGTTTCTATTTCGACAACACAGCGCAGGCCTTCCGGCGTTGGCGTTTCGTGTAAAACGTTTGCAGGTATCGCAGCGTCATCCGCGACGGTTTTGGTCCATAAGCGGCCTTCAAGTGGCGCCTTTAGGTCCGCTGGCGTGCCTTCTGCAAGGATCTCGCCGCCGCTGAGGATGGATAGCCGCGCACATAAATTCTCAACATCATCGATGATGTGCGTGGACAGGAGAACGATTGCATCCGCCGCAAATTCAGCAAGCACGCGATGAAAACGGCGCCGTTCAGTGGGGTCAAGACCAGCGGTCGGCTCATCAACAATCAGCAGCTTTGGTGACCCAATAAACGCAGCAGCAATCCCAAAGCGGCGCAACATGCCGCCGGAATAGGTGGAAACCGCGCGGTCGGCCGCATCAAGCAGGTTGACCCGGTGCAGCAAGTGTTCCGCTTCGGCTTCGCGCTGTTTTGCGCTGGTGTACCCCTTTAAAATCGCTAGTCTTTTCAGAAGGTCTCGGCCTGATACGCCTGGATAGGCGCCAAGCGATTGCGGTAAATAGCCCAAATTTTCTCGCATGTAGTTGGGGTCTGCAAGAATATCGACACCATTGAATGTGATAGAACCAGCGCCGGGTTGCTGCAGCGTCGCCAGCGTGCGCATCAACGTGCTCTTGCCTGCGCCATTTGGCCCAAGCAGCCCGTAAAATCCTGATGCGACGTTCAAATCAACGCCGCGCAGTGCGGTAACGCCGTTGCTATAGGTTTTCGTCAAATTCCGCACAATGAGACTGCCGCCGCTGGACATGTGAGACCTCTTCTGTCGAAGTGAAGTATTCAGCATTCCAAATGCTGAAGAGAGATTTCAAAGCTAAAGTGATCCGTGTTTCAGCGCGATATAGTGCGGCTAATACTGGGTATTATATGCATGGATAAAGCCATCCCTTAGCGGTCCTATGCAGGTCGCTCATACGGCGCAGCATGTTGTGCGCAAAAGGCTGCTTTAAAACTCGCAGTACTTGAACATGAGATACGCCTCGGCATTGAGATTTAAAACCAAATCACGCACTTGGCTTCGGATCCAGCTATGCAGGGGGTCATGATCATTACGTGGATCCCAGGCCATTGCCATTTTAATCGGAGCAATATCAAGGGGCGGCTCAGAGATCCGAATGGGAAACACTTGATCGATGTTATGGCTCAAGCTCTCCGGCATCAACGCAAGGTAGTTTGAAAATGCGACCATTTGAAAAATCACATAAACATGAGGCGTAAAAATCGCGCCTTCAGCCAACTTGGGATAGGTCGCAAATATCTCCTCAATCGGTGCAAAAAGACTGTCGCCAGTGTCAAAAATGACATGTTTTGATGCACAAAAGTTATCGAGTGTGACAGCGGCATTTAAAGCCGCATTAGACTTGGAAAACACCAGTTTAACTGGGTCTTCATACAGCTGCTCGGTGCTGAGCAAGGACGTATCAACCTTATCAAGCGGAGCAAAAGCAAGGTCAATATGTGCTGCTGTGAGATCATGCTGCCACTTTGGGCCGAGTGTATTGAACTTCAAAGTCAACTGCGGCGCACGTTGCTTTAAGGCTGGCATGAGGTGCGGGCTGAGATAGTATAGCAAATAGTCAATGCCGCTGATCTTAACGTGCTTGGTGCAAGTTTGGGGGTCAAAATCCTTGGGTTCAAGAACCCGCTGGGCAGCGTCCATTAATTCCTGAATTTCCGTTGCCAGTTGTTCGCCGCGCTGGGTTAGCTGCATATTTCGGCCCACGCGAACGATGATTTGATCGCCAAGTTTTTGGCGCAATTTTTGGAGTGCGAGGCTCACTGCAGGCTGGGTTCGTCCAAGATTACTTGCAGCCTTTGTAACGCTGCGTTCTCTTAGGATTTCGCTCAAGACCAGCAACAGATTGAAGTCGATGCGTTCTAATCCCATGCGGGTCATCCTTGCATATGTTGAGCCCGGCTTAAATCGGTGAATCCCATGCTAAAGTCACGGCTCTGCTCACATCAGCGGTCTGTTATGTCTTCTGTCGAGGAAGACCGCACATGCAAGATACCGTTAAAAACTGATATCAACGCGGCCGCCAAAAAAGCGCGGATTGCGCAGTTGGACTAAGGGCGCGCCGATAAAAATCGCAGCTTCCTCATCGGTGAGGTTTTGACCAAACAGCGTTACCCGAACGTCATTGTCAAACGCATAACCAATTTGCGCATCGATGATCACTTGGCTGTCGTAGTTTAAAATCGGCGCGCCAGTTATTGGTGAAACTCCTTCAAAATTACCAATCGTTGAAGAGGCATCATCGCGGTAGCTTAAGTCAGCCTGCGCAAATGCCCCGCTTGAATGCTTATAGATGCCGCCAATTGCGCCGGAAAAGCGCGGCGCATTGACAAAATCGTTTCCCGAGCAGTCACCCTGCGTACAATTGGGATTTGCCAATTCATCGAACTCGCCTTTTGCATAGCCAAGCGTCGCGTAGGTATTCAACCCGTCGGCCACCTCTAAGGAAGCTTCTATTTCAAAGCCGATGACGTGGCTTGACGCGGCATTTTCAATAGGCGCATCAAAGGCATTTAAGGGGTTGGTGACCTGGATTTGCTGGTCCTGCCAATCAATGTAAAACGCATTAACGTTGAACCGCAAACGCTCATCGAGCCATAAAGACCGCAGGGAAAGCTCATAGTTCCATAGCGTTTCTGGCTCAAATGTTGCGATGTTTGAGCCCAGATTTGTAATGCCAACCCCGCCAGAGCGATACCCTCGACTAATCGTGAAAGACGTCGTTAGCGTTTCTGTCCACTCATATTGAACGCCGGCGCGTGGCAACAACACGGTGTTGGAGGTTGATGCTGTAGATTCGCCGCTTTGCGTAAATAAAAACGGAATAAGAAAATTTGCTTGGCCAGCAACGGCTGCAACAGCCGGATCACCAATCACCGATAGATCCATGGGAAACTGCGCCAACGCAGATTGGGCAATTCGCTGACCGCCGCGGCCCGTTGTTTGATTTTCCTCATGGTCAAGGCGTAAGCCAAACGTGAACATCAGTTTGTCAGCGGCCTGCCAATCAACTTCGCCGAAGACCGCGTACTTCTCCCTTTCAATGGCGTTGTTCGTTGGAAGCCCCGGCGCGAAGCCGATCTGTAGCGGAAGCAGCGGCGGGTAAAGCGCGAACAGGGCTGCAGTTTGCGCAGGATCAAGCATGGCTTGTGCCGCAAAATTGCCAAGCAAAAACGAGGTCGGAATAGGCGTGCCATCAGAAGCGTTTGTCGCTGGGCTGATCAGCACAAAGCTCTCATCTTGAAAGGATGTATAGGCGCCAAAAATGCCGGAAAACGGGCCAAGCTCGAACTGCGCTCGCAGCTCTTGGGTAAAGATCTGGTCGCTGACGGTGTCGCCGAGATTGTTGCTGCGAATGCGGTCAAAGGTATAATCAGAGTAGGTGGTAACGGATGTCAGCTTAAAGGCGTCGTTCACTGCGTAGTTTAGCTCTAGGGAAAGATTGTAAATCTGCTCCTGGTTGTCACCAAATTGCACGATGCCTTGTACAGCCTCGCGGTCGGAGATGTCGTCATCGATGTCTATTAAGCTATCGGAACCGAAGGAATCGCGGATTTGCGCACCGAAATTAAAAAGCGCTGTAAAATTCTCCAGACCCGCCGGTTCGAAGAGCAAGGCGAGCCGGCTGGTGTACTGATCATCCGCGTCAAGTTCGTCGGTGTTGAGGGTCGGCGCCGCGATATAGCCGTCGCGCGTCTGGTAGTCAAAGGAGGCCCGGAACGCCAGTTGGTCGGCTAAAATCGGACCTCCCAGAGCAACTGATGCAGTGTATTGGCCATCTTCGGCTCCGATGAGGCGCGCGCGGCCGCCAAACTCATAGGTCGGACGCGCCGTGCGCAAAACAATTGCACCAGCCAGAGTATTTTCGCCTTGCCGTGTCGATTGTGGTCCGCGCAGGACTTCCACCTGCTCAAGGTCCCAAATTCCGGTACTGCCGGAGGCTGCGACTGCGGCGCCGGTGAGGCGCGCATTGTCAAGATAAACTGCAACCGAAGGTGCAGCGCCGGAGTCGGCCGACGGCACAACAGCAGGCTGCACATTGCGGATATTTTGAATGCTATCGGCGTTACCGATCCGCTTGAGCAGATCTTCCAAGTCGAGAATGTTACGATCTATAATCGCTTCGCCCGTGGTGACATTGATGCTGTCTGGAACCTCTTGCAGGCTTTTCTCTTGCTTGGTTCCATAGACGATGATCTCGTCTAGGTCGCTGCTTTCCAATGCGTCAGCATAGGCCCGGGGCGGGCACAAGCAGCACAGGCATGACGCAAGCGCACTGTAGGCACATAGCTTTGCCTTACAAAAACCACGCGGTTGCTGCCGCACTTTGTCATTGCCCAAAAACCCCATCGCTACACCCTTCGCGCTTTGGCCACAGCCTCGTAAGGCGGCAATGTGATCAGCGGTGTAATTGATTAACAATCGATTTGGCTTATGGCCCATATAAGCAAAATGGAAGTGCTTATGATTTGCAATTGCAGCAGACAAGGACGCTTGAGCAAATTTCGAAGGAGATACGCAGGGGCTGAGCGCGGCCCGCCTGGAGTTTGGTTGTTGCGCTTTCTCTGCTAATGCCGGTGCAAAATAGCGTCGGTTAGTTGTGCCATTTGTTTACTTTGGCTGCGTGCGACCTTACCATATCGCTAATGAAACACAGTCGCATCGATCTTAACCTGCTCCCAGTACTACACGCTATACTGCGCGAGAAAAGCGTGACGAAAGTCGCAGATAGTCTGGGAAAAACCCAGCCGGCTATAAGCTTTGCGTTACAAAAACTACGCTGCAGTTTAGGCGATGATATTTTGATTCGTAATGGCCGAGGGATGAAGCTTACGCCGCGCGGCGAAGAGCTTGCGCGAGAAGTTGAAGACATCATGCATTCTGCCAGTCGCTTGTTGGAGCCGAGCGCGTTTGATCCTGCGGTGTCGCGAAATGTGTTTACGATTGCTGCGATAGATTATCTTTTGATGTATTTGGCGCCGATGATTGCGCGGCGAATCAAAGCGGTCTCGCCTGAGGTTGTTTTGCGCTTTGTCACCGTCGGTCGCGCGTGGGAGCATCACCTTGAAACTGGCAGTATTGATCTGGCGATAGTCCCATTTGGCGGCATCGAAACCCAGAGTTTTAAGAGCAGGGTCCTCTATGAAGATGCCATTAAATGTGTGGGTTCGCCGAACAATAAGGCGCTCGGCGATACGCTCAACTTGGATCAATTGTTATCGTTGCCGCATGTGATTTTCGATCGGGGCGACGGCTATTTTGGCGCGATGAATAGCTTTTACGATGCATATCCGCAGGTCACCAACGGGGCGATGTTTACGCCGCACATGTATATCCTTTGCTTGGTGTGCGCTTTTTCAAATTGTTTGGGCCTCGTGCCAGAGCAGATTGCAAGCGATGTGGGGCAGATGCCATTGCGGCTTTATGATCCGCCCGTTCAAATCAGCCCGATTAAAATGGCAATGATATGGAACCCGCGCTATGATAATGACGCAGCGCATGCCTGGCTCCGCTCCATCCTCGTTGAGCTCGTTGCTGAAAGTAAAAAAGTCCGGCCACAGGTGTATGACTATGCTGAATTTTGACCCGCGCATGAGGTTGCGTCACAAGTTCGGCCACAGCCGTCCTGAGCGCGCGCAGTAGTCATCATAGTCCTTGCCAAATTGCTGTCGCATCATTTGCTCTTCATGCGGAACGCGAATGAAGTAAAGCAGGCCAAATGTGACCACGGCACTCAATCCGGCAATCCAATTGTGAATCAAAAACGGAACGGCAAGGGAGATCAGCCAGATTGCAGAATACATCGGATGGCGGATGCTCTTGTATATCCCAGAGGTCACGAGTTTATGGTCTTCTCGCACCTCCAATGTCACACTCCAATTGCGCCCAAGATCTGCATGGCTGCGCCAAAACAGATATAAACCTGGGATTGCAAACGCGCAGCCAATGGCGGTTATGCCGTGCGGCAGAGTGTAATTTGCAAAACTCAGCGCGCCCGTTGCCAGATGCACAACCGGGAGCAAGCTGTTGCCAATCGCCACCATCGACAGCAGGGTTTTCTCTTTACCCGCTGCGGGCTTTTCAATGATGGTATTGTCTTTATTGCGCTTTTCATGCGGTGTGCGGATGATGGGCATGACAAAGACCATGCCGAGCCAAACAAGCGACCCCCATCCATTGATTTGCCAGCGCCAAGCAACGATGCCGACGATTGTAGCAAACAGCAGCCCGATCCCGACTAACTTTAGCATATTCATCGCAACAAACGCTTTCTGACCAGCTTGCTTTGATCACATCTGCCCCGCAGCGGCGGTCTTAGGGGCAGTATCATATTCGGGACACAGCCGGCGCATCGGCACAGTATCAAACGTAACAAAGGCAACTACATTTGTGGCCAACTCACCGAGGTGTACGCCGATAGACAGAGTAGTCAGGTGGTCAAAACATGCAAAACAAATCGCGCTAATACCTGACATTAGTGAGATTGAAGCTTCGGCCCCGGTTCTAGCGCTGACGCAGCGCATCGAACACCTTATACCTCACGCGGTGTGCAAGGTTTGCATGCCAAATAAAAGGTGTTTTTGTGACCGTTTTGTTCGGGCGAATTGCCGCATTGGTTTCAGTGTCGACATTTGTCTTGTCCGGGTGTTCAGATCCTACCGACGAGGTAGGTGCGCCATCAGGCAAGCCGCCTGTCCAAGCTTTTGGGCACTCCTTTGTTCAAGGTCCATGTCCGCTTCCCGCCGAGACGCCTCAATTGGAGCGCTTCATATGCGGGACCGTGCGTGTGCTGACGAGGCCGGAAGACGCTTCAGCTGGAACCGTTGATATTGCGCTCGCCATTTTACAGGCGGCAAATGAAGACACCAAACAGCCTGACCCAATTTTGTACATTCAAGGCGGCCCAGCGGCACCTTCAATTGCGATGGCTCCGCCCTGGGCCAGCTCAGCGATGGCGGAAAACAGAGACATCATTTTCTTTGACCGGCGCGGCAGCCATTTTTCTGGGCAAAAACGCTGCCCAAATACCGCTTTTGCTTTGGTTGGTGATCTGGCCTCAGATTATGACTATGACGTCTTCGTTGAGGCTTATGTTGGAAAAGCAGCCGCGTGCCGCGCGGAGATGGCGACAAATGGCTATGCGCCTGAGGACTATACATTAGCCCGCATCAGCGATGATTTAGAAGCCGTACGCCAAGCACTTGATTTGCGATCTTGGAACATCATCGGTCACTCTGCGGGTGGCCCGCAAGCCCTTCATTTGATGCAGCGCTATCCTAGCACCATTCGCTCGGTCATATTAGAATCCGCAACCAACCTGAGAGCAGAAGCCTATGGGGCATTTTGGTTCAAATCATTTGCGCGCACGCTGCGGGAAGTCTTTCATGAGTGTGCTGCTTCGCCGACCTGCGCCGCGGTCTATCCTGACCCCGAAGTCATGCTGCTTCGCGCCGTTGCATCATTTGATGAAGGCCCATTGGAACTATCTCTTCCTGCTCCGGACGGTACCGGCGCAGGCCGTGCTTATTTAAACAGTCATGATCTTATGGTTCTGTTGTTCAGCCAGCATTATGACGCACATCAAATCCCCAATATTCTGCGTATGATCAAGGCCGCGGACACACGCGACACACGGGTGTTCGCGCCTGTTGCCAGCATTTTTACGGCGCTCGATGCGATGAGTTTTGAAGGTGTTCGCTTGTCAATCGAGTGTGATCACCAACGCACTGTTGGCGCGGCGACTGCTCCTGAACCAGCAGATGCGCTGGAGCGCGCACTCGCGCGTGGTACGCCGCCTGGTCTACTCTATAACAAAGTCTGCCCCGTGTTTGCCCCGGATATGCAGACCAGCACCGTCAACCCCGATCTACCAACGGCACAGATCCCCGTGCTGGTTCTTACCGGTGGCTACGACGGAATTCTTCCGCCTGCGGTTGGAAAAAACATTGCAGATGGGTTGCCACGGGCAAGCTACATCAATTTTCGTCATGCGAGCCACCAGGTGTTTCTACCTCATCCATGCGCACATGACATTGGTAAAGCCTATTTTGATGCCCCATTGCAGACATCGAGTGATGTACCGTGCCAGGGCAGGATGCTATCACCCTTTGCCAACGCAGGTTAAAGGCACGTGGGGTTATGGTCCTCAACTTTCAAGCCACGCGCGGCGTACGGCGTCGGCAAGCGGCTGCGTGAGGTAGGCAAGTGCAGTGCGTTCACCGGTCGTAATATATGCTTCGGCCGGCATGCCAGGGGTGAGCCGCTTGCCTTCAAGTCGCAGGGCCTCTTCGGCTGGCACTTCGATGCGCGCGCTATAGAAGCTCTCGCCGCTGCGCTCGTCCTCCAAAATATCAGCAGACAGGGTTTTCACGGTCCCATTCAGCTCCGGGATGTTGCGTTGCTGAAACGCGGAGATACGCACCCGGGCTGGCTGACCGGGGGTCACTTCATCCACGTCAAGCGGGTTGATGCGCGCATCAATGACCAGCAAATCATCACTCGGTACCAGATCTAAGATGACTTGGCCGGGGGAGACGACGCCGCCTAGGGTATGCACGGTCATGCCGACCACCGTTCCTGCAACAGGCGCGCGAATTTCAATGCGCGAAAGCACGTTATCAGCTGCGGCGAGCCGTTCGCGCAAATCAAACAGCTCGGACTGAACGGTTTTCAGCTCATCCGTAATTTCTTGCCGGCGTTCTGATAGCAGCTGCTGTTTTTGCAAGCGCCGTTCGCTCATCGCGGTTTTTACCCGCGCGATTTCCGCCAAATGTTCGCCCTTTTCGCCGGTCAGGCGTTCACTTTCGCGCTCTAGAGACAACAACCGCGCTTTGGTGGCGTAGCCTTTGTTAAACAGGTCCCGCAAAGCGACTAGTTCTTCGTTGATGAGTTCAATCTGCGAGGTTTTGGCGCTGGCTTGGGCGGCAAGACCGGTAATTTGTTCGGTCAGCTGGGAAATCTGATTATCAAGGATCGTGATTTGCCCTGTGAGCGCAGATGACCGGGCTTGGAACAGCCGGTCTTGCGCAGCTATTAGCTCGGCTATTTGTGCCTCGCCTCGGCGTGCTGAAATGGCGTCTGGATAGCGCACGCGGCCCAAATCATCTCGCTCAGCCAGCAAGCGCGCCTCTTGCGCCAGGCTGGCGTCTAGATTGCCGCGCACGATCGCTGCCGACGCGCCGGCAAGCGTTTCATCCAGCGTCAATAAAATATCGCCGGCCTTCACTTCATCGCCATCACGCACGTGAATTTTTTTAACCACACCGCCTTCTAAATGTTGGATTTGCTTGCGATTTGTATCAACAGTGATCACGCCAAAGGCCATCACCGCGCTGGCCAGTGGGGATAGCGCTGCCCAGACGATGCTGCCGATAAAGCCAATTAAGATGGCTGCTGTGCCGGCGATAATCAGTCCGCGCGCGCTGAGCGGGGCAGGGGGCGCTGCGGCGGCCTCAAAGCTTTCTGTCGTCACATCGCCATCTCCGGCGGTCCGTGGGGCGGTTTGCGGCGCTGCGGTCATGATGCGGGCCTTGATTTTGTTGCGCTGCTTGGCTTGGTAGCCGGCTGGGCATTCGGCGCTGTCCGCACGGCCACTTGCGCTCCGGATTGTTTGCCGGCGCGCGTTTTTGCGGTCTCCATGGCCTCTTTAAGCTCCTCGGGTGGTTCAACCCGGCGGGTGATTTCGCGCAGCACCTCAGCGGTTGGACCCATGCTTGCGATTTGCCCGCCCACCAGCACCATTAGTTGATCGGTCACGGAAAATAGCGCCGGCTGGTGCGCCACCAGCAGAACTGTAGCGCCGCGCTGTTTTAGCCCGCGCAGGGTTTTGCGCAATGCCTCCTCGCCAGCTTGGTCGAGGTTTGATGTCGGCTCGTCTAGCAGCACAAAGCGTGGATTGCCGAACAGCGCGCGTGCCAGCGCAACGCGTTGGCGCTGGCCACCGGAAATGCGTTCGCCGCCAGCACCAACAGGCGCGTCATAGCCGCCGCTCAGCGCTAAAATGGCATCATGCGCGTGCGCGGCTTTCGCTGCGTCAACGATGCCGTCTTGGACCATTTGAAAGCGGCAAATGTTTTGCGCGACACTGGCGTTAAACAGTTCAACTGCTTGCGGCAGATAGCCCACATATTGGCCGCATTCATCGCGCGGCCACTCATGCATGTTAACGCCGTCGAGCCGCACGCTGCCGCCATAGGGTGTCCAAACCCCTGCCAGTGCGCGCAATAGCGATGATTTACCTGACCCACTAGGCCCTGTTATGCCCAGTATGGTGCCGGGTTCGAGGGAAAAACTCACATTATGCACTACAGCGGCTTTAGTGCCTGGCGGCACCACATAAAGGCCGCTGACGTCCAGCTTGCCGTCTGGCGCTGGCAGCGGCGTGGTCGGCTCGGGAAGGGTGACATCGGCCATAAATTCATCGACCCGGCCCGCTGATTGCCTGGCTTGCACCAGCGCGCGCCAGCCTTGGATGGATTGTTCGATGGGTGCCAAAGCGCGCGCTAATATGATTGATGCGGCGATCATCACTCCGGGCGTAATCTCTTGTTGTATGGCAAGGCCAGCGCCGACGGCCAGCACCATGACTTGGATGATAAAGCGAATGGTTTTTGCGCTAGACGAGATCACCGCGGCACGTCCGCCGGCCTGCGCTTGAAAGCCGACGCCTTGGTCGTGGTTCTGCTTCCATATGGCTGTCAGCGCGGGGATCATTCCCATGGCATGGATGGCATCACGGTTGCGCGCGCTTTGTTCGGCAAAGCTGCTTGCCGTGCCCATATGCCGACTTGCTTCGCGTGTTGGCTTTGCCGCGGTGCGCTGGTTGAGCACACCAAGGCCAAACAGCACCAGACCACCAACCAGCCCCACATGGCCGAGCCAGGGATGCAGCATATAACCAATAGCCAGATAAAGCGGGCTCCAGGGTGCATCAAAAATAGCAATCAGCGCCGGGCTTGAGAAAAATCCGCGCAGTTGATCAATGTCGCGCAGCGGCCCAGCGGTGCTGCCGCGCTCAAGCACGGTTCGAAACGCCGGCTGGGCCAGCATGGAATCAAACCGTGCGCCGACGCGCAGCACGATATTGCCGCGAATGCTATCGAGTATGCCGTATAAAATCAGTGCGCCAATGGCGACCACGGCCAGCAGAAACAGGGTGGATTGGCTTTGTGAAACCAGCACGCGGTCATAGACTTGCAGCATGAACAGCGGCGCTGTCAGCATCAGCACATTGATAAACAGGCTAAAAATCGCAACGACAGCAAGCGTGCGCTTGGCGACTGTCCACGCCGCCTGGGGCAGGGTCGGGGCTTTATCCATAGTTTCGGGTGTGCCGGCGTGTCATGGCCACATAGTCTTTCGAGGACGGGTTAGATGCGTGTGGGCTTACGCGCCTCAGTGAATGCCGCTGAAGTGCCGGACACCCGCTGTGGCTTAAGTCGCAGCTTTCTCTTTTCTGCGGCGCACACCAAGTGCCCCTAAAGCCAGCACCGGCAGCATCATAACAGCTGTGCTGGGAAGCGGGACCACGGTGCCGGACAGGCGGTATGCAAAACCTTCGCTAATCGTTGTCACGACTATTGGATCAAACAGACCGGGTTGTCCAACCAACCCTGTGCCGCTTGTGGTGCTGCTTACAGCCCAGAAAAAAATATCAAAATTGACCGGGATATGATCGATATTGAGCAAATAGTTTGTGTTCCCATCGAGCACAACTGGCGTGTTGAAATCAAACGTATATTCAAAAAGCGTATAGGGGCCAGAGTTGCCCGCAGAGGCGGCGTTGGCGGCGGTGACTGTGCGTGTGATATCGCCGATTGCAGCCGACCGCATGGCCAGCGGCGATGCGAAATCGACGTTGGTTTCCTCGAAAAACTGAATGTTGAAACTACCCTCGGTGCCATCAAAGCCGGTTAAAACAAAGTTAACCGTGTCAACTTCAGTAATCGCGCCCCACCATGTGATTGTCTCAATCTCAACAGGCGCGCCAACGCCGGGGTTAAAGGTGTCGAAACTTGCAGCGCCTGCGCTTAATTGAGCCGCTTCTAACGGCCCGCCGATAATGGGCGGACGGTCCAGCGCAAAAGGCGATGCAATCGCAGCGGTTTGCAGTGTAAACACCGCGCTCAGCGCGAGCGCGCCGCCGCGCATACATTTTCTAAAACGAGTCACCAACATATCTTTAAACTCCACCCTTTTTTACCTGCGCACCCGACTGCACTTCATATTGTTACAATAGCGAACTGTCATACGTTACACTAGCTTTAATTAACGGTCTAAACCGCTAAAAATGTTCAAAAAAGAATGCTCTTTCCTTGCGCTATCCAGGACTTTGATCGTTCTCGGCTTTAAAACTCGAACAAACTGTCGTTCACGAAGGAAAATGGCGTCCCTATATCATCGTCATCACCCAGGGTTGATCCAGCATCGGCCACATCGCTAAGTGCTTCCATCTCCAGCATTTGCGCTGCAAACCCGGCTGTAAGCGGCGCGCCTGGGAATGTGAATTCAACATAATCAAGCGCAAAGGTTGAGCCCGGTAAGGTGGAGGTGGCGGCCTGTGCAAAGCCAGCCTCATCGATATAGGCGCCCGCCACGAACGTGCCTGCTTCATCATAGGCGCCGGAAGAAATGACCACTTGGCTAAAGTTCTCGTTCGCACTGATCAGCACTTGTAAGGCTGATCCATCTGAGTTGGCTGAAATTATCTCTTCACCGACCTTATTGCCGTCACGATCGAACAGTTCAACGCGGGCAGCTTCTAAGCGATCGCCATCTTGGCCAAAGCTAAAGAATTCCAGCTCAACCGATTGCGCTTCATTGGCAAGTTCAAACCGCAGGGCTTCCGTGCCATCCAGCAGTTGAGCTTGTTCAATGCCGGCTGACCGGCCGCTAACGCCGAGATTACCCACGAACAGGTCCCCACCAGCGAGAATTTGCCCACCGAATACCGTTGGAATGGCATCCGTCCAGGTATTCAGATCAAGATCATTGTTATAGTCGTCACGGTGCGTGATCGTAATGTCTGGGTCGGTCCAAGCTGCTGCAAAGGCCGGTAGCGTGAAGAAATTGATCCGGTCGGGCTGGTCGCCTAGCCGCACGACCACCGGCTCGCTGACAATTTCTTGCACCGCCACATCTTGGCTGCCCAGCACGAATGTCCCGTCTTCATCGGTGACCGACACGGTGGCTTGGAATTCGCCCGCGCTTTGATAGACATGGGTCTCAAAGTCTGGAACGACGCCGCCCTCGACTTGAACCACCAAGTCAGGCGAGCCATCGCCCCATGCGATGCGATATTCGGTGATCGTATCATCACCGGGATCGGTGATGGGTCCGATATCAAGCTGATAGCTTTGCCCAGCTATCGCCGTCTCATTGCCGGAGACATCGCCCATTGGTGCGACATTATTCACCTGAACGGCAATGCTGGCCACGTCGCTGCGGATGTCGCCATCAATCAGCGTGGCCGTGATGTTGACTGCGGCATCGCCGTCTTCATACGTGTGCGAGACGGTCTGGGTGAGCGAGAATTCCTCCAAGTCACTGCCATCGCCCCAGTCGATCTCCAATTTCAAACCTGGGTCTGCGCCGGGCGCAACATCAAGATTAAGGACATAGTCTGAGCCTTCATCAATGCTGGCCGGGCCGCTGATTTCCACCGGTTGGATTTGCTGCACGCTGACTTGCGCGCTGCTGCGCCCGCCTTGGGTGTCTTCAACGATATAGCTGAAACTGTCCAGCTGCTCGGTCTGACCGTTTGGCGTATATTCAATGTTGCCATTGCCGAGCAGCCTGACTTGGCCAAATTCGCCTTGCGTTACATCGACAATGCGCACGTCTGGCTCATCGTTATCGAGGACATCGAGCTGCGCTGGTGCCAGTGACAAGATTTCAAACACATCGTCATCAGCGGCCGGTGGCACGGGTTTGTCTGCAAACAGTACAGTGTAGGAAACTGGGCCTTCCGCAGGCACAAAATCCAGCACCTTCAAGCGGAACTCATAAACCGGATTGCCAGTTGGCGGGAATGTCCGGTCTGTCACCCAGAAATTGTCAGCCGTTAAAACCTTGCCGTCAGACCGTTCGATCCCCACCACGTTGGCGGTGCCATTCGATGGATCATCAAGCTCGAAATAGTTCCAACCGACCTCTGCTTCAGCGCTGAACTGCGCCTCGCCATTGGCCAGGGGCGTGGTGATCATCTCATCGCGTGCTGAGGCCACGGCTTCGATGGTGCCGTCGCTTAAGTGCAGCGTGTCAGGGTTGCCATTGAGATCAACATCCGCATTGCCATTGACCAGGAAGTCTTCCAGATCATCCGCGCCCGGGCGATCATCCTTCACAAGCCGGATGAGCTCATGAATGCGTGTTTCAGTGATCAGCGACAGATCGACGTTGCCGAATGCATTCACATGCTCAAACGACACATCATAATCAACAAACCGGCCCTGCAGGCTCGACGTCATCAAGAAGGTTGCCGTGGCCGAGCTGTCGGGCGCGATATCGCCAAAGTCGACTTCCAGGCTCGGCGATAAATTCTCGCCGTTCACCTTGGTGCCGATGATATCGAAGTCGATGAGCAGGCCTTTTTCATTTTCAATGATTTTCGGCTGGGCCGATGTAATCGATAGGTCCGTTGCCGCGCCAGCGCCCTCATTGCGCACCAAAAGGCCGAGCGCAAATGGCTCAAACGGCTCTATTTCGTCTGTGAATGGATCGTCAGAGAACACATTGCGCTGCAGGAAGTAGTCAAGCTCCAACTCAGGCTGCGGCAGTACAGTAATGGGCGCGCCCAGCAACGGCGTGGTCACCACATTATCGCCCGCGGTGTAGGACAGAGTTCCGCCTAGCGTATAAACGGTTTCTTCATCCATAGCCGCATCGCGTCCCGGGATGACGGTGAACTTGATCGTACCCGTATTGCCGCTGTCGATGACACCACTGCCGTCAATGGCGGAGACACCGGAGAGTTCAGGCTCAAGCACCGCGAACACATCCATATCGACGACATTGCCTGACGCATCGCGGATCTCGAGATCGAACTGAACATCGGTCAAGTCGCCATCCAGCAGGTTCTCGATTTCAAGCGTACCTTCAAACGCCTGCCGGGTCAGAACGGCTTCTTGATTGATTTGAATGCGCACTGTTGCACAGACCCCGTCATCATGGGTCGGCGGTGGGTTCGCAATGTCGAGCAGGTCGTTGAAATACTCCGATACGCTGCTATAGCCAAGGTCTTCCACATCATCATTGATTTCTTGCACAATGCTGAGTGCCGCAACAAAATCATCGGTTGATGCGAAGTCGGTAGACAGGCCATCAGGCACGTCCGATGCGTTCATATAGCCCGCTTCGGAATACTCAACCGACCGGTTCCAACGGGCGATGGCATCTTGCATGACAACCGGATCGATCAGTCCTGCATATTTTTCAATCAGCTGATTGCTTAGGTCGAGCGAAAGTGCCGCTGGACCTTCATCCGTGAGACTGAGCAAGACCAAATCGTTATAAAAGTCGATAACGGCGTCATCGCCGTCGACGGCAAGCTGGAACAGCTCTTCGCCCATCAAGGTAATGTAGGCGGCATCATAGGCGTCTTGCAGTTCAAGCAGTTTAGCAAGCGCGTCTTCCGGCTCAGGCGGCAGGAGGACATCGATACCATCTGCGGAGAGTTGCTGCACGTTCGCCTCAGGCGCTGCTTGCGCATCGAGTGGCACGGTCAGTGCAAGAGCGGCGAGGGACGCGGGCACCGCCAGGCTGGATGCTTCGGCGCTACTCTCACTCGATAGTGCAGAGCTGGCCTGATCAACCGCTTCGGCTGCCTGCTTCACCCGGTCGCGCAGTTCGCGCACTTGCTTGGCAAAGTCTTCCGGGTCGACCGCATCGGTGATCTTATCGCGCACAGATTTTGGCACGCGTTTGAAGACGATTTTGGCTACCGCATCGGTAATGCCGTCTTCGATAGCGCTTTCGATCTGTTCAACCGTCTTCTCATACAAAATATCGATCAGGCTATTGCCGATCACGTATTTTGACAAAATGCTCAGCGCGCAGGACAGCACAGGATGTGGCACCAGAGAGGATAGGATGTCCGCTGCGTTGGACAAATCGCAGGTCGTGAAGGTCAAATCCGGCAAGGAAAAGCTGGAATAGGGGACCTGTTCGGCGCGTTCGCCTTCGCCAAGCGGGATTACAAAGCCAAGATCAAAGCCACCCGTACGGCGACCGCCGCCGCCGCCGCCACCACCACCGCCGAGGCCAGAGATAAATTCGCCAAGGCCTTGGATGCCAAAGCAATTGCCTTCAACGCCATTGACGACGATGGTATCGGTGACCTCGATACCATAGGGTCCGCACTCGTACTTATAGCGCGTACTTGCAGGAATGTTGCAGGGGACGCTCGTGAATTGCACGTCGGTGTTGACCGACGTCCCGCCAGCGCCGAAGTCAAAGTCAGCCAGCAATTCAGCGGCGTCATCATCAAAGCCTGCTGGTGCAAGTGCCAGCTGCTGCTGCGTTTCGCCCGGTAGATCGCCGGTGCGCGTGAAGGTGACTTCAAATGAAATCGACGACTGCGCTTCTAGGTTTGGAATACTATCGAAGGGAACCTCAATGTCGTACAGCGGGTGTTCGCCGAAATCGAGCTCAAAATCTTGCACGCCGATCAGGCCATGGTTGGTGGCCGTAAAGGTCACGGTCATCGTATCGCCGATATTCTCTAGCTGGGAGATATCAACGTCGCCAGGCTCAACCACCACCACTGGCGCAGGCACATTGGTTAAAAAATCCGCCTCAACAGTAATCTCATAGCGATCCTCAAACGCGACTTCTTGTACGTTCCAGGAGGTGCGCACGGTCTCGAGCCGCATAAACGCTTCAATTTGCGTGGTTTCGCCGGCTTTGGTTTCAATTGTTGCTTTAAACGGCTCATGGTCTTCGGCGCTGACTTCGATGTCATAAAAGCCTTCGGGCAGGTCTTCGAGTGTGAGGATTTCATCGACATCATCCGATTCAAACACCACTTCGCCCGACACCGCGTTGCGCACGGTGACAGACGCATCTTCAACCAATGGCTCGCCATCTGCGAAATATGTGAAGTCGTCGGCCAACCGCACTTCAAGCGTGCCAGTGGCTTCAGACAGCGCGGTAAAGTCGAAGTCGAGGTTGACCGAGGAATCTTCACTGATCAGCGCAATAGAGCCTTCATATTCGCCCAGTGGTAGGTCGTCGGCCGGGCTCACAATGAGGGAGACCTCCGCGCTTTCGCCAGGCATCAGGTTGTCAATGATTGCGCTGCCGCCGTTTGACAGGAACGGCAAGCTTGGCAAGGCAATGGTCACCGGACCCGTATCGGCCGCACCCACATTGGTCACATCAAAGGTGATGATCTCTTGCCGGTCGCGCACGATCACTTGCTCAATGCTGTCAATCGACAGCTCAAGCTGGCCGAGTAGCGGCACGACCTCTACCCCGGCGAGCTGCGAATCGGCTGCACCCTGGTCGCTGGTCACGTCTACGCTGAAGATTTCGATGGCTGCCGCTGCATCTGCCGGCGCCGTTAAACTGATTTCGATATTTGCGCTTTCGCCGGGCGCAAGCTCTGTCGGTGCACCAATAATTTGAGCATTCACAGGCGCATCAACGCCGGTGAGCACGACATCAATTCCAGTCAAATCGATATCCGTGGGGTTTGTCACATCCACTGTGAAAGTCACTGCAGGGTCACCAGCAATAACCGGAACAGCCTGCGAGGGCGCGGTCACGAAAATATCAAGGAATTCAACGCTTGCCTCCGGCGCGGAATCTTCGGTGACTGCGCCGGGGTAGCGGGCGTTGAACGTATGCGTTCCCGCAGCACCATCGCGCGGCGTAAAGTCTTGCGACCAAAAGCCATCTGCATCCGTGAACGCGTAGATCAGCTCTTGCTCACCGCCATCGCGCACATCTATTTCAACCAGTGCGAACGGCGCTGCGGACACATTGTCGGAGAGCGTTGCTCGGCCCGACAGCGTGATCGTGTCTGAGGCAAGGGCCGTATCGGTCGAGGCTTGCAGCGAGACCGTGTAGGCCGGCTCCACAGTGATAGTGTTTGCCGATGCAAACAGGTTTGCTTCATCAGTTTCTTCAACCCGGTCTTCCGGGTCAACATCGACCAAGATGAAGTATTCGCCTGCCTCGCGTGGCAGCCGTGCACTAAAGTTACGCGTTAAGCTTTCGCCCGCTTCCAAAACAACGCCGCTTTCGAATGTGCGCACTAATGCGTCATTTTCATCAAGAATGGCATCACTGGATAAATAAACGTTTTCCGCAAACCGGCTTGCCGGCCCGGGGCCGTTGTTGGTTAGCGTATAAGACAGGCCCGTCTGCGTGTATGCATCGCCGCCATCGCCGCTTATCTCGCTAACTAAGAGGTCAGCCGGCGGCACAAACGCCACCAGATTGATATCCACGCTCGCCGTCGATTCCAGTCCACCGGTATCGACGATGGTGTAGCTGAAGGTATCGCTTTCATTCTCGGTTAGGCCAAGGCTAAACGCGCCATTGGGATCGTAACTAAAGTTGCCTTCGGCATCGATGGTCAGCAGCGCACCGGACGCAAGCGTTATGGGCGAGCCATCGCCAGGGATCGCGACGTTATTGACCTTCGTAACGCGCAGCATCTGCCCTTCAGGGTCACTATCTTCACCGCCGCCATTTTGGTCAAACACATTGCCTGTGGTGATTTCTTCATCATTGCCAAAGAAGAAATCATCTTCAGCGTCTGGCGCATCATTGACACCGTCCACAAAGATATTGATCGCGGCAACACTGATATTGCCTTCGCTGTCGCGCACCGTGTAGGTGGCGCTAAAGTCGTCCTGGTCGCCAACGTCTAGATCTTCAAAATCACCATCCGGCGTAAACCGCGCGCGGCCATCACTTTCAACTGTGAGCACGCCGCCTTCCAGCAAAAAGAGCGGCGCGTTGACGTTGCCCGCTTGGCCGTTTACCGCCACTATTTCAAAGCTATCGCCTTCAGGATCGGTATCCGGGCCGTTGCCGTTGTTGGCAAACAGATCAACCACAATCGGTGTATTTGCATCTGTGGTAATATCATCGTCACGCGCATCAACGGGCTGATTGACCGATGTTGAAAGGCTGAAGGACGCCCGCGCGCGGCTTGATAGGCCGGCATTGTCTTCGATGATGTAATCAAAGCCATCAACAGCCGGTGTGCCGATTATCGGCGTTAAGCTGGCTGCGGCACTGGCATCATAGCTAAAGCTGCCATCGGGATTGATCGAGATAACCGCGCCAGATGGCAGGGTAATCGGGCTGGTAATGGGCGTCTCAACAGTGCTGCCATCCACAACGATGGCGACCACTCTGATACTATCACCCGTATCGATATCGCTGTCGGCGCCCAACCCGTTATTGCTCAACAGGTTGCCTGTGATCGGGCTATTTTTCGTGCCAGAGAAGCTGTCATCGGCTGCCGTTGGGGCATCATTTGCGCCTGTAATGGTGAAGGTGATGACCGCTGTATCCGGCGCGCCCGCGTCATCTTCTATGGTGTATGACGCGCTGGTGGTCACCATTTGCCCCGCTGCCAGGCTGGCAAAATCGCCATCAGTGTTAAAGCTGAACATGCCATTTGACATGATGACCAGCGTGCCGCCGCCGCTCAGGTCGATGGTTTGGCCCACATCGCCGGCCATAGCGTTGACCGCGGTGACGCTGAGCATGTCACCGTCATCAATATCGCTGTCCACGCCATTGCCATTGTTGCCCAGCACATTGCCGTTGGCGCTGCCATCTTGGCTCACGGGCACCGCATCATTTTGCGCGGTTGGTGCATCATTTACGCCGTTAATGGTCAGCGTCGCAGTGGCTGTGTCGCTCAGGCCGGTGCTGTCGGTGATCGTGTAATTAAAGGTCTCTTGCGCGGTGTCGCCGACGGCAAGGCTGTCATAGCTTGAATTGGTGGCGACAGTGACTTGGCCGGTAGCCAATACGACAACGCTTGCACCACCTGATAATACGACGGGGCTGCCAACATTAAGCGCTTGGCCATTAACAGCTGTGACAGTGAAGGCATCGCCGTTGGCATCGCTATCGATGCCCGCGCCGTTATTTGCAAAGACGTTGCCGGTCGCGCCGGTGTCCTCATTCACGCTGATGCCATCGTTTTTGGCATCGGGCGCAATGCCTTGTCCCGTGATCGTAACGGTGATCACCGCACTGCTGCTAGCACCAAACTCATCCGCGATGGTATACGCGATCTCCTCCTCGACGGTATCGTCGCGGTTCAGCAGTGGATAAGCGCCGTTCGGGTCAAAGCGGAACGAGCCATCTGATGCCAACGTCACCAAAGCGCCGGACGCAAGCGCAAACTCTTGGCCGACTTTCCCCGCATTGCCGTCAACGGCGCTAACGCGCAGCACAGCGCCATTATCTGGGTCTTCGTCGTTGTCGAGGACGTTATCTTCAACCGCTGCGTTTGCATTGGTTTCAATGTCGGTATCGTCATTGGCTTGCGGCGCGTCATTAGTGCCGCGCACCGTTACATTCAGTACGCCTGAAACCGGACTTGCGACGCCATCACTGACGGTGAAATTGACCTGGTCGGATGTGGATGTATTGAGTGCAACACTTTTAAATGCGCCATTTGGGTCGTAGCTATAAGAGCCGTCGGAATTCATCGTCACCAGCGCGCCGCTGGACAGTTGAATTTGCTGACCGACCGCGGCTGTTTGCCCGGCAACCGAAACTATGGTCAACTGGGCCGCGTCCACGTCAAGATCATTGCTCAGGACGTTGCCATTGGCATTTTCATCCTGGCTGATCGACACAAAATCGCTGCCCAGTTGCGGCAAGTCATTTACGCCGGTGATGTTAATAGTGACTTCAGCATCATTTTCAGCGCCGCTGGTATCAGCAATGGTATAGCTGATTTTCTCAACGTCCTGACCGCCTTGTGCCAAGCCCTCATAACCACCGTTGGTGCTGAAGGAAATCCGCCCATCAGAGGCAATTGACACAATCGCACCAGAGCTAAGCTGGATCTGCTGGCCGACCAGAAGCGTGTCGCCATTGACCCGGCTAACCACCACAGCATCGCCGTCTGGATCGCTATCCGCGCCATTGGTGTTATCGTCTAAAACATTGCCAGTAACAGTGCTGTCTTCATCGACAGTAAATACATCGTCGCGCGGCTCAGGGGCTTGATTGCCCTGGTCGATTTGCAGCGTCACTGTCGCCGTGTCTTCCGCGCCGCTATTGTCGCGCAGGGTGTAGCTAAAGCTGTCTTGACCACCGGTCGGAAATGCGCCGTTTGGATCGTAGCTAAAGGTACCGTTGCTGTTTAGCGTCAGTTTGGCGCCGGATGGCAAAGTGACGTCTTGGCCGATATCGCCTTCAACCGTGTTCAGCGCCACGACGGTGATGACGTCGCCAGTATCAATATCATTGTCGGGCACAGCGCCGCTGCCGCTGCCATCCGTTACCGAGCCGGACAGGGTGCTGCCGGCTGTAACGGTAAATGCATCATCTATGGCATCTGGCGCATCATTGTTGCCGCTTAAAGCCAGTCTAAATGTCGCCGAGGCCGAAGCCCCATCCACATCGGTTATGGTGTAGCTGAACGCCTCGACGCCGCTGGTATTCGGTGCCAGCGCTTCAAACGCCCCGTTTGGATTGTAATTGAGTGTGCCGTTGGCATTTAGTGAGACAATAGCGCCGCTGGTCAGCTGTACGGGGCTAGAAAGGGTCAGCGATTGCCCGTCGATGGCGGTAATTGAGAAGCTGTCACCGCCGGGATCTCTGTCATTGGAGAGCGGATTGATATCAAAGGCCGGTCCATCTTCCTGGCCGAGGGTGCCAAAGAAATCATTATTTGCAATTGGCGGTGCGTTGCTTACCGAAACACTGAAGCTTTGTTCTTCGATTGCGTTGGCTGCGCCGCTATTGTCATTCACACGGACTGTGACGGTGTATGTGCCTTCGGCCACGAAGTTTGCAGATATGACCGGCGAAGCGTTTGCTGTCGTGAATTGCTGGACTTGGTTGCCATCCACCTCGACGGTAATCGTGCGGTTGTCTAGGTCTGGGTCCGCTAAGGTCAATGTCCGGCTGAGTGTCTGGCCTTCCTGCAGCGCTGCGTTGCCGCCAGCATCGAGGCCTGGCGCATCGTTTACATTGGCAAGCGTGATTGCCACTTCCACTGCTGGATTAAAGTTGCCGCCGGCATCGGCCGTAGAGAAAAAGAAGCTGTCCGGTCCGAAATAGTTTGCAGCGCCGCTATATTCCAGCGTAGCGCTTTCAATTTGTGATCGGGTAATCACCGCGCCGGGCAAGAGTGCAACATTATTAAGGACCAGGGACCCTTCTGATGGAAGAATATCAAGCCGGACCTGGGCGAGCGGATCCCCTTCTAGGTCAAAATATCCCTGTTCAAAAAACGCGGTATCAAGGGCGATGGCTTGGTCTTCAGTGCCGTTGAGCAGCAGCGTACTGACGCCGCTGGAGACCAAGGAAAACAGCTGATAAAACACCCCATCACTGCTGCCATCCCCAGCGTTTCCGCTGGTCGTAGAACGATACGCGACGGCCAGTGTGCCATCGTCCAACGTCACAATGGCTGGGCTATCCTGGCTTGAGGAGTTTTCAGTATTGACTTGCACGCTGCCGTCAAGCCGATTGCCCGCCGCGTCATAGGTCTGCAGAAAAACGCCTCGGCCAGACCCATCTGTGCCATTGTCGTCGGTATAAGAGATGGCAAAACCGCCACCTGGCAGCGCGGTGCCCTGGGCTCCAAATTGGCTGTTGGAAATGACGTCATTGACCCGAAACTCCGGTGTCAGCGGCGATAGATCAGCAGCGCTATAAAGCCGTGCAAAAATGCCGGAGCCGTTACCATCGGACACGGTATCTGACCACACGGCCAGCAGATTACCAGTTTCTAGAACCACCAGGCTTGTTACGGTTTGTGAGCCATTGATAGATGCATTGAGCTGCACTTGCCCACCGACGGGAGTGCCATTGGCGTCATACACTTGGCCAAAGACGCCGCTTGCGTTGCCGTCCAGGCTGTTGCTGTCAGTCCAAACGATTGCAAAGCCGCCATTCTCATAGGCCGCAACAACAGGATCGAGTTGACCTCCGGCGGTCTCAGAATTGACCACAAATTCCGTGCCAGCTGTGCCGTCAGCGGCAAAGATTCGTGCGACAATTCCTGTATTGCCGGGCGCGTCTCCGCTTTGTGAATCATAAACAGCCAGCAGGCGATCGCCCGTAAGGCTGGCAATTTGAACGCTGTCTTGTGTACTTGTCTCACGGTCATTAACGAGAAACTCGCCGGACCCATTGCTTGATTGCGTGCCGTCCGCATCAATGGGCTGGCCGTTGCCGTTAAAACGCTGCGCATAAATACCGGTACCACCGCTATCAGGCCCAGCCCAGCTGACGACGAAGCCGCCATTGTCGGTCGCAGCAATATCAGGGCGAGCCTGTGCTCCACTCGTGGTGAAATTGACGAGAAATTCGTCGGTCTGGTCCGCGCCAAGCGTCCCGCCATCGCGCGCTACTGGGTTGCCAGATGCATCAAAGCGTTGCGCGTAGATGCCGGTGGAAGAAGTATCCTGTCCGTTCGACGTCCATACAATGACGAAGTCACCGCCATCGAGTTTGGCGATTGCCGGGTCGTTTTGAGCATTCGATGTAAATGTGTTGGCTTTTCGTTCATCGCCCAGCTTACGAACGCTGTCGACCGCCGGCGTTATTTCCACATCGACGTCAAACGGCGCAGTTATCTCTCCGCTATTGTCGGTAAATTGCAGCCGCAACGTGCGAAGCGGAACCGGATCATCTGAAAGGTTCCGGTAGGTTAGCGATTCCAGAATGACCTCAGCGTCGGCTTGGCTTGCCGTTGGCAAAAACTCTACAGCAAACAAATCACTCGGCGATGCCGGATCAACGATCTTTGCCACCGGCGTGCCATCCACCGACACATCATCGCCCGATACGCTAACCCTGCCGCCTGTTGCTAAACCAATCTCATCTTGGCTGGTGTCATCAGGGCTACGGTATTGATAGAGCCGCTGCGTTCCCGGCAATACGCGTGAGACCACCAGGCTGCCGCCGCCGACGCCTACCTGCGCTGCGTCAAGCAACACGGCCGCCCCATCTTGATCAAGCAACTGCGGCAGCCCGTTCACGGTCTGCTCATCGAACTGGCGCAGCGTGTTAAAGCCATCAATCTGCAGGCTAGAGGCAACCAGGCTGTCGCCTTCCGGTGCCAGAAGCCTTAGGAAAACGCCGCTCCCAAGGCCATCACCGGCGTCGCCAGATGTGTTGGAGCGAAACGCGCCAGCAACCCGGCCGTCTGGCAAGATCGTAAGCGCCAAGCTGTCCTGCGTTGAGGAGTTTTCAACATTGACCTGCACGGGCTGGTCGGCCCGCGTGCCGTCGGCCTTAAACTGCTGGAAGAAGGCACCACTGCCTGAGCCATCACGACTGTTTTGTTCTGTATAAGCAATACCAAAGCCGCCGCCAGGCAGTCGCACAATATCTGAAATGATTTGGCTGCCATTCACCGCGTCGTTGACAATTGTCTCCGTGCCAACAGGCGCTGCCGATTGATCAAAGCGCTGCACAAAGACGCCGTTTGAAGCGCCATCGCCAATGCTCGACGACCAAGCGATTGCAAAGCCATTGTCCGTTGCGGTCACCTTCGGGGTGGTTTGTGAACCTGCCGTCGTGGCATTGACCAGCAGCGTTGCGCCAATGGGCGTTAAATTGGTCGCCAAGCGCTGCAGGTAGATGCCCTCGAGATCACCATCCAGGCTGGTTGCCTGATAGGTGGCAATAATTTCGCCATTATCGAGCTGGGCTAGAGCAATGTTATTGAAAGACTGTCCAGTGGGATCGTTGAGCAGTGCTGACGTACCGGCCGGCGCTCCAAGCGCATCAAAGCTTTGTAATTCAAAGGCTTGGTTTGAGCTCGCCTGATTGGACCCTTGGACACCAAGAACGAAACCGCCTGTATCCAGCGCTAGAACTGAGACGGCTGTCTGCGAGCGCAGCCCCGCTGTCGTCGCTGCGCTGCGCGCCGATTGTGCGACGCCATCA
>JBCCLR010000003.1:0-56903 GCA_039026755.1 Pseudomonadota bacterium | reverse complement strand
GGCGTAGGCCCGGCGGAGGCGGCGCGCATGATGCCGATTTCCCCGCCCGCACAAGCTCAGATGGCGCGGCTGTTGACGCTAAAATCCGATCAGCTCAGCGACCTGTCGGAGGATGAAAAATACGAATACCTTTACGAAGCCAGCTACCGCGACTTTTTAACAGACGCGATGGGCATCACCGAACCGGAGGTTTTCAAGGTCCTGCAAAACCTGTTCGGGGATGCTGGTGTGGGGATCGAAGCGGTGTCGGCGTTTTCGGCACTGAGCTATGGCGGTTTGCCGGGCTGGGAGGCGGCAGGGATTGGCGACGCTGAGCCGTTTGAAAATTACATTCACCATTTCCCTGACGGCAACGCCAGCATCGCCCGGCTCATGGTGCGCGCCCTTATTCCAGGTGTCGCGCCCGGCTGGACCAAGCGGACCAAGGCTGAACAGATTGTCACGACAAAGCTTGATTATTCCAAGCTGGATCTTGCCGATGCGCCAGTGCGGTTGCGGCTGGAAGCCACAGCAGTGAACGTCGCCAACACGGCGAGCGGTGTTGCCGTGACCTATGTGAAGGACGGGCAGGCCATACGCGCCACAGGCGCGCGCTGTATACTGGCCTGCAACCACTCTATCGTGCCTTATCTGTGCCCGGAACTCAGCGACGAGCAGCGTGACGCGTTTGCGTTTCCTGAGCGCGTGCCAATCCTATACAATACAATTGCCATTAGACATTGGCAGGCCTTTAAAAATATCGGCATCGGCGCAGTTTATGCGCCTGGTAGCTATCACATCCACGCGACTTTGGATTTCCCAGTCAGCATTGGCGGTTATAAATACCCCGATGATCCGAGCCAGCCGGCGCTGGTGCACATGGAGCGCTTCCCGCATGTAAACAATGAAGGGCTGAGCAAACGCGAGCAATGCCGCGCCGGCCGCTATGAATTGCTAGGCACGCCCTTTGAAGACATCGAATACAACATCCGCGCCCAGCTCGCAGGCATACTCGGCCCAGGTGGCTTCGACCCCGCGGAGGATATCGCCGCCATCACCGTGAACCGCTGGGCGCACGGCTATGCCTATTCCTATTCCGACCTGTTTGACGACACCTACGAGGATTGGAATGACCCACGCATGCCGCACGTCATCGCCCGCCAACCCATCGGGCGCATCACTGTCGCCAACTCAGACAGTGCCGCGATCGCCTTGCTTGATAACGCCGTGGATGAGGCCCACCGCGCAGTGCAAGAGCTGGAGCAGATTTAGCAGGATTGCACCCCGGAACGTTAACAGCAGGCGTATATGACAAACCTGGCATTGCAGCCTGAAATTATACGTTTACAAATGATGGCTGCGTTTGAGACAGACACTGGAGCGGGCGATGAGATTCGAACTCACGACCCCAACCTTGGCAAGGTAACATGGCTCACTTTTTGAGACTTATTGTTTCGACTATCATGTTGATTTGATTTACTTTTCTGCCTATCAGGGCTAAGCTGGGTTATACGCTAGAAGTTACCCAGGAAGTTACTTTCATGGCCCGAAGCTCTGTTACGTTATCCGAAGCCTGGATGGATCGCGGGCAGAAGCCGGGCCTTTATTGGTGCCAACGAAATCCCGGTTTGGGGTGCAGGGTCGGTAAGACAGGGACCAAGAGCTGGGTATTCCAGCGCAGCGGTGGCAACCGTCTGACGCTAGGCCGGTGGCCCGACGTGGGACTTCGCGCGGCTAGGGACAGGGCCGCGGACCTAGCCCATAGGGGGCGGAGCCAGCGCGCAGCGACACTCCGAGAAGCGCTCGACATCTGGGCCGAACGTTGCCTGCTCAACGGTGGTTCCGAGGCGACGGTCAAAAACAGGCGCATGCAGTTCCAGAAACATGTCGACGAACTCATGGAAAAACCGCTTACCTCCATCACCCACGCTGGGCTGGTAAGGATGCAGATGCGCGTGGGTGAGCAGTCCAAGCACGCAGCAAACGACATGCTCAGGCATCTCGGAACGGTCTACCGGACGGCCACGTCGGACCCCTGGCCCGGCCAGACCATACGCCCGCTTAAGATAGTCGAGGCACCAAAGCGCAAGACCGTGGGCGATCCAGCAGTGTGGTGGCAGTCTATACAGGCCGCTGAGTCCCCTATCGTTCGCGCCTATTGGCTCTTCGTGGCCCTCACTGGGCTCAGGGAGAACGACGCCAAGACCGCGCGGTGGTCCATGCTCAAGGATGGTTGGCTCCATCTTCCCTGCCCGAAAGGGGGTCCAACTCGCGCTTTTGACCTCCCGCTTTCATCCGCCGCGCTAAATGTGATCACCGCCCTTCCAAGGCAAGCAGACTGGGTGTTTCCGGGCAACAAACCAGGGCAACACATATCCAATCCCAAACCACCGTCGCTGAGACACCTTTGCTCGGAACATGCACTGCGTCACCACTGGAAGTACGTGGCAGAGGTAGAGGTCGGTTGCCCCTTTCCGATTGTCCAGAAACTGCTCAACCACAGGGACAGAAGAGGTGTCACCGACGTCTACGGTCAGCGTGAAATTCCGACCGCCGCAGTAGCAGAATGGGCTGAAAAGATCGGTTTCCGCTTAATGAAAATTTTTGGGGTTTAGGCAGTACCTAAACCAAGCTATAAATGATTTAGTTTGTTGATAACGAAAGCGGAAGTCCCGGTAAGCGATAAGTCATATTTTTAGATCAATAGTAGCTTGGAAGACATGCTATTGATATTTCTAAATTTTGACTCTTACATCTCTGTAATCGTGAGCCTGATGTAAACTTACTTCAGACGAGAAGTAAAGTACTTTCTGACGAGAAGTAAGGTTGAGCTGCTTTCGCAAATCATCGCTGTAGGAGACAAAGCGAAGGCGATTTGTGACGGCGGGAGCCGAAATTTCCAGAAATCTACATGAAAAATGTGCCTAGAAACTATGCTCTGGGCGCAAACACTCCCCTTTTGCCTACTTTCGAGCGTCTGGAAACTCACCTGCGCTCGCTAGGAGAACACTATGGAATTGGAAAACACTGTGCGGGCTTTAGTCCGCGACGAGCTGTCTAAGCTCATTCCACCGAAGTCCTCGACAGCCGACCCAGATCAACTTTTGACCACCGAGGAAGTGTCGAAGTTGACAACTCTGTCGATCGGTTTCTTTGAGATTGGCCGCAGCTCCGGCAACACAGGGTTGCCGCCCTACGTTAAGGTCGGGCGTCGTGTCCTATATCGGCGTGGCGACGTACTTGCTTGGCTAGACAAACGTCAACGGGGAGGGGGATCATAATGGAAAGTCCCCGCCGAGTTGAGCAAGAACCGGCGAGGACCCAAGACCTAGGTACAGACGAGAATAGTAACCTAGCTCTTCCTCAGCCTGATCGAAACCAAATAACCAGCTTTCTTGAGAAGCTGGGTGGGCCATGGCATATCTGCCCTGCAATCCATTGGCCCGGCTACACGTTTGACGATCTCGACGACGCGGTAGAGGCCGCTATTCGAGCTAACCAAGAAGGCTGCGTTTACTTCTTGGCAAATACCCCAAAACGAAATCGCCTTTCTGGGCTATCTCGAAAAAAGAAGAACATCATTCGTGTCCGGGCAGTTTTTTTGGACATAGATGACCCTGACCCAGCAGTCGTCGACGAACTGGATCGCTTTGGTTGGCCCCCAACTTATGTAGCGTTTACCGGCGGAGGTTGGCAGGCCATGTGGCGTCTCAGCGCTCCTGTTTCTAAAAAGGAAGGCGAAGCCATAGCAGTGTGGCTCCAAAGCGAGTTCGAGGACCTGTCACCTGACAGCACTCATTCTTGCGAACATGTTTTCCGCCTACCAGGGACCCGAAATCGAAAACATGGTCGCGACAATCGACTTTGCTACGTCTATCGAGAAAATTGGAGCGCGGTTTTACCAGTTGAAGAAGCCGGGCAAGTTGACCCTGCGCCGAGACGCCGATCAGTCGATCTAACTTTAGAGCCTAGTCAGATAATCGAAGAGGAAAATCTCTGGGAGTTCTTACCGCCGTGGGTGGTAGGATTGCGCAAAAACCCAACGAACGCTGAAGGAAAGAGGTTTAGATCTCGCAGCGAGCATGAGTGGGCCTTCATAGGTGCATGCGTGCGGGCCGAGTTGCCGAATGAGCGGATACGCGACCTACTCCTCATGCCAGCGGGTCTAGAAGACACCCACCTCGTCTCGCACCGAACCCATTGGGCCAAGGTCAAAAACAAGTATAAGCCCAGAAAAAACCCTGAGGTCCATGCACTCCGGCAGATCGGCTCTTACCTTGCCAAGGAGGCAGCCGATGTCTGAGGAACAAATTGACACCTGGGCCCTTGCACAAGACTTCGCTCGAGAACACCACTTATTCCGAATGACTGGTCAATGGTTCCTTTGGGTTGGGCCATGTTACCAAGAGTTGGACAAGGACCTCTTGCAGAAGATGTTGGCAATGTGGTTGGTGGATCGAGGGAAGAAGCCGGGCTCGGGGTTGATCAACACAATCAGGTCGCACCTGATTTCTTTGCGCGCTCAGGCGGCTGTAAGTCTTCCAACATGGAAGGGTAAGCCACTGGCAGAGAACATCCTATCGTGCCGGAACCTACTGGTAGATCTGGATACTGGAAACACGTTTCCCCATACGCCAGAATACATCAACTTGAATGCGCTGGACTACGATTATGATCCTGACGCCGGTGAACCAACCGAATGGCTGAAATTTCTCAATAGCCTTTGGGACGATGATCCAGAGTGCATCCAAGTGCTGCAACGAATCTTTGGCTATCTTCTCTCAACAGATACCAGTATGCACCGGATGTTCCAGCTCATGGGTCCGCCTCGTTCCGGCAAAGGGACTATAGGCGACGTGATGGCCGAAGTGATCGGCAGAAAAAATGTCTGCTCACCGTCACTTCAAAACATCGCTGGTAACTTCGGTTTGTCCCCGGCCATTGGCAAACAGCTTATGTTGCTATCGGAGGCTCGCCTAGATGGGCGAACAACCAACCGGGGCGCGATTACCGATGTCCTCCTGCGGGTCACCGGCGAAGATCACTTCACTATCGACCGGAAACACAAAGAAGCTTGGGAAGGTGTCCTTACTTCTCGAATCGTCATTCAAACAAACGAGCCACTGGAACTTGCCGACGATACCAGTGCACTTTTGAGCCGATTAATTGTATTACCAATGACGAGATCCTTCAAAGGGAAAGAAGATCTCGGGCTCAAAAGACGACTCAGGACAGAGCGAGGAGCAATACTCAAGTGGGGTATCGAAGGTTGGCGCTTATTGAAATCCGATGGCGGGATGATCAGGCAACCTCCTTCGGGAGAGGAAGTCTTGGAGGCTACTCGGGCGGCTGCCTCTCCGCTGACCGGTTTCTTGGATGAGTGTTGCGGGCTTGATCCCGACGCAAATGTGGACAAACAGGCGCTTTACCAGGCCTATAGGCGGTGGTGTGACGGCAACGGGTCCAAGCCTGTTCCCCTTGGGAAGCTAACCAGTGTCTTGCAGGCAAGCTACAACGTGAGACAGGCTAAGGGCCCGTGGATCGACAAACAATTGCACTTGCGCGAACCCCGGGTCTACCGGGGCATCAAGCTTATCTCTCGCCCTGAGCCCCCATTTTAAGGCACATTGGTTTTCGGCATAGGCAGGAGGGGGCGTTTGGGGGGCGTGTTTTACAATGCTTCCATTTTTGTTATGGAATTGAAATTAAACAATAATTTTGTTGGGGTCCGTGGGGTCCGGGTTTTAGGTAAAAAGGTCTGAAGCGATAGATGTATATCTATCGATAGGACGACAAGGAAAAAGGCCAGATACCCGGACCCCCCGCCCCCCCCTCATGAGCAAGTCCTCGCGAAAGTTCAGAAACGAAGCCGCAGATGAACGATTTGGTGCGAGCCTTCTCCTCCAGTTCAGCCTAATTTGAAAACGATCCGGCGGATTACTCGCTCCAAAAAGACCCAACCCTGTAGAGGTAAGGGCCTGGGCAGGAAAACCCGGCAAGATCAGACTGTTAAGTCGAGAGGTAACTTTGCAGGTAACTTGCAGTGGCAGATCACCCGGCTGAGCCGCCGGTCATCCGCAACGAGGGTGGCCATACCAGACGCGTCGGTACACGCGGGCTTCAGATCGTCGAGGAGATGGCAGCCAACGGTTGCTCAGAAACCAGCATAGCCAAGCAACTCCGCGTAGCGGCCTCGACCTTCAGGGAGATCAAGAAGCGCCAGCCTGAGGTCTGCGAGGCACTGGACCGTGGCTACAGTAGCATGGAGGATGCCCTCGTCAGCCGTCTCTACCGCACCGCCCTGGGCGACACTCCAGGCGCGGTAACAGCGGCCATCTTCCTCCTCAAGGCCCGCCGAGGCTACGAGGGGACACGCACCCCGGCCCACATAACGATCAACGACAACCGACAGCAGACCATACAGCTCCCCAGCAAGCTCGACATGGACGAGTACCGCCGTCGCTATCTCCCGGAGGCGCAGGATGCTTGAGCGCATATCCCCCTTTCAGCAGTCCGTTCTCGAAGCACCCGAGGGGGTGAACCTCGCCCTCCTGGGCGCAAGGGGTGGCGGGAAGACAATCGCGGCGGTGGCACTGGCTGCGCTCCACCTTCAGGAGCACGGACCGAACGCCAGCGTCCTAATAGTCCGCCGCACGTTGCGAGCGCTGTCAGACTTCGAGGACGACCTGCTACGCCTGATAACCTCGGGCTTCTCCTTCGGGTCCCACAGCTACAACCGGGCGGAGAAGATACTGCGCTGGAACGGCGGGTCGATCACGCTCGCCGCGATAGAGCGGACGGCGGACTACGACAAACTTCAAGGCAAGAACTTTACTCTGCTCATCGTGGAGGAGATCACCCAGCACAGCAGCGAGAAGGTGCTCCGGTTGCTGAGGAGTAACCTGCGCGCGCCCGATGGTGTACCGACGCGCGTCGTTTACGTGGGCAACCCTGGCGGACCGCTCCATGGGCGCATCTTCGAGCGCCACATCAAGAACCGCCGGGACCACGAACCATATCACCTAAAGATCGACGGGACTGAGGCGCAGGAACCCTGGATCACGATCAAGTCCGGCCCAGCCGACAACCCTTTCATAGACCAGCAGGCGTATATCCGGCGGCTCCGCGAGGCCTGCCACGGAGACCCGGTGCGCTTGCAACAGTGGCTGTTTGGCGACTGGACGCGGGGCGAGGGCTTGATGTGGCCGATGTTCGACCCCGAGGTGCACGTTATCAAATGGGACCACCACTTCGACCGGGACAAGTTCGACACGCGCGTCGGCATCGACTTTGGGATTTCCGCCCCCTCGGTGGGTCATTTGGGTATCCGGGCCAAGCGTGACCTTACCTTCCCGGACGGGCGTATACTGCCACGCGACAGCGTGATCGTGGTCGACGAGGTGACCGATGTCATCTGGACCGAGGACAACCTTAACACGTCATCTGAGTGGCAGGCAGATCGCCTCGCGGAGCGCGTCGCCAATATGTGCGCCAACTACGGTGTCCGCCAACCCAGTGGGGTGGTCGACAATCAGCGCGGCCTACAGGGCGACGACGTCCTGCAGATCATGCAGCAGACTGGTCAATTCTGGTCACTGTCCCTCCCGAAGAAGGGTCGGCGGGCGGAGCGTTGGACCCTCATGGGCTCCATGCTCGCTGCGACCATTGAGCGGAGTAACCGTCCGCATCTCTACATCAGCAACAGGTGTCGTTTCCTGATCCACGCGCTGGCCAACTCGGTCAGGGACGAGCGCGACCCAGATGATGTCGCGGATACCCCACACTGCCCAGACCACCCGTTGGATGCGTGCACATACATGCTTGCCGAGCAACGCGTCCAACGCGCGACGATCAGAAGAACCGTAGGCCTCTAAATAAGGAGACAGATCATGACCCAAACTTACTCAGACCCAGCCCTGGCCCAGCGGATGAAGCGGCGAGAGGTGCCCAACGCGCCAATCGACATGCTGGCCGTGAAGGGTGATGGGCCCAGCGCGGAGACGGCTCGTGCAGCGCTGCGCACGCTCCACGAAACTTGGACGCTCATCTCGGATGCAGCCAAGAACACAGAGGTCGAGCTCTCGGAGCTGACTAAGGTTGGCGACCGGGCGCTGAAGCGCGGATTGAAGGCGATGGACAACGCGCACGAGACGGTGCGCAAGCAGATCGCATTTACAGACGGCAAGATAAGAGACGTGGTCCAGCCGACCATCTCTCCTCAAATGGCTGCCGAGATCAGGTCGCTCGTCCGCAGTGACCCTGCCAAGGCGTTGTTAATGGTGCGCGAGGACCCCCGCATTTCTTCGGCGGTTCTGTCCGGGCCAGCGTCACTCTCCGGCGTTACCCAAGACGAGCAAGAAAGGCTCAAAGCAGCAGCGATAGCGGCCCATGCCCCCGAGCTGGGCGCGCAAAAACACGAGGCCGAACTGGCTCTTTCCCTGATGGAGCGGATGGGGTCCCACGCCACTGCCGTGCTGGCTTCCAAACTCCATTCCTGGGGAAACGCTCAGCCCACGCAGATGGACGCCTTGAGAAAAGCGGCTGCGGCCTGAGCTAACGGAGATCGATATGGACGACGAGATCTTTTTGGGAGCAGCAATCGAACAGCTTTCCAAAGAAACGAGGGCTGCGGCAGCCGCTTGTGCGTCAGCGGCAATCGCTCTGGACCGAACATTGGTACCTCGCGAGATCACAGAAATCGCTAAAGCACTGGGCGCTAGGCCTGCTCCGGTCCTGGCAGTGATGGGCTGGCTAACGGCGAAAGAAGATCGCCCAAATCGCAGGGCCTATTACAGTGTCTTCAATGGTATCGGTAAGCCGAACCGTCCCACAGACCGGGAGGTGATGTTTGGCCTAGCGATATGCAAGACGGTTGCGCGGCAGGCATCACAAGTACAGTTCTAACGTAAGTTGGCCTTGTATCACGCATCTTGGAAAAAGCTGAGCTCTGTTACGTCTAATGCGGAAAATATGATTCTTTTACTAAAAGATTCATAACTCTTGAACTTCAAGAATCAGTCACCATTTATCTGTCACTTGAATGGAGTGATAGACAGTGGACACCGAAAAATCCGCAGTTGACGAATTTGCTGCGATCAAAAAAGTACATGATGAATTAGAGCTACTCGCACCAGAGGCTCGATCACGCGTTTTGAACTACTTGGTCAATCTCCTCGAGATCGACCTACACGGCGCGTCACCAAAGGTAACACACGCTCAGCCTACTAGTAGTGAAGCGGAAGCTGAAGACGCCCCCGGGGAATTCGATTCATTCGCGGAGCTTTTCGATAGCGCGGACCCCGGCACAAATGCTGACAAGGCACTTGTTGCGGGGTATTGGCTCCAGAATCACGAGGGCCATGAAGCCTTCGACTCACAGTCAGCAAATTCGCTTTTGAAGAACTTGGGCCATGGATTGGCGAACGTCACTGCTGCATTGACATCGCTAAAGGAGCAAAAGCCAGCACTGGTTCTTCAGCTGAAAAAGAGCGGGTCCAGCCAACAGTCTCGCAAGACCTACAAAGTCACTGTGGCGGGCTCTAACGCTATAAAGAACATGATCGGCGAAAGAGGTGCGGCATGGCCAAGCGACGAGTGAAATTGAAACTTGGGCTGGCGGAAGTCGAGATCGAAGGAGATCAAGACAAACTGCATGAAGAGGCTTTCGATATCCTCAAGGGTATGGTGGAACTGGTACCCTCCTCCCACTCTGTGGAATTAGCTCCGCAACCTATCGAGCACCAAGATGCTCTGGTCCTCGAGGACAACTCGGCTGGCGTTGCCGAGACTAAAACGTACGACTTTTCGGTCGAAACGCTAATTACACATATGGGGCACGAAAGCGCGGCAGATGTTATCTTGGCAGCCTGCACGTATCTGCACTTCGTTGAAGAAAAGCCTGAGTTTGGTCGATCGGACATCTTAGAAGCTGCGAAACTTGCCACAGCTTACTACAAGAAGACTATTGGAAATAACCTGACCCACACCCTGAACTCGTTATTAAAAACTGGCAAACTTTTGGGGCGATCATCAGGAAAGTATGCGCTGTCCATGGATGCTAGAAATGAGGCACTGAAAAATCTTGCTGAACTTGGCTGATCTCAAGCGTTTGCTGCATAAAGACTTTGACGCGACTGATAAGTTATTATTCTTACTTTCCTCTATGGAAGCGGCTTGCCAGATAAAGGATTTGAAAGACCGCGCAACTCAAGCGGGATTTAGAGTCCCGAAAGGTTGGAACGTCTCATCCCTATTAGCGCGATCAAAAGGCAAAGCGATCCGAACTCCCAGTGGGTGGGAATTGTCTGACACAGGAAAAGAGCATCTTGCAAACATCGGTGTGGTTTCTGGCAATCCCGCCGTCCATCGGGTTGCTCGAGAACTCCGGCAGCATGCCTCCGTTATCTCTAGTGAGCGGGTACGAGAGTTTGTTGAAGAGGCAATTAGCTGTCACGAATCTAAGCTGTATAGATCGGCGGTAGTCATGTCCTGGTTGGGCGCAGTAGCTGTTTTGCACGAGGAAGTAGTTAAAAATCATCTGACCACATTCAACGCCGAAGCGAGCCGACGGAATTCAAAATGGAAGCCTGCAAAGACTTCTGATGATTTGGGCCTTATGAAGGAAACTGATTTTTTGGATGTCTTACAGGCAATCTCGGTCATTGGAAAAAATGTAAAGAAGGATCTTGCCCAGTGCTTGGACCGACGAAATGGTTGCGGGCATCCGAACAGCTATAAGCTTGCTGAAAACACAGTGGCCGCACACGTCGAAACGCTCGTGCTCAACGTTTTCTCAAAATTTGGAACCTGAACTTGTTTAAGGCTATCGCCGCAAGACGATGACTCAGACCTAGAATGTGACCCGAAAGGTATCTCTTAAAGTTACCTGGAAGTTACTCGGCCAGAAATCCCGCCAGAGGCGGTTGTCTTAACTCACTGAATTATCTTGAGAAATCTGGAGCGGGCGATGAGATTCGAACTCACGACCCCAACCTTGGCAAGGTTGTGCTCTACCCCTGAGCTACGCCCGCATCCGATGCTGTTGCTTACTGCGCAAGTGATAAGCGCTGTAGGCCAGGTGTCTATACGCGATGGCACATTAATTTCAAGTCAAAAGCCGCAGGCTTTTTCTCAGCGGATATGTGCGTGTCTTTTTGTGTGTTTGTTTGACGCTGCGTTGCGTTTATCAGCAGATGCGTTACATACACGACTGTAGAAATACGTGCTTTTGCGGCTGGCGCGGGTTGTCTGTAAGCGGGCACTTCACGCACCCGGACCGCGGCGCACTGCACAAGATGGATAAGAAGCAGATATGGAACCACTGATAGGCGGCGGTGCTGCCGGGCCGGCAGAAGCGCCGGTTGATGCCACAGCGCAAACTTTTGTAGCGGAGGTCATTGAAGAAAGCCAGAAACGCCCCGTGCTGGTCGATTTTTGGGCGACATGGTGCCAGCCTTGCAAAACCCTCACCCCAGTTTTAGAGCGCGCTGTTGCGGCGACCGGCGGTAAGGTCAAGCTGGTCAAGGTTGACCTTGATAAAAATCAGATGCTGGCGCAGCAGATGCAAGTGCAATCGGTACCGACGGTCTATGCCTTTGTTGGGGGCCAGCCCGTTGACGCTTTTCAAGGGGCGCAGCCGGAAAGCCAGGTCAAAGCCTTTATCGATAAGCTGCTTAGTGCAGCGCCAGGTGGTGAAGATCCGCAAGCCGCGCAGATTGAACAATATCTAGAGATGGCCAAGCAGGCACTCGATGCCGGCGATGTGGCGCAAGCAGCCAATATTTACAGCCAAATTGCCCAAGCCGATCAAACCAATTTGCCTGCCCTGGTGGGCCTGGCGACATGCCATATTCAAACCGGAAATCTGGATCAGGCAGAGCAGATCTTGGCAATTATTCCGCCCGATAAAGCCAAGGACCCGCAGGTGCAGTCGCTGCAGGCCAATCTTGCATTGGCGCGTGAGGCGGCGGAGAAAGTGGCGCACATGGCTGGCTTTCAGGCCGCTGTTGAGAAAGACCATGCAGACCACGCGGCCCGCTTTGAACTTGCCGTCGCGCTATTTGCCACCGGCGATCATGTGGCCGCTATTGACCATCTCATGACAATTATTACCGCCGACCGGGAGTGGAATGACGGCGCGGCACGGGCTAAGCTTTTGCAACTGTTTGAGAGCTTGGGGGCCGATAATCCAGTTGTGCTGAAAGGTCGCAGAAAACTATCATCCATTCTTTTTTCATAGGCGAATAAGGTGATCACCCTACTTCTTGAGTATCGCTGCTGTGAAAAGTTCCTCATTGATGACCCTGACGGCTTCTAACAATAATCCGGACCGGCTATTGGAAACGGCTATTCCTGTATTTCCGCTGGCTGGTGCTTTGCTGCTGCCAAACAGTCAGCTGCCGCTTAACATTTTTGAGCCTCGCTATTTGGCGATGGTTGATGCAGCGATGGCCAAGAACGGCATGATTGGTATGATACAGCCGCGCGAGCCGGGCCAAAAACCGCTGTGCTATGATGTCGGCTGTGTGGGTAAAATTTCAGAATATGCAGAACTTGACGATGGCCGGTATCTTATTGCCTTGAGCGGTTTGTGCCGGTTTAAGGTTGAAGAAGAGCTGCCAGTGACGACGCCGTTTCGGCAAATGATGGTGGACTATACCGGTTTTGATGAAACCGATCTTAAGGCAACCAATGGACAGTTTTTGAGTGACCGAAAACAGCTGATTAGCGCGCTGGATCAATACCTTAAAAAGCGAGAGTTGGCCTGCGATTGGGATGCGGTAGAGGCCGCTGATGATGAAAGTTTGGTCAACGGCATCTGCATGATTGCGCCGTTCCAGCCGCCGGAAAAACAAGCGCTGCTCGAGGCGCAAGACCTCTATCAACGGGCAACATTGCTCACCAGCCTGCTGGAATTCGACATTGCATCACATGAGACGCCGGGTCAGCAAAAACCCCATTAGCGGTACTTTGGCGCGTAAAGCGGGTGCATTGTATATCCGTTTACGGTATTTGCCCTGCCATGGCTGATGAGATCAATCCCGCGCTGCTTGATATGCTTGTGTGTCCGTTCACCAAATCTGCTTTGACATATGACAAAGCCAACGGAGAACTGATCAGCCCACGCGCGGGCCTGGCCTTTCCCATCCGTGATGGCATCCCCATGCTGTGCAGTGACGCGGCCCGGCAATTAACGGACGCTGAGCAAGACGCTCTCGACGCTCAGCGAAAAAAGACCCCGAATGCCTGACCTGAAGGCAATTTGGCCAGAAGAGCTACGGTATGACAGTGCTGCGCGCAGACTGAATGTGACCACTGTGGCTGGCGCGCAGTATAGCATTTCTGCGCAGCGCCTGCGTGAACATAGCCCGAGTGCTGAAGTGCGTGGCCATGGCGCAGCATCGCCAGACCAGCCGCGCCCCAGCATCACCGGCAAAGAAGACGTGCAGATTATTCGCATGGCGCCGATTGGCCGCTATGCCGTACGCCTCATCTTTGACGATGGCCACGATAGCGGGCTTTATACCTGGGCTTATTTACGCGAACTCAGCGCGCTATAGCATCCATATGCCGACGGCCCGCTCAATCGTCCAATAAGCTGCTGCGATGCCAATTGGGTAGGCATAGAGCGCTGGCCGATTTAGCAGAGCTTTCAAATGTATTGCCTGCATTGCTTTTGCCATTGCGGCGAGGCCGGCAATGAAAACCAATTGGCCGCATTCAACGCCAAGGTTGAAACTCAGCAATGCGGAAAGAATATGTGTTTGCGGCAGGCCAATGTTGCGCAAGGCAGAGGCAAAGCCCAGGCCGTGTAACAGGCCAAAGCCAATCGACAAACTGATGGGATAGCGCCAAGCCCAGGTGGCCCGGCCAGGCTGCATCAATTCAGCGGCAAGCACCAAGAGGCTAAGCGCAATCAGCACTTCGACAGCGCTGATATTGACGGTTATTGCGCCAATCGCGCCGCCGGCAAGGCTCACCGAATGGCCGAGTGTAAAGCCAGAAATAACGACGATGAGCTGCCGCCAGCCACCTGCGTTTTGGGTGAGTGCCACCAGACCAAGCAGCATTAGCAAGTGGTCCCAGCCTGCTAAAATGTGCCAGAAGCCGAGCGCACTATAGCCTTCCACAATGCCTGGCCAGCGTTCGCGGCGCGGTAACGTTAAACTGGTTTCACCGGCGGGAAAGCTCACTTGTTGTATTTGGTTGGGCGCAAACTTGATCCGCAGCAGGACAGCTAGCGGCGGCGCAAATTTTGAATAGACAAGCCTAAGCTGAGCCGGGTCTGCGCGGCAGTTGAAGTGCTTTGGGCCATAAGAAATAGGTTTTTCTTCTCCCCTGCAATTGGGCCCTAAAGATGCATCAATGAGCTGCGTGCCTGGCACCGTTGGCATGCGCCATGAGACAATATACTCGGTTGGTTGTGTGTCATCAGCCTGATTCTGAGCCTCGATTTTTACATAGACGACGCGGCTATCGTGCGCGTCGGCAGGCGCAGCGCAGAACAGCCAGATCCAAAAAATGAGCGCAGCTCTAAAACTCATCACGCACATTGAAAGCGGCTATAATGTCAGCAATAGCTTCGGCACGTGCAGCTTGGTTTTGGTCATAGCGGATATCGATTTCCACTTGCTGGCGTACGGCGGCGAAATCGGCGGTTGTTGCCGGCGTGCGTTGGCGCAGTTTTACCAAATGAAATCCGCTGCGTGAGGCAATGGGCCCTAACCAGCGGCCCAGCGCTGCCGATGGAGCCATCAAGGCGGCACTAAAGTCAGCGCCAAAGATATCCGCCACATCTTGCTGCGCGATGTTATCGAATGTTGTGCCATAGGCAAAGCGTTCGCCCACGCTCGACGGCGTACCAAATGCGTTCAGCTCAGCATCTTCTATGGTGCTGAAAAAGACGTGTTTAAAGCTCAGCCGCGCGGGCGTGCGGTAGCGGCTTTGATTGGCCGTATAATAGGCTTTGAGGGCCTCCTCGCTCAGCGCGAGATCCGTCGTTTCACCGGTTGCGGCATAGTCCATTTTCTGCACCATGCGGCGGCGGATGACATAATCCTGGATATCAAGACCAAGCTGCGTAGCGGCGCGGAACATAGCTTCTTCTTCAATGTATTCTGCCTTTAAGGCAGCCAGTTCATCGGCCGACATGGCGTCGAGTTTTGCAGCTGCAAAAAGTGGCTGAAATATCTGACTGCGCCGCTCGATAAAGGTGATAAGCCCGGCGCGTGTGAGGCGGATTGTATCGTCCGCGTCCGGTGGCGGCCTCAGCAGCTCTACCGCTGCGTAAAAGAGCGCGCCGAAGATGCAAAAATGCACCAGGGGCTGTCGATACCAAGGCACCATAAACGGCGACGCTACGGTGTATACCAAATCGGGGAGCTATAGGCGCGGTCTTGCACCGTCATCGGTATGTCCTTTGCAGCATCTTTAATCCTGAAGTATTTGACATCATAAGCCGTCCAGCGAGGCTTGGGTATCTCAAGGACGCGCACATAGTAAAACGCATGCTGTTTCGGATCAAAGTCAGGGTCTTGCCAATAGGTGGCAAGCTGCGCCGCGCCAATGGTATTGCTATAGCTGGCATTGGTTACATTAACCGTGGAACCGACCGGCGGTAGCTTGCCGTCTTTGCCCGGTTGGCGCGTGCCAGACCAAGCGACATCATAAACCTTTTCCTTGAGGCCACCGTCTTTCTCGCGCCAGCCTTTGATGATTTGAACCCGGTCCAGATTGGCGCCAATGGGGTCTTTGGCTGCCACAACAAGGAATTTGGGGACACTGCCGCGCGGCGGCGCAGGCAAGTCACTGCCCATGGGCACGCCTTTTTCATAACCGATGTCCACATAATTGGGCCGGTCGATATCACTGGGCTGAAAGTCCCACCCGGCAAACAACCGCACCATAATGCGCGAGCCGGTCGTGCCATAGACTTCGCGGCGCTGCATGGCATCGAAAATTGCCGCCCTGGTATTCTCACGCGCCCATACAGCGGCGTACCCTGAGGCGACAATCCGCCAGTTCTGCCACAGGGCGCCTTGGGCCATTTCGGTGGTCATGCGCGTCGCACTTGGCTCAGATTCCGGAAACTTGCCAAAAAAATTGTCCTCTTCGGTGGTTGAGAACGTGTTGTGCCCGTCGGTTGATGCGATCATGCCAAATTTAAAGGGATTTGCGCCCAGCTTGGCTTGATGCTGCAGACCCAACTTTAACGCGCTGCGTGCATACTCATGTTTGAGCATCCAATCCTGCTTTGCCGCGCTGCGTCCGATATTGTCTTTATCCCATGTTTCATAATCAGCAAATTCATCCTCTGGTGAAAGTTTCGGGTGTGCCTCGCCATCGCCTTTCACCTGGCTGACTTCGTACAAAGGCTCCCACCGCGTGCGCATTTGGGCATAGGTTTTGCCAAGCTTTTTGCCGTCCACTGTGCGCTCTGGAAACATCATGCCGTTTGATAAGTTGCCATTGTGCGCGATGGCCAGGACCGCGCCGCCGGTGCGCTGTTCATAGTCTTCCAGTGCCTTCCATAAAGCCTGGGGGTCGGTGCTGTCTTGCGCGGTGAACGGCGCAATTTTATCCGCGTATCCCATCCCCTGTTTAAAAATGACGACCCGGTGCAGGTTGTTGCCATTGATCATCGATGTCCATTCATAGCCGGGCAGGGCTGTGAATGTGCCGGGGTTATTATAGTCATCGGCTGTTTGCACCGCTTCTTGCCAAATGGTGCGTTGTAAGGGCTTGGGAAATGGCGGCGTGCGCTGCGGATTGGTCACGCTATCAACGAACGAGACAACGACTTTAAAGCCCTCTCCATTGGCAATATACTCGCGCCACCGTTTCGCAATTTCAATGTCTTTAAGCAGCGGATCATTGACCGCAAAGCGATAGTTTCCGCCCAAATATTCGGCATGATCAGACACCACAAGGAAATCCAGTGGTCGGCGTAATTTTACCTTTTGGCCGTTATGGGCAGTGAGCACTTGGCCACGTGCAAACCGATAGGCATCGGCCGGAGACAGGTTCATATTGCCAAGCGAATACGCATCAGCAGAGTTGCGACTATGCAGGTGGGTATCGCCCCAAAGCAGCCGCGTTGGATAGTCCCGTCCAGTTGCGGGAGAATAATCGCCGTTGCCGAATTCGGACGCGTCACTGTCCCCCGGGGCGCCATCGCTGCCGATGCCATCGGCGTGGCCTAGCCCTATGACGCTCAAAAAGAGCGCGAGCACGATCAAATGCCGCACAAAAGTCCTCCCCAAGTTCTGTTTTATATCGAATTATAGTGCTTAGACGTACTTAGGGAATAGTGTCAGCAGCAAGCTATCAAGCTTGAGAAGGACAGGGTGGCCTTGACGCCCGTGCAGCAGGAGAAAGAATGCGCCTGCGCATGCAGCGCAAAAAACTACTCGTTGGTTTTAGCGGCGGCAATGCGTGCTGCAAGGCCCGCATCGAACTCTATGTTTTCAACGCCGTTGCGCGATACCAAGCAGAGTACGTCTGAGCGGTCGTTTGCATAAGTTAGCGAGTAAATGAACCGTTTGATTCGGCCCGACCCCCGTTGTTTTTTGAAGCGGGCGGAGCGACCATCGCTAAAGCCACCAATTCGGTTTTCAATTTCCAGCTTACAGGCCGTGTCCATATCTCGCATGGCGCCACCCGTTGCTGGAGATATGGCCGCGACACTGAGTAGGCCAGCTAAACTGATCGACATTTTTAACATGGGGCATCCTCATAAATAGGTAATGCCTTCTCCGTACGCGTCGTCATCATATAATTGAAATTCATAATTTACATATATAGTATTCCAAATATGAATTTAGAAACGATGGATCTGAATTTGCTCAAGGTGTTTGATGCGATGATGCACGAGCGCAATGTGACCAAAGCCGCATCGCGCCTTGGCTTATCGCAGCCGGCAGTGTCAAAGGCGCTCGCGCGGCTGCGTGTGCATTTGAAAGACGAGCTGTTTATTCGCCAGGCGCAAGGCATGGTGGCCACAGCGCGCGCGCTTGAGCTGGCGCCGACGATTGGCCAGGTTTTGCGAATGCTGGCCGACAGCTTAGACGTAGGCGGTTTTGATCCAGCGACATCTGATCGCACATTTCGGCTTGTTGCGGTTGATATTGGGACCAGCGCGCTGCTGCCACGCATAGCCAGCACCCTTGCCAGTTCTGCGCCTGGCATAAATCTGCGGCTCTATCCAGCGCGCGGCGGTTCGCTTGAGATGCTCGACCAGCACATTGTGGATTTTGGCTTGCTACCGGACATGGATGTACCCGAGCGGTTTGGCAAACTGCCGCTGGGCCCAATCGAGTTTTGCGTGCTTATGCGCCGCAATCACCCGCTTAGCAAACGGCCTCTGCGCCTTGAAGACTATGTGACATTCCCGCATCTGATGGTCACATTTGATGGCAGTGCGCACTCGTTTGTTGATGATGTTTTGGCAAAACGAAATACGCAGCGCCGGATCGCGATGACTGTGAACAGCTTTGCTGCAGGGATTCCCATTGTCGCGGCGACGGATATGCTGTTTTCAACGCCGCGCCGATTTGCCGAAATGCATGCCCGGCTTGCCAATTTGGTGATGCGCGATGTGCCATTTGGTACGTCAGGCTACGTCACCCAATCCGTTCTTATTTGGAACAGGAAACTCACCAGTCATCCAGCCTATGACTGGTTCCGCGGCGTGATCCATGCGTGCTCTCAGCCCGCAAGCTCTGCGCCTTAAAGCAGGCGGTCCGATCAGCCGCGCATTAGCGACGGTAGCCCGAGCAGCGCGCCTTGTGCTTGCAGCGCAAAGCCAGTTCCCACTTTCGGTAAAATACGACCAGCCGCCATGATCGCGCGGCGCAGCGCGCGCGGGCCAAACCGGCGGCTTGAAAACAGCCGATTGAGCTGATCCGTTGCAACAAACAGCGCGAGAATGTCAGCGCGGCGGGCGCGGGTGTAAGAGTGTCCATGGCGGGCGCTGCCGATATCTTCGCCTACGCTGCGCGCTGCCAGCAAAATATCGGTCAATGCTGCAATGTCTCGGGCCGTGAGATTAAAGCCCTGACCTGCCAATGGATGAATGGTATGCGCCGCATCTCCAACCAGTACGCAGCGTGGTCCATCGAGCCGTTCGGCAATCTGCGCTCTAAGCGGGTATGTGCTGCGCGCGCTTGCCGCTGTAAACGGCCCGCGCGCATCAGCGTTATCCCCGCGGAAAATTTGATCTGAAAGCAGCGCCATGAATGCATCGTCATCGAGCGCCATCACCGCGCGCGCCTGCGCTTTGGGCAGCGTCCACGCGAGCGAACTTTGCTGTCCTTGCATGGGAATGAACGCGACCGGCCCGCCCGGCATAAACCGCTGGAACCCGACACCGGCATGATCATTGGCGTGGTCCAAGGTCGCGGTAATATTGGCCTGCCGATAATCGGTCATGCTGGTCTCAATGCCCAGCGCACTGCGCAGTGGGCTGCGCGCGCCATCGCAGGCGCATATGAGCGACGCATCAATCGTTTTGCCATTTGAGAGGTTGAGCTGCTGGCTCCCGGCCAGAGCCTGGCCCAAAGCTGCTGCCGTGCCGTGCACGGTCATGACAGATTTGGTCCCCTTCAAGGTCTTATCTAGTGCCGCGACAATCACCTCATTGTGCACCACATAGCCATGGGCCTCGCCGAACGTAGATAGCGTCTCGAAAGAAATTGAGGGCCCGGCTGGTCCATCGACAACGCGGATGTCCGCCATGGCCTGCGCGTGCGCTTTCATATGCTGCCATGCACCAATATTGCGGTACATCTGCACCGTCGACATATTGAGCGATGTTACACGGTTATCCGCCGCAGCCGTGCTTTCACGTTCTATCAGGACGACATCAAAGTCCTGCGCGCTCAGCGCTGCGGCAAGCGTTTTGCCGGCCAAGCCGCCACCAACGACGGCGATATCATAATGTGTCTGTGCCATGGCCCGAGTGATGCGCTGCTGCGGCGCATTTGTCCAGACCACAATGCGCCGCGCTTTGTGCGCCCATAAGTTGCCTAAAAATTAAACAGTTTGTATTCACTGCCTAAATTTTTAGCATATCATAGGGCGGAGGCCTGTGAAATCAGTGTAAACGCGAAAACAAATGGCCAAATATCTGTGCTGGTTAGAATTGGCATGCTTCTTGAATATCTAAGAGCAAACGAAAAAACATGCTACAAAAGGGAAGACGCAACCCAGCAAAAAATTTCACGCCTTTTTCGGTTTTTCACGCATGAGTGCATCGTAATGCAACACCGTGCGTAGACGAGCTCCCTCAGGGTCCTTTGCGGGTCCTACTTTAGTCGGCTCCTTTCATTAGTGAGCCGACTTTTTTTATTTTGGTTGCAGCATTAGCGACCTGTCTCGGCGCCGCGATATCTTTTGTCTCAAGCACAATTTATCTGCGGCAAGGGCTTATCTGCGGCAAGGGCGCTGGGCGATAGCGCTTGGCCCGCTTAGCTGATAGACCGCTGCCATGCAGTTTAATCCCTCTCATGCGGCATTGCCGGACTATCCGTTCCCGCGGCTGCGCGCTTTGCTGGCCGGTATCGAGACCGACGCTCCAGCGACATTCGACCTGACCATAGGCGCGCCCAAGCAGCCACCACCGCCATTTCTGGCCGACGTCTTGCAGCAGAATGCTGCGGACTATGGCCGGTATCCGCCGATTGCTGGCACGCCGGACTTTAAAGCAGCAGTGGCAGAATGGCTGGCAATGCGATTTAGAGCGGCGGTTGCGCCAGCGCAAATTCTGCCGCTGGTTGGCACGCGCGAAGGCCTCTATATGCTGGCGCATATTTTGGTGCGGCCAGGGCGCGATAAGGTCCTGCTGCCCAACCCGTTTTATCCCGCCTATAGTGCTGCTGCGTTGACCATGAACGCCGAGCCGGTGGCGATGACTGCCGATCACTCTACCGGCTTTTTACCGGACCTGACTGCGCTTTCACCAGCCGTGCTGAACCGGACAGCTCTGATGTTTCTCTGTAGCCCAAGCAATCCACAAGGCGCTGCCGCCAGCCGTGATTATTTAAAATATGCACTGGAGCTCGCCCGCCGCTATGGCTTCGTACTTGCCGTCGATGAATGCTATGCGGAGATCTGGACGCAAACGGCGCCCGTCGGTGCGCTTGAGATCGCGTCTGATTTTGATAACTTGGTGGTGCTGCATTCGCTATCAAAGCGCTCGAATGCACCGGGCCTGCGCAGCGGTTTTATTGCCGGAGATGCCCGCGTCATTGCCGCGTTTGAAAAGCTGCGCTCTTATGGCGGGCCAACCATGCCGTTGCCAGTGCAGGCGGCTTCGGCAGCGCTCTGGCGCGATCAAGATCACGTGGCCCAGGCGCGCGCACTTTATGCGCAAAAGTTCACGCTGGCAGAGCAGTTGCTTGGTATCAAACGGCCCGATGGTGGTTTTTTCCTATGGTTGCCAGTCAAAAATGCAGAAAAAACCACACAAATGTTGTGGAAACAGCACGGTGTTCGGGTTTTGCCGGGCCCCTATCTTGCCAGCGAGTCGGAAAAAAGCCAGAATCCCGGCACAGACTATATTCGCGTCGCACTGGTTGATGGTCTGGAGGATACGCGCGCTGCCCTGACGCAGCTTGCCTCCGCCCTGTAACGCGCGGCGCACGTGAACATCGATTGATGAGGTGCCTATGGCGTCGCGCAGTGCAGGCAGAAGTGTTGTAAAAACGCGGGTGCAGCCACCACCGCTGCTGCCCAGCGCATTCAAGCGCAGCTTAAAAGGTCTGCTGCTGCGGGTTTTAGGGCTGTCGATGCTGCTGCTTGGTGGCGGCGGTCTTTTAGCGCTGTTAAGTTTCCACCCGGGTGACCCGAGCTTTAATCACGCCACCGGCAACGTGGTTCAAAACCTGCTTGGACCCGTTGGTGCGCGTGCTGCCGATCTTAGTTTGCAGGGTTTGGGCATTGTCGCCGCCTTCGCGCTATTTCCGCTATGTACGCACGGTCTGCGATTTTTATGGGGCCTCAATTGGGTCTATTGGCAGCGCACGCTCGCGGTGTTGGCTATAGGCATCACGGTGATGGCGGCCGGTTTGTCTGGCCTGGCGGCACCGCAAGGCTGGCCTTACGCCGTTGGCCTATCTGGGCTGTTTGGCACGATGCTTGGGGCAGCCGGCGCCCAGCTTGGCACCTGGTTCGCCGGTGCCGCTGGTTTTGCCTTGCCGTCGGCACCATTTGCATGGGCAGGGCTCATTTTAGGGCTATTTACCTGGGCGCTTGGCCTTGGCATCGGCCTGCGCGGTGTGTTTTTCTCAGGCGCAGTGGCCCGGCTTGGCGCGCTCAAATTCGCCCGGGCGCTGTCATCTGCGACACGCATGCTGCGCGCTAACTTTTCCGCAATTGCGGCGCGGCAGGCCGCCGACGCGCCGACGCAGGTCAAACAAAAAACGCCGCGCCGTGCCGCACCCGCGGCGGAAAAAGAGCCGCGCCGGGCACCCATCTTGGTGGATATGCCAAGCGCGAAAACAAAAGCGCAAAAACCGCGCCAAGTCAGCATGGATTTTGGCGATGGCTACCGGTTGCCGGATATCGATCTGCTCACCAAATCTAAAGCGCAAAGCCGCGATCCATCGCTTAGCCGCGAGGCGCTTGAACAAAACGCCAGGCTGCTTGAAACGGTGCTGGCGGATTTTGGCATCAAGGGTGATATCGTGGGCGTTAAACCCGGCCCGGTGGTCACGCTTTATGAGCTTGAGCCCGCCGCCGGCATCAAGGCAAGCCGGGTGATCGGCCTGGCTGATGATATTGCGCGTTCCATGAGTGCCGTATCGGCCCGCATCGCTGTGGTGCCCGGCCGCACGGTCATCGGCATCGAACTGCCCAATGCCCTGCGCGAAATGGTATCGTTCCGCGATATGATCGGCAGCGACAGCTTCCAAGACACGCGCGCGAAGCTGCCTGTGGTATTGGGCAAAGACATAGGCGGCGGCGCCGTCGTGACTGATTTGGCGCCCATGCCGCACCTTCTCATGGCCGGAACCACCGGTTCGGGCAAATCCGTTGGTCTCAACGCCATGATCCTATCGCTGCTCTATAAGCTATCGCCCGCGCAGTGCCGGTTCATCATGATTGACCCCAAGATGCTGGAGCTATCGGTCTATGACGATATCCCGCATTTGCTTGCCCCGGTCGTCACAGACCCGAAAAAAGCCGTCGTCGCGCTCAAATGGACGGTACGGGAGATGGAAGACCGCTATGCCAAGATGGCTAAGATCGGCGTGCGCAACCTGGAAGCGTTTAATCAGAAGGTCTCCGCCGCCGCCGCTTCAGGAGCGCCACTGGCCCGCGAAACCCAGTCCTACGATAAAGAAACCGGCGAAGTGCGCACGGATGTCGAAGAGCTCGACTTTGAAGAGCTGCCGCTCATCGTCGTGATCGTTGATGAACTGGCGGATCTCATGGTTGTCGCGGGTAAGGACGTGGAAGGCGGCATCCAGCGCCTAGCGCAAATGGCCCGCGCTGCCGGCATCCACCTGATCATGGCCACCCAGCGGCCCAGCGTGGATGTCATCACCGGCGTGATCAAAGCCAATCTGCCAACGCGCATTTCTTTCCAGGTAACCTCAAAAGTCGACAGCCGCACCATCTTAGAGCAGATGGGCGCGGAACAGTTGCTTGGCAAAGGCGACATGCTGTTCATGGAAAAGGGCAAGAAGATTACCCGGGTGCACGGGCCATTCGTCTCTGATGATGAGGTTGAAAAAGTCGTCGCGCACCTGAAAAAACAAGGCCGGCCCGATTATCAAGACGCGGTGACCACCGAAACCGAAGAGGATGGCGGGGACATTCTTATGGCGAGCGGCGATAGTAATGGCGGCAATGACCTCTACGACCGCGCCGTCCACATCGTCCTCACCGACCGCAAAGCATCAACCAGTTACATCCAGCGCAAACTTTCAATCGGCTACAACCGCGCCGCCAACCTGATCGAGCGCATGGAAACCGAGGGCGTCATCTCCGCCGCCAACCATGCTGGTAAGCGGGAGATTTTGGTGGATGATCAGATGTAGGCGAGCCGCATTTGTAAGGTTTTATGAGGTAGAAAGAATTTGGGCTATCTGCGTTTTGAGTTGTGCGCCTCCCTAAAAAAACGGCAAGATCAAATTGCTTGCAAGTTACCGATCAGTTTTCTTCTAGATCTGCCAAATAACGGCAGGCCATCTTATAATTACCATCACACGCTTTCTTGAAGAACCGTTTAGCCTCAGCCAAGTCTCTAGTCACACCGTCTCCAGACTCGTATGACAAACCGAGATTGCTACACGCGACAAACACATCACTGTCGCAGGCTTTGCGATAATAAATAATTGCGGAATTGTAATCTCTTCCGATGCCCTTACCTTCGTGATACATATAGCCTAGACTATTACATCCTGCTGGAGCGCCTCCCAAACACGATTTTCGATAGTAAAGAAAGGCCGCATCGTAGTCTATGGCAACGCCATAACCCAGATGATAAGCCCGACCTAAATGGTAGCATGCCTCTGCGATGCTACCATCACACCCTTTATTTAAAAATTTAGCTGCTTTGACTTCGTCTTCATCTACACCTTTTCCAAAAAGGTAAATGTAGCCAGCCTTGCCGCAAGCGCGGGCACTACCTTCGTCACACCCTAGTTCATAGGCATTTGCGGCCAAAGACTCGTCAATAGAGAGACCACGGCCAAAATAAGCATGGCTGCCAAAAACATAACACCCCTCTGCACTGTCAGTCTCGCAAAGCCTGCGCGCAAGCGGTAGCGATCTGGCATAGTCCTTGTCCTCATAATAGCGTTCTGCAAGTAATTCTTCAGCCTTGCGTCGATGCTTTCCCAGCGCAAACCCTTGCAGATATGCTTCTAACGCCGCTGGTGTACCATAGAGTTTGTTTTGCCGTTCTACCGACGCCCATGCGGCGTCGTCAGCTTCAGCGTAAAAGCTTGTTTTGGGGTAGCTTTTAATGAAATCAACCAAAGGCTTGATGCGCCGCGTTGCTTTCGCAGCATCAAAAGCGCTTTTTTCGTCCGCATACGCTAATTTAGGCTGGTTATTTTCCGCACCGATGCCATTGACTTCAGCCAAATCAGCAGCCTTAGTGGTATCTAGGTTTTCTTTCGAGGCAACGTCTTGGGCAACAATAGGCGCCGCCGGAGCGTTTGGGATTATCGGTGAGGTAAGCTTAGTGGATTTGCCTTCCGGCAGCTGTGTTGGGCTTATGGATTGCGGCACCAGGTCCAAGGCAAATGCTAACGTGGTAACAACTGCTACGACAATAGTGGCGACGGCGCTCCCCTTAGCGTAGTCAAAGCCTTTTTTTTCTTGCACCTCCGAGACGCCGGTGGGTGGATTTGCTGTCCAACTGTCGTCAAGTTTGCCGAGTTCATTGCCATCTTCTGGGAACTCAAGCATGCGCGGCGATTTGAAGTCCTTCCACGTTTGCGTTAGCCCTGCGAGCGCGTCAAAATCAAGTGCTGGCTTGCGGCGCACTTTGTTTGCGACGGCCGTCACCAGCGGATTTAAGGTGTTGCTTTGCGGGTCGCCAGTCCAATCGGTAAGATCAAGGGTCTGTAGGTTGCTTAAATCTTGCGGTAGAGGCGCTTTTTGGATCCAGGTCGAGATGTAGCTGCCGCGCTTTACCGCCAGCCGCGCTTCATGCTGTACCCACACGCTGGCCACCGAACGAGCGCACCATAGAACGACGACGGCTTTGGCAGCGCGCAGCTGTTTATCTATATTTTCAGCGAAGTCGTCACCCGAGGCGAGTTGATAGTCATACCATACGCTATAACCATATGCGGTGAGGATTTGCGCTAAATGATGCGCGGCGGCGCGGCGATCGGATTTATAGCTAATAAAGACGTCTGCCATTGCACTGTAAACACTCGAAATAACCACCTGATTTTAGAGTTTTGCAACCATCGCGGGACCATGTCAACGCGCCTAGGTGGTGGACTAGACTACGCTTGCTGCGCGTAATGCAAAACTCAATCCAACGAATTACTGACTTAGTACAATTGGTGCGGAGTATCAAAACAGCCACGCCAAATTATGGAACGGTCTCGTTTGAGCCGCCAACCTGATCGAGCGCATGGAAACCGAGGGGCTTATTTCTGCCGCCAACCATGCTGGTAAGCGGGAGATTTTGGTGGATGATCAGATGTAGGCGGGCGGTGAATTTGAGACATTCAGTTTCGCTTATCCAAATACGACTTCAGGACATCTAACAATCTGTCGTTGGTTTTCCCGAAACACCGAAAGCGCACTTTGCGATTACCAAGTAAGCAGTCCACGGTGACCTAGAGCAGCTGAATTTTTGTTATCGGATGTAAGCAGTGGGGTCAAATCCTGCCCAACGTTTCCTTGTGTTATTAAAAAAGCGGCCCACGTGTTATAAAAAAGCGGCCCACGAAAAAATTTCGCAGGCCGCATGGGGAAGTTCGGGCGTTGATAGAGTAGCTAATTCAGCTGCTTCGCCAAAAACCGCGCTGCTGGGCTGTTGAGCAGATTGCTTTGTGCAACGCCGGCCGCATAATCATCACTGGCAAGATACTGCCGCGCAATATAGGGCCGATCGGCATTTGCTTGGTCTGGTAGGGCGCTCTGGTTTGCCACCTGCGTGACCAACTGCGGCAGGTTTGTTAGGTCGATTTGATCCGTTTGCGTATTCGCTTCGGCAGCTGCGATAAACAAGGTCATGCCGACGAGAACCAAGCCAACGCGCAAAACGTTATCGCGAATGAGGCGGGCGATTGCGGCGCTCATGCTGACATGGGTGCCAGGGCGGGTGGGGTTAAATGTGTGTGCCATGGTCTATCTCTCTTTTTCCTCTCGTCTGCGCCGGGTTTGGCGCGTCTATGTCTCGTCATATAGCCGGGTGTGGCCGTGGTCAGAAGCCATATAAGTGAGATAGGATAGTTCTTGATCACTGAACAATCACACTTGTGTGAGCCATAAGTGAGCATCAATTAGAAACAGAAATAACTGTGAGCGGTTTCTTCGATGAAGGGGTTTGCAGACGAGGTTTGGCATGCCACAACAGCGCTATGAGCGTTAGGGAATGTGCCGCAGTGATGCGTGGTGTGGTGTGCGGCGCTGCCGCGCTAACGGCCGTAGCGTGCTCAGGCCCTATTGAACGCCCTGAGCGGACAGATAAAACCAGGCTTGTCCGCGTTAATTTTGATGAGATCCGCGCGCTTGACCCACATAAAATCAGTGTGGTGTCGGATTCCAATGTTGCTGCAGATCAGTTTCAGGGCCTAACGGATCTTGGCCCAGACGCCAAGCCCATTCCGGGCCAGGCCAAAGCCTGGCGTGTCAGCGATGATGGCCTGCGCTGGACCTTTGAGTTGCGCGGCGGTCTTATGTGGTCGGATGGGACGCCGATCACCGCAGATGATTTTGTGTATTCCTTCCGCCGCATCATCAATCCAGCGACCGCGAGCCCCTATGCAAATCTTTTGATGCTCATTGAGGGCGCGCCGGAGATTTTAAATGGGGCTGCTGCGCCAGACACGCTTGGCGTGTTTGCCGAAGGGCCGCGCACTGTGGTCATCCAGCTCACCGCGCCGCAGCCGGTCTTTCCAGAAGTTGTCGCGATTGCTGCTTTGGTGCCGGTGCCAAAACACGTCATCGACATGCATGGCGATGCCTGGTCACGGCCGGAAAACATCGTCTCCAACGGCGCGTTTACCATGCAAAGCTGGCAGCGTCAGGCGCAGATGGTGCTGAAGAAAAACCCGCGTTTCATTGATGCCGACACGGTCGCGTTAGAGACGCTCATCTATCTGCCCATTAGCGATGAAATGACGGCAGTGCGCAGGTTTCGTGCTGGCGAAGTGGATATTGTGCCGACCTTTCCAGACCAGATGGGGCCGGTATTGAAGGAACAACTGGGCACGCAAGTGCGCGTCACGGTCAACCAAGCGACATATTATTACGTGTTTCACACACAAAAGCCGCCCTTTGATAATCCAGCGGTCCGGCGCGCGCTATCGATGGCTGTTGATCGCCAGCCGCTGGTCGATTCCATCCTGCGTTCTGGGTATCGCAAAGCGCTTGCCATGGTGCCGCCCGATACCGGCTTTTATGGCGCGCCAAGCCAGCCGGATTGGGCCACATGGACCATCGAAGAACGCCGCACGGAGGCGGCAAAGCTGCTTGCCCGTACGGGAATTACGCCGCAAACACCCTTGGATATCGAAATCAGGATCAATACATCCGATACGCATCAGCGCATTGCACTGGCCATTGCCCAGATGTGGCAACCGCTTGGCATTAATGTCTCCCTGTTTAATACCGAGGCGGCCGTGCACTTTGCGGACCTGCGCAAGGGCAATTTCAAGCTCGCGCGCGCGGGCTGGGTGGCGGATTATAATGCCGTGGATAATTTTCTTTTCATCTTCCTATCAGACAACGAAGGACTGAATTACGCGCGCTATAACAGCCCGCGCTATGATGCGTTGGTCACGCAAGGCCAAGCTGCCTCTGACACCACACAACGCATGGATTTCATGCGCCAGGCTGAAGCGCAGTTGTTGGCAGATAGCCCTATTATTCCGCTGTTTTATTATGTGTCGAAGAAACTCGTTGCCAGCGACATTGATGGCTGGTCAGACAATCTGCGTGATCGGCACCGCAGCCGCTGGTTCCGGTTTAAATAATGCTACGCATGATTTTTCAGCGGCTTATCATTGCCGTCCCAACCCTATTTGTGATCATCACGCTTGCCTTTGCGATGATCAAGGTGGCGCCGGGCGGCCCGTTTGACGGAGAGCGCGCGCTCTCAAAAGCGGTGCAGGACAATCTAAACCGCCAATACAAACTCGATCGCCCGCTTTTAGAGCAATATGCGCACTATGTTGGCGGGGTTGCGCGCGGCGATTTCGGGCCTTCATTTCAATACCGCGATCAAAGCGTTACCGGGCTTATCCGACAAGGCTTGCCTGCCAGCATATTGGTTGGCGGTATAGCGTTGTTGTGCGCGCTTGGCGCCGGCCTAGGGCTTGGCGTGTGGGCGGCGCAGCGCGCGGGAAGACTGGCTGATCGCCTGGTTATGGCCGCTGCAGCCACCGGCCTGGCGCTGCCGAGCTTTGTCATCGCCCCACTGCTTGCGCTGGTGTTCGGCGTTGCGCTGCGGTGGGTGCCGGTGGCCGGCTGGGGCGGGCCGGGCAACCTTATTTTGCCGGTCATCGCGCTGGCGGTCCCGTATGCGGCCAGTATTGCGCGGCTCACGCGCGCCGGCGTTGTTGAAGTCTCCAGCGCGCCATTTGTGCGCACCGCCCGGGGCAAAAATATCTCCCAAACGCGGCTGTTATGGCGCCATATCTTGCCGCGCGCGCTGATGCCTGTGGTCAGCTATCTTGGTCCCGCTGCGGCTGGTATTCTCACTGGCTCCGTGGTGATTGAGACGATTTTTCAAATTCCAGGCATTGGGCGGTATTTCGTGCAGGGCGCCCTCAACCGCGACTTTACCCTCGTGATGGGCGTGGTGATTGTCTACGCGGCGCTGATCATCGTGTTTAATTTGATTGTTGATATCGCGCTGCAATGGCTTGACCCGCGCACGCGCGGCCAAAGCACGTAACGCCCATGACAGCCACAAACGCCATGACGTCCTTGCCGCGCGCGCCGATGGCCGTCTTGAGCGTTATCGTTCTTGCCTGTCTCTTTGGGCCCTTCATCATGCCCTATACGGCTGAACAAATGGACCTGCTGGATACCTATGCTGCGCCGTCGCTGGCGCATCCACTCGGCACGGATGCCTTGGGCCGGGACGTGCTTGCCCGGCTGCTCGCCGCAGGGCGCATCTCGCTTGCGGTGGGATTGGCCGCGACGCTGGCCAGCAGCTTTATTGGCATCAGCTACGGCGCGCTTGCCGGCTACCGCGGCGGCTGGACCGATCAGGCCATGATGCGCTTTGTTGACGTGGTCTATGCGCTGCCCTTTTTGTTTTTTGTGATCGTGCTGATGGTCGTCATTGGCCGCCATATGTGGCTTATTTTTATCGCGATTGCTGCCGTTGAATGGCTCACTATGGCGCGCATTGTACGCGGCCAAACCGTCTCGCTTAAACAGATGGAGTTCATCCAAGCCGCCAGAGCGCTTGGCTTGCCGCCTTGGCGCATTTTGCTGCGCCATATCGTGCCCAACTTGCGCAGCCCAGTGATTGTGTTTGCGACCTTATCGATCCCGCAGGCGATCATGATTGAGAGTTTTCTGTCCTTTTTGGGGCTCGGCGTTCAAGAGCCGATGACCAGTTGGGGCAGCATGATCAAATCCGGTGTGGTCGATATGGAATTTGCGCCGTGGTTACTGGTGTCCCCGGCGGTTATCCTGGCGGTCACATTAATCTGCCTGACCGTGCTGGGCGATGCCATTCGCGACGCTCTCGATAAACGCGCGAGCGCTGGGCTATGACTGCGATTGTCGAACTGACGGATTTAACAATCCGCTATGGCGATATCATTGCTGTTGCGGGCCTGTCGTTATCACTGCAGCCGGGCGGGTGCTTAGGCATTGTGGGCGAAAGTGGCTCAGGCAAAAGTCAAACCGGCCTTGCGCTGATGGGGCTGCTGCCAAAAGCGGCAAACGTGTCGGGTGCAATTCGTTTTGGTGGGCTCAGCGTGTCTGGCGCACAGCGCCGTGAGCGCATTGCCATGGTGTATCAAGACCCGCAGTCGTCTCTCACCCCGCATATGCGCATTGCCGCGCAGCTTGCCGAAGGCATGGCACACCCCGCGGCTGATAAGATTGAAGCCGCGCTGCGCCGCGCCGGCCTACCCGACCCAACGCGCGTGGCCAAGGCTTATCCGCACGCGCTGTCGGGCGGTATGCGCCAGCGCGCCATGCTGGCCATGGCGCTGGCACGCCAGCCGGACCTCATTATCGCTGACGAACCAACCACTGCGCTCGATGCGACCGTCCAGATGGAGCTGTTGCAAGAGTTTGTGAAGATCAAACAAGCGGGCACGGCAATCATGCTGATCAGTCATGATATTGGCGTCGTTGCAGGGCTTGCCGACGACGTCATGGTCATGAAATCGGGCGCGGTTGTAGAGGCAGGACCAGCCGAAACCGTGCTTACTGCGCCGCAGCACGACTATACACGAGAGCTTATCGCGGCCAGCGTGATTAAGGCGCAAAGCACATGTCGGCACAATCCTGCAAAAACGCCGCGCATCGCAGTGCAGGGTCTTTCCAAAACCTACCGACTGGGCGGCGACCTCTTTGCCCAGCGCCGCAGCATCACAGCGCTCCACCCTATCGATGTTACGCTGCATGACGGCGAAACGCTGGCGATCGTGGGCGAAAGCGGGTCGGGCAAATCAACGCTTGCAAAGCTGATCTTAGGCCTGGAACAGCCAAGTGTGGGCCGGGTGACGTGGGATGGGGCAGATATCGCCCAGCTAAGCGCCGCTCAATTACGCGCTGCGCGCACCAAAGTGCAGCCCATCTTTCAAGACCCCTTCGCCAGCTTTGATCCGCAGCGCAGCTTAGGTGCCTCCATTCAAGATGCGATCGATATGCACCACTCTCATAGCAGCGTAACCGCGCTTTTGGCCGATGTCGGTTTGCCGCCAGACTTTGCCGCAAAATATCCGCATGAAGCCTCTGGCGGGCAAAACCAGCGCGCCGCCATTGCCCGGGCACTTGCCTGTGCACCGGATATTTTGATTTGTGATGAAACCTTAAGCGCGCTTGATAAAACCACGCAAACGCAAGTGCTTGCGTTGCTCGCCAAGCTCAAACGGGAGAAGAACCTCTCCATGCTCTTTATCAGTCACGATCTAGATGTCGTGCGCGCCATAGCCGACCGAGTGGTGATTTTAAAAGACGGCCGCTTGGTCGAAGAGGGCAGCGTAGACGATATTTATGAACGCAGCAGTGACCCTTATACGTGCAAACTCTTAGCGGCGCAGACTGTTCCGGATGTCGCCGCGATGCGCGCAAAGATCAGCGCCTTTGAGACCAGCGCGCCCGCACCTTAAGCGCGGTATCGGTAAAATCGGTGAAGACGCCATCGACGCCGAGCTCAAAAAACCGCTGCAATTCATCAGCTGCATCGGCAAAGCCCTCAAGCACATCATCATCGCGAAAGGTCCACGGATGAACGCTGAGGCCAAGCGCATGCGCTGCTTCGATAAAGCCGCTGCTTGACGTTTTGGATAAGAGTGCGGTTTTGTTTGGGCCAACACCATCTGCATATTTAGCGATACGCGCCAATACAGATACATCTGGTGTGGTTTGATAGAGGAGTTGAATGCGCTTTATATTTTTCATCGGGTCGAGCGGCTTAAGAAATGCCGGGTCAAAGCACTGCAAGAAGCTAGGCCCGATTGCACCATCTGCAGCAGCCCGCCGAAAGGGTGCAAGCGCCGCGAGAATGTCATGACCATTACGCAGCGCAATCGCGGGCGCCTTTATCTCTGGATAGAGACACCACTTATATTGCGTGGCCACGCTCAGCAGCTCTGCGAATGTTGGAATTTCAAAGCTGTCATCAAACGCGGTGCTGCGGCCCGAGAACGCTTGGCGCGCTTTCAAGCTTTTAATCTCGTCTAATTTAAAGTCTTCGGCAAACCAGTCGGGTTTTTTTGCGCCTGCTTTGACCGTCTGCTTAGATTTGAACGCGGCGATGTCAGACACATTTGTTGTCGTCGATAAATACCGGTCGTGGCGACAGATAAGATGGCCGTCTTTGGTAAATACAAGGTCAGCTTCGATGACATCCGCGCCCATCCCATGCGCACGGGTATAGCTTTCAAGGGTGTGTTCAGGCAGCACTCCGCTCGCGCCGCGATGGGCGATGATGAGTGGGAGATTTGGCGCTGCGGTCGATCTTTGAGGTGCTGTATATGTGGATAGTGCAGCAATGCCGCCCAGCACCGCACGTCTGCGCATTAGCCTAAATCACTTAGAGCTGCATCCGCAGGGCTTTCGCCCGCGCGCACAGTAAAACGTTTTTTGGGTAATTGCTCATAGTCGCGCGATTTTGCCGTTGAAATTCGGTGATAGGTCGCTTCAACCTGATCTTGCGTCACATGAAGCGTAACATAGCCGCGGTGGCGCGCATCCATCCATTGAAGGCCAGGTGAAGCAGCCGCTAAGCTGCTTTCCAACTGCTTTGCTGACGTGCCGATATAGCCCTCATAGCCGGGGGACGACACCGACGGGACTGCAAATTCATAGCCCACTTTCCCTTTGTCATCAGCCAATTCATTCAGCCAGGCATTATGGCTATCGCCGGAGATCACAATGCCATTGCGCGCGTATTGGCGCAGCTGCGCATAGAGGCGCGCGCGGGCGGCCGGATAGCCATCCCAGGCATCTAAATTCGTTGGCAGCTTATAGGGCGCAAGGCGTGCAACGCTGCGAATAGCATCAGCAACTTCACCTGTTTGCCCTTCGACCACGTCCGCCAAATCCGGCGGAATTACAATATTGCCCATCACCACTTGCTGGCCGATGATTTGCCATGGTTGGCCGCGTTTTTTAGAGCCTTGCAGCTGCGGACCAAGCCAGGCTTCCTGCTCTTCGCCTAGCAAGGATCGACCCGGGCTTTCTAATTGCTCCTTGAATGCTCCGACATCCGGTAAATAGGCCAAATATTGCGGCGCTGTTTTCGGGTCAAACGTTGATAATGTGGTGTAATCCATGACCGGCTTTGGCGGGTCTTGGCGAAAGTCAAACGGTACGGGCAGGCGCTTTATGTCTTCAGCGGCATAGCTCGCGCGGGCATTTGGTGTGGCCAGGGGTTTGGGGTTTTTCGGGTCCGTGACATCGAAAGGAATGGTCCGTGGCTGAAAATCTGCGGCGTAATCCAGCTGTTTGTCGCGGCCCCAAATGCGCGTATCCAGCATGATGATGCGGGCCAGGTTACCAAAGTCAAAACTGCGCCACGGGCGCCGCATGTCCGCGCGCGTTGGCATCCATTCCGCATAGACCTTCAGCGCATTTTCGCGCCGCTGAGTAAACAGTCCTTCCTGTTCTGGTTGGTGATTTTCCGCGCCGCCGCTCCAGGTGTCGTTGCTGAACTCATGATCATCCCAGATGGTGATAAAGGGGTGCACGGCGTGCACGGCCTGGAGGTCCGGGTCCGTGCGATACAGCGCGTAGCGCTGGCGATAATCGCTGACGCTGACGATTTCATTGGCTGGGTCGGCAGTGCGGCCTGCCGCTTCAATATCAGGCGCCGAATATTTGCCGGCGGCATACTCATAGATATAGTCGCCAAGGTGCAGCACCACATCAATATCGGTGTTTTCGGCGATCTCTTTATAGACGTTGAAAAATCCGTAAGGATAATTTGAGCAAGAGCAAATGCCCAAGGTCATGCGCTCAACGTCGCCCACAGGGAGCGTGCGGGTGCGGCCAGTGGGCGAGGTAAAGTCGCCGGTTTTAAAACTATATTGATAGCGCTGGCCCGGCACCAAGCCGGTGGCATCAACTTTTACCGTAAAGTCTTTGGCGGCTACCGCTTCCTGAGTGCCGCTCGCCGCTACTTCCTCTTGGCGATTAAGGGGGCTGATTTGCCAGTTCACGAGGACTGGGCCTGATTGCCCAGGCGGCGGCGTCACCCGGGTCCATAAGATTACGCGGTCGGCGAGGGGGTCACCACTGGCAACGCCATGCTGGAACGGGCTGCCTGCCTCTTGTGCGCGCAGCGGCGCGTCTACGGCACTTGCCATAAGGCCGATGCCAAATGACTTCAGCGCAGCGCGGCGCTTTATGGTTAAGCGGTCTGCTTTATCTGCCATGTTACCCCTGTTTATCCTTTAGTAGCGCCCTGTGAGCCGCACCCCATAGAACCGCGGATTGCCAGCTATGAATGTGGGTATGCCAAAGGCGCCGCCGGTATTGCCCGCATCAATAACGTAGCGCTTGTTAAACAGGTTGCTCGCAAACGCATCAACTTGCCAGCGCTCATCAGTGGCTTTTAGCCCAACGCGCAGGTTAACCAGCGAATAGGCATCTTCTTCGATGCCAGGTTGATTGTCTTCTTCGAAGAATTTTTGCCCTTCATATGTCCACGTGAGCGTCGTGAAACCGACCAGGTCGTCGGTAATGCCTTGCTCATAAAGCACACCAGCGGATGCGGCCCATTCGGGCTGCAAACGGAAGCGATTGCCGGCGAGGTCGCCGTTGACAGCCGGGTCATCGTCAATTTGCGCATCGATATAGGCGACATTGCCAAACACTTGCAGCCCATCGGTGATTTGTGCCGACACCTCCGCTTCGGCGCCAACATTGGTCGCACTGCCGATACCATCGGTAATAAATTGGCCGGTTGGATTGCCGTTTTGATCGACCTGCGCCACGGTTGTTTGGAAGTTGCTGTAGTCCTGATAAAAGATGGCAGCGCTTGCAAACATCCGCCCGTCAAAGAAGTTGCCTTTCACGCCCGCTTCATAGTTCCAAATGATTTCGGCAGGCACAAATGTTGGCTCGGCGAACACTGGGACAGGCGTGACAACACCATTGATAGTGCGCGTATTATTCAGCGCTAAGGTAATCACGTCTGAGCGCCGACCGCGCCCAATGGTGGCATAGAGATTGACGTCGTCCGTGAGCCGGTACAGCACATTGGCGCGGACCAGCCAATCACTATAATTGGCATCGGCGGTAAACGTTCTGCCGTCCGTACCTGGCCCGGCGAGGGGCAAAAAGCCGTTTAAAAAGCCGCCAAGCCCTTGCAGCGCCGGTACACCGGACCCCAATAAGAGAGGAGCGAGTTGGGATGGCGGCGCTTCATTAAACGCACCAGAGGTTCGCGATTCGCTCACAAACCTGCCGCCCAAGCTGACTTGCCAGCGCTCGGTGAGGTCAACCGTCGCATCGGCATAAACGGTCCAAATATCAAAATCGCCGGTATTGCCAATCACCTGGCTATACGGAATGGACGTGAGTGCGCCGCCCGTGAAGGCTGCGGTCGCGCCAAGTGCAGGCACGGAGCCATCGGGTGCGACGCAGCCAAGCTGCAGGGCGCCGGTTAAGCACTCGAGCAGCAGGCCTTCCTCGGTTGAAAATGGAATACGCTGGGTGCCATCTTCGTGGAAGAAGCTGCCGCCGAAGAACACCGCCAGATCATCGGCGGTGTAGTTGACCCGGATTTCTTGGCTCCATTGGTCGCCAACCGCATCTTCGGTAAATTCGAGAAACGGCGCAGGCGAGCCATCGGCGTCAAACACTTCAACGCTATCAAATTCCCGGTAGCCGGTGATTGACGTGATGGACCATTGATCATTCACGCTGTAGCGCATAGTCAGGTTGATATCCAAAACCTCCCGCTCCAAGCCAGGCTCGGGGCCATCCAGCGTCTCGTTGCTATTGGGCGCGCCAGATAAGCTGGCAAAGGTAAACGGGCTGGTGTCGCCGCCCGGCGGTGCGAAGGTGCCCGATTTAAACGATGTGCCTGGCGGGTTTTGTTCGTCGTAAGACACAATCAAGTCAGCCCGAAATACGTCGCTGGGCGTAAATGTAATCGTCCCGCGCAGGCCTAAGACATCTTGACCGTTGAGCGCGCGGCCTTGCTGGCCATCTGGCAGACTGCCGGGGCCGTCAAACACGTTTTCGATGAAGCCTTCACGGTCCTTATAGGTCCATGCCAGGCGTCCGGCGATGACCTCATTTCCCACATTGATAAAGCCTTGGCTTTCCAAATAGTCAAAATTTCCATAGGCCAAGCTGGCCTGCGCGCTTAAACCGGGCTGCGCTTTATTGGTGATCACTGAGACTGCCCCAATGGCCGCAGCCGTGCCAAACAACGTCGATTGCGGGCCTTTAACCACTTCGATGCGCTCGATATCCACGAGGTCAAAATACGAGCCGCGCGAGCGGCTGACGTCGACGCCATTGTAATAGATCGACACACGCGGCGCGATTTGTGCGCTGCCTGAATCAGAGGTAATGCCCCTAATCACAAAGCCTGGATTGTTTGGGCTTTGCTCCTGCACTGTCAGGCCCGGTGTAAACAGCGCGATTTCGTCAAACTCGGTTGCATCAATTTTCTGCAGAAAATCCCCGCTCAACGCAGAAATTGTAACCGGCACGTCTTTGATCGGCTGCGCGCGCTTTTGCGCGGTCACAATGATTTCCTCCGCGAGTGTCTCTTCGGCTTGTGCAAAGGCCAGATCCGGCGCTGTTGCCACGGCGAGTAAAACGCTGGTGCTGAGCCAACTCTGGCGAATGGTGGTGGTCATGTGAGTGCGTCCTCTACGATTTATAGCCGCACGGCGATGTCGCGCTAGCACGTTGGGCCCACGTGTTGGGCATTGCGATGACAGCAACATGACCAAATGGCGAAGCTTTTATTGCAATAGGTGCAGCTGACCGAGGCAGATCGTCGCGCCAGCGTTATGTGTGCAATACGCACGGATGTCTAGACAGTACTGTTAGGAAGGCTACATAGGGGAGAGCCTCGGTACAGCGCACTGTGCCAGCACTTTTGTTATCCGTGAGGAAAGCGGCCCACCATGAACGTGATGCTGATATTGGTTATTGTCTTTGCCATTTTGACGGCGGGCATCTTAATCACTGGGATTATAACCATGGCGCGCGGCAGTGACATCACCGGCAAGCAATCCAATAAAATGATGCAAGCGCGGGTAGTGGCTCAGGCGGCGACGGTCGTGTTGGTTCTCATCATGCTTGCGATCGCAGCGGATTAAGGCAAGGCGCCATATGGTTACACTGACAAAAATTTACACCCGCGGCGGCGATAAAGGCGAGACATCGCTGGTGGATGGCTCGCGCCGCCCAAAGCATGCGCCGCGTATTGATGCCTATGGCACGGTGGATGAGACCAATTCAGTTGTTGGTATCGCCAGGCTGCACACCAGCGGCGACATTGATGACATGCTCTCGCGCATCCAAAATGACCTGTTTGACGTGGGCGCGGATTTGGCAACGCCGGGGGAGAATTTCGCGGGCGGCGAAATGGAATTGCGCGTCCAGGCCAGCCAGGTTGATCGCCTTGAAAGCGAAATCGACGCCATGAATGAAGAGCTGGAGCCACTGAAATCCTTCGTGCTGCCGGGCGGCGATGCGGCGTCCTCTTATTTGCACCTGGCCCGCACGGTGGCACGCCGGGCGGAACGCGGCATTACGCTTGCGATGCAGGATGAAGCCATCAATCCAGCGGCGCTGCGCTATATGAACCGGCTGTCTGACCACTTTTTCGTGCTCAGCCGCTATATCAATGCACGCGGCAGCGGCGATGTTCTGTGGGTGCCTGGCGCCAATCGTTAAAGCTGCCCTGCGGCATTTTGAGAATTGCGCTAAAAACCAGCATAAGCGTTAATTGACTCCCTAAATACGACTACGCTAATCACAGGTCCATAACGACAGGTGAAGGTTTTTTGCCACGGCCCGCTGCAGCCTGGTGAGACATGCAAATTAGGAGAATAACAGGATGAAGGTTCTGGTCCCGGTCAAGCGGGTGGTAGACTACAATGTGAAGGTTCGGGTCAAGCCGGATCAAAGCGGTGTCGAGCTTGCAAACGTTAAAATGTCAATGAACCCGTTTGATGAAATTGCGGTTGAAGAAGCTGTACGCCTCAAAGAAAAAGGCGCGGTAAGTGAAATCATCTTGGTGTCGATTGGGCCGAAACAGGCGCAGGAGACAATTCGCACCGGGCTTGCCATGGGGGCTGATCGCGGCATTCTGGTGCTTGCAGACGATGCCGATGTGGAGCCATTGGCGGTTGCCAAAGTGCTGAAAGGCATCGTCGGGGATGAAGCCCCGGAACTCATCATTCTTGGCAAGCAAGCGATTGATAATGACGCTAACCAAACTGGCCAGATGCTTGCCGCTTTACTGGATTATCCGCAGGCAACGTTCGCATCTGAAGTTAATCCCGGCGATGGCGACGTGACCGTGACGCGCGAAATTGATGGCGGGCTGCAAACCATCAAGCTCAGCTTGCCAGCCATCGTGACGACCGACCTGCGCCTGAATGAGCCACGCTATGCATCGTTGCCCAATATCATGAAAGCCAAGAAAAAGCCGATTGATGAGAAGACTGCGGCGGATTACGGCGTTGACCTCACTCCGCAATTGACCATTGTGAAGGTGACAGAGCCGCCCAAGCGCGAGGCGGGCATTAAAGTAGAAACCGTAGACGCGCTGGTAGACGCACTAAAAAATGAGGGAGTACTCTAGCCATGACCGTTTTGGTTTTTGCAGATCATGATAATCAGGCGCTGCGTGATAGCACGCTTAATGTCGTCACCGCTGCAGCGGCAGTGGATAGTGACGTGCATGTTCTGGTTGCGGGCACCAACTGCAGCGCTGCCGCCGATGCCGCGGCTCAAGTGTCGGGCGTATCGAAAGTTTTGCTTGCCGATGATGCTGCCTATGAACACGCTATGGCGGAAAATGTCGCACCGCTTATTCTCGGATTGATGGATGGCTATGACGGCGTTTTGGCCGCAGCGAACACAACCGGTAAAAACATCATGCCGCGCGTTGCTGCGAAACTGGATGTGCCGCAGATCTCCGACATTACCGCTGTGATTGACGCAAGTACGTTTGAGCGCCCTATTTACGCGGGTAATGCTATTGCAACAGTCCAAGTGGGAAGTGGCAAAAAAGTCATTACCGTGCGCACCACCGGTTTTGATAAAGCTGCCGCAGAAGGCGGCAGCGCTGCTGTCGAAGCAGTGTCCGGCGCGGGTGACAGCGGAAAGTCCAGCTTTATTGGTGAGGAACTGTCTAAATCTGACCGTCCAGAGCTTACGTCAGCCGATATTATCGTATCAGGCGGCCGCGGCATGGGCTCGGGTGAAAACTTCGATATCATTGAAGCGCTGGCCGATAAACTCAATGCTGCTGTTGGCGCATCACGCGCGGCAGTGGATGCAGGCTATGTGCCCAATGACTATCAAGTCGGTCAAACCGGTAAAATTGTAGCGCCTAACCTGTATATCGCAGTTGGCATCTCCGGCGCCATTCAGCATCTGGCTGGCATGAAGGACTCGAAGGTCATCGTGGCGATCAACAAGGATGAAGAAGCGCCGATCTTTTCTGTTGCTGACTACGGTCTTGTCGCCGATTTGTTTGAGGCAATTCCCGAATTGACCAACAAAGTCTAAGCGGATTACTGGCCGCAGCATCAAGGGTGTTGCGGAAAATTCAATATATTAGGCTAGATTGGCGCTATCGCTGGTCTAGCCTATTTTGTATGTAGCTAACGCAGTGCTGCGCGCGGAGGGTGCGCTGCAGCAAATGGAGTATAAAGGCATGAAATCGATGGGGGTTATCGGGGCAGGGCAAATGGGCAATGGCATCGCCCATGTGGCCGCCTTGTCGGGGCTGGATGTTATCATCTCAGATGTTGATATAGAGCGCGCCGGCGCAGGCATTGGCCGGATTGAGCGCAATATGCAGCGCCAGGTGGCAAAGAACCAAATCTCTGTCACGGACATGGCGGCGGCGCTCAAGCGGATTACGCCAAGTGATAGTCTTGATCAGCTTAAAGATGTTGATATTGCCGTTGAGGCCGCCACGGAACAAGAGGCGGTCAAAAAGCAAATTTTAGAAACGCTGTGCCAAGACCTGAATAAAGACGCGCTGATCGCCACGAATACCTCTTCGCTGTCGATCACCCGGCTTGCATCAGTCACAGACCGGCCGGAAAAGTTCATGGGGATGCACTTCATGAACCCTGTGCCGCTGATGAAGCTGGTGGAGGTTATTCGCGGCATTCAAACGGACCAAGCAACCTTTGAAAGCGTAACCGGCCTGGCGAAAAACCTCGGCAAGGTCGTGGTAAATTCTGAGGACTTTCCCGCGTTTATTGTGAACCGCATCTTGGTGCCGATGATCAATGAAGCGGTGTATACGCTGTATGAAGGCGTCGGCTCGGTCGCGGCCATTGATGCAGCAATGAAGCTCGGCGCCAACCACCCCATGGGCCCGCTGCAGCTCGCCGATTTCATTGGGCTTGATACCTGCCTAGCGATCATGCAGGTGCTCTATGAGGGCTTGGCGGATTCAAAATATCGGCCATGCCCACTGCTGGTTAAATATGTTGAGGCCGGCTGGCTTGGACAAAAAACCAGCCGGGGCTTTTATGATTACCGGGTTGATGGCGAGCCCGAGCCGACGCGGTAACACAAGGTTAGACGCCTTTTGTCAAACATGAGGCCAGACGCATGCAGGCCCGTTATCTGCGGGCACTGCTCAGTTGTCGTAACGGCTTACGCCGTTTAGCAGAGCCTTCATATCCTCACCAGTTTGCGGCAATTCGCCCGCCGGTAAGTCAAGGTGGTTGAGGGGGTGTTCTTGCACGTATTGGCTGATCACGGGCATCGACATTTCAAGAGCGAAGCTGGGCAAACGCCGGTTTTTTCGGAACGCGGCAATAGGTATTTCGGCTTCAATAATGTCATCCTCGGTCTTTGACAGCGATTTAGCCATCAGCTTGCCTTTGTTATCGACGATCACGCTTTCGCCCGCTTTATAGCCGGGGACATCAAAGGCGATATTGGCCATGGTCGAGTAAAAGTCATTGGCTTTGGCCATGGCTGTCACATCATTTTCTTGAAACAGCGTAGCGGTTCGGAACATGATTTCCGTGCCTTTCATGGCAAAGGCGGCAAACACAAACGGATCCCATTGCACGGTCGAGACGGCAATGTTGCCATATTCGGTTTGCAGCACGGGAAATTCTTCATCAATGCCATACATGGCGCGATATTTGTCGCGTACATTTTCAACCGTTGTTGTTGGGATCTCGGTTTTCTCAGAGTAATTTTTGATATTTCTGGATTTCCAGAACTTTTTAACGACCATGCCGTCCCGGTTGATTACGGCGTTGATCGACAGAATATGGCCCGGCCAATCAGCGTCGGTGGCATAGGTTCCGAAGATCAGGTAGCTGTCACAGGCTTTTGCAACCTTGCCTAAGCGGTCCGTTTCCGGCCCGGGAATTTGCACCGTATATTTCAGCTTTTCATCGCGCGTCCCGCTGGAATACCCGGTCAGGGGAAACTCATGATACAAGAGAAAGTCTGGCTTTTTACCGGTTGAACAGGCTTTTTCCGCCATCTCTTCCATATGTGCCAGGTTTTGATCCAGGCCCTGTTGGATGCTTGGCGCGTCTTGCAAAGAGCTCACAGTGGTCTGCAATACCTTTACGACCACGGTATCTTTTTCCAGCGGCCGCGTCGGGTAGCTGCCGTCTGGCTGCACCAGCACCGGCGTATCCCCGCCGGTTTGTGCGCTTGAGAACGGTCGTCCGGCATCTCCGCTGCAACCGGCTAACGCCGCCGCTGTCGTTAGTGCCGCGATTGATACCCACTTCTGCATGTCTTTTCCCCCCGTCCTTGTGGCCCTTCGGTTTCTCTGGCCTGCACCGCTGCGCGGCGTTGCGCTGCCTAGCGCCATCCGCTACGTAACATGTCGATGTTTGAGCCACTGCGCAACCCGCTCTATGCGCGCTTATTTGCTGCGCAAGTCATTGCCTTGCTGGGTACCGGCCTGACGACGGTCGCGCTCGCTTTGCTCGCTTTTCAGCTTGCCGGCGCTGAGGCCGGGAAAGTTCTGGGTACAGCGCTCGCGATTAAGATGGTGGCTTACGTAATGCTCTCGCCGCTTGCCTCCAGCCTCACGACCATGCTGCCGCGCAAGCGCCTTTTGATTGGTCTGGACCTGTTGCGGGCCATATGCGTGGGCACGCTGCCGTTCGTGTCGCAACTCTGGCACATATATGCGCTTATCTTTTTCATGCAGGCGTGTTCTGCGTGTTTTACGCCCACGTTCCAGGCCGTTATTCCTGATGTGTTTGAGGATGAAGCGCGCTATACCAAGGCGCTTTCGCTGTCGCGTTTGGCCTATGATTTTGAGGCTCTGGTGAGCCCGGCATTGGCTGGCGCCGCGCTTCTCCTGGTCAGTTTTGACGCCCTCTTCACATTGAATGCCACTGCTTTTCTTATCTCAGCAGCGCTTATTGTTTGGTCGAAACTGCCGCTGCAAGCACCCGTGTTTGCGGCCCGCAGCACGGCAGCGCAGGCGCTTTTTGGCTTGCGCAGTTTTTTGGCGACGCCGCGGCTGCGCGGCCTCTTTGCCATGTCTTTAGCCGCGGCAAGTGGCGGCGCGATGGTGATTGTCAATTCTGTCGTGTATGTGCGCGGTTCGCTTGGCCTCGGGGAAGGCTACCTCGCTGCGTTGCTTGCGGCCTATGGCACTGGCTCTATCTGCATGGCATTTTTGCTGCCCCGTCTTTTGCAGCGCCTGCCGGACCGAACTGTCATGCTTAGTGGCGGCGCCGCGATGCTCATAGGCTTATGCTGCGGCGCTGTCATGCCTGGTTTTGCCCCGGCACTGGCGATATGGGTCATCCTTGGCGCAGGTTACGCGGCGATCACTACACCAAGTGGCAGATTACTGCGGCGCTCGGCTCAGCAAGGCGATCGGCCTGCTTTCTTCGCCGCGCAATTTTCGCTATCACACGCCTGCTTTTTGCTGACCTATGTGCTTGCCGGCTGGCTCGGCGCGGATTTTGGCCTACCAACGGCCTTTCTTATGCTTGCTGGCATTGCGTGTGTGGCAATGCTGTGTGCCTCGCGCGTCTGGCCGGCGCGGGACCCAGAGACCCTGGAGCACCAGCACTGTGCGCTCGACCATACGCATTTGCATGTGCATGACGCCCATCACCAACATGCGCATGAGGGCTGGGAAGGCCCAGAGCCGCATGCCCATCCGCATTACCATGCGCCGGTGCGCCATGCGCATGCGTTTGTCATTGATGCGCATCACGCCCACTGGCCGCGTTAACGGTAGCGGCGGCGATAGGTGGTGAGCATTTCGGTAAAAAAGCCCGGGTCGTCAAACAGCCGTGTCTGAATAAGTGCGCCATGCACGGTTGCGACCAAGGTGCGCGCGGCATGCGCCCCATCGGCTTCACCAAGCTCTTCAAGCGTTGGCGTAAGTGCGGCAAGCCACGCGCTGATCGCCGCTTTTATATTGGGCCCAAAAGCCGGCAATCCTTCACCCAAGGCGAGTGTGTTCATCAAACAATTGATTGTGCCGCTTTGATAGTATGTATTGAGCCCATCGAGCATTGCGTACAAGCGTTCCGCCGCCGGATCCTTGGAGCGCAGCGGCGCCAGGACGAGCCGGGTGAAATCTTTTCCTGACGCCACCAGGACTTGGCTGGCCATGTCTGCCTTGCCGCCAGGGAAATGATGATATAGGCCCGCTTTGCTAAGTCCGCCGGCTTTGCCTAGGGCTGTTAAACTGGCGCCTTCATAACCATGTTGCGCAAACACCTGCTTCATCGCTTGTACGGCCCGTGCGCGCGGCGGTTTTTGAGCCACGACTGTCCCCCTAGGTCAGTTTTTTGCGCGCACACCCTAGCGTGAAAAGCAGCTCAGTTGCCATGGCTTTTCAAGGAGAGTGGGCCAGCGGGGGTGCCATTGCACGGCAAGATACTCTATGAAGGCTCAAATGGCCGCGCAAAACATGGGCTTGCGCTTTGACAAGACGAGTAAAAAAAACCGCTAAGAAACCTGCACCACAGGCTGCCTCCGGCGGCTGGTTGTGGGCTATTTTCAAATGGGTTTTTGTCTACGGCATCATTGGCTGCGCGGCCTGCCTGGTCGCCACCTACGCCATGATTTTATACCTGTCAGGCACCCTGACTGACCCGAAAGAGGCGCTGGTGGCAAGTGGCGCTGCGCCAGTCCAAATTGTTGCGAGTACTGGCGAGGTGCTGGCCAATTATGGGCCTAACCAAGGTGATTGGGTGGACTATGCCGATATTCCGCCAGATATGATTGACGCGATGATCGCTATTGAAGACCGACGGTTCTTCCAGCATGGCGGGCTTGATTTTCGCAGTATTGCCAGAGCAGCACTCAGCAATTTTCGCGCTGGCGCCGTTACCGAAGGTGGCAGCACCATCACTCAGCAACTGGCAAAAAACCTATATCTCGACCCGAGCCGAACGCTTACCCGCAAGCTGCGCGAGGCGATGATGTCGATTGCGCTGGAACATCGGTATTCTAAGCAGGATATTCTCGCGGCGTATCTGAACCGGGTTTATCTTGGGTCTGGGGCCTATGGCATTGAGGCGGCCAGTTTCCGCTTCTTCGGCAAAACTGCCCGAAATTTGTCGCTTGGCGAAGCAGCATTGCTCGCCGGCATTGTCAAAGCACCATCACGGTTATCGCCAAAAGTGGATTTGCAGGCAGCGCTTGATCGGCGCGCACTGGTGCTTGCCGCAATGGCTGAAGAAGGTTTTATTTCCGCCAGTGAGGCAAAGCTGGTTGCCGCAATTCCAATTAACCTTGTGCAGACGGCGGGCGACCCCCAGCTGCGCTATTTTACCGATTGGGTCTCCGCGCGGGTGCGATCGCGCTATCCGGCGGGCGATATGCGCCTTAAGGTGAAAACGACGCTCGATCTTAAGGCCCAGGCGGCTGCACAAAATGCCGTAAAAGCTCACTTGCCGGAAGGGCATGCGCCAACCGCTGCGTTGCAAGTGGCGCTAGCGGCACTTGACGATACTGGCGCCGTACGCGCGCTGGTGGGTGGACGTGATTACACCAGAAGCAGCTATAACCGGGCGACGCAAGCCGTGCGCCAGCCCGGCTCAGCGTTTAAAACATTTGTGTATCTTGCCGCGCTTGAAAACGGCCTAGAGCCCGCCAGTAAGCTGCGCGATACGCCCATCCAGCTGGGCTCTTATGCGCCAAAGAACTATGGCGGCGGATATTCCGGGCGGCTGATTACGCTTGCTGATGCTTATTCCCGGTCCGTCAACACCATCGCTGTTAAGCTTGGTGAGCGCGTTGACCGGCCCAAGGTTGCAAGCATGGCCCGCCGCCTTGGCCTGACCACGCCGATTGTGGTCGAGCCGAGTATTGCGCTCGGCACATCTGAAGTGCATGTGGTCGAACTTGCGGCAGCCTATGCAGTCATTGCCAATGGCGGCATGAAAGTGCGGCCCTATGCGATTGCCCAAGTGCGCGGTCCGCGCGGCGGCGTCATTCAGCCGGTTGAAGTCCCCATGGATGACCAAGGCACGCGCGTGCTTGAACGCCGGATTGCCTGGCAGATGGCGCGGCTGATGCAGCTTGCTGTTGAGCAAGGGACGGGCAGAAATGCGCGCACCGCCGGGCGGCCCATCGCAGGCAAGACGGGCACCACGCAAAACGGCCAAGATGGCTGGTTTGTGGGATTCTCAGACCGCCTTACTGCGGCGGTTTGGATTGGTCGTGACGATAACAAATCGGTCAAAGGTCTCACCGGCGGCGGCATGCCGGCACGGCTCTGGGGGGATTTTATCGCAGCGGCGCAAGCAGGTGAAAACCCGGCACCCTTACTGCGCGCAGACCGGCGCGCATTTAATGCTTTACAGGAAAGTGATACCGCATCACGCTCAATGCAATAACCTGCGTTATCGCCAAGAGGTCGCCATGCCACGTTTATTTGTTGGGCTCGCCATTCCCGAGAATATCAAACAAACACTCCTGTGGACACAAGGCGGTGTCACGAAGGCACGCTGGCAAAGCGCAGACCAGCTGCACATGACCTTGCGTTTTATCGGCGATGTGGATGGTGCTGTCGCAAGCGACGTGGAAAGCGCATTAGACCGGGTGTCTTTCGCGCCATTTGACGTGTACGGCGAAGGCGTAGGGCTGTTTGGTAAACTTAGTAAAGCGCGGGCGCTTTGGGCAGGCGTGAAACCGCGCATAGCGCTCACTGCACTACACAACAAAATAGACCAAGCGCTGTTATCGCGGGCCGACATAGCGCCAGATCGTCGGCAGTTTGAACCACACATCACGCTTGCCCGGTTTAGCGGTCGCCACGGTTCTCTGGATAGTTTTTTACAAGCGGCATGCGGCTTTAAAACGCCGACATGGCGGGTGGACCACTTCACTTTATTTATGAGTACACTTGGAACGCAGGGCGCACACTATACCCCAATCGCCCATTTTGGCGACGGTGCACCCCTGTTGGATGATAGATTTATATTTGTTTCTGCAGGCGACTGATAAGCGCAGCGCAGGCGGCATCTACCATATCGAGCACGGTCTCAAAGCCCTCATCACCGCCATAATAGGGGTCTGGAACCTCCCGGTTTTCCCCTGGCGCAATCAAATCTAAAAACAGCTGTGGCTGATAGGGTTTACCGCTGGCCATTTGCTGCATCGTCGCCAGGTTTTGCAAATCCATGGCAAAGATATGCGTGTAGCGGTCAAAATCTTCCGGTATGACTTTGCGCGCGCGCAGTGGGCTTAAGTCAACGCCGCGCTGCGCTGCCGCCGCTGTCATGCGTTCGTCGGGTGGGCAGCCAATGTGCCAACTGCCTGTTCCGGCGGAATCAACCTCGATTGCCTGGGTCAACCCCGCGGTTGCAAGCTGATTGAGAAACACCCCATGCGCCGCGGGTGAGCGACAAATATTGCCCAGGCATACAAATAACACTGACGTCACAGCATGTTCCTCCGTATAACACGGCATGGCACACTATCGCAGCATTGTCATCCTCACCGGCGCAGGGGTCTCTGCCGAAAGCGGCGTGCAGACCTTTCGCGGGCCTGACGGGCTGTGGGAGGGCCACCGGGTTGAAGACGTGGCAACGCCCGAAGCATTTGCCCGCGATCCCGACCTTGTACAAACATTTTACAACATGCGCCGCGCTGCACTGAAGACGGTTGCACCGAACCCTGCCCACACGGCGCTTGCCCGGCTGGAAGCCCAGTTCAGCGGCGATGTGCTCCTGGTGACGCAAAATGTTGACGATCTGCATGAGCGCGGCGGTAGTAAGAACCTACTGCATATGCATGGCGCGCTAAAAAAGGTGCGGTGTACTGTCTGCGGCGCTGGGTTTGAATGGGAAGATGATTTAACCCAAGCTACGCAATGCCCATCATGTGGCGCTGCCCCGGCGCTTCGGCCGGATATCGTTTGGTTCGGCGAAATGCCTCACGGGATGCGCACGATCGAGGACGCGCTCGCCCGGTGCGATTTGTTTATTTCCATTGGCACATCCGGCAATGTTTATCCCGCTGCGGGCTTTGTCAGTATGGCGCGGCATTATGGCCAGGCGCATACTTTGGAAATCAACCTTGAACCCTCACTCGGCGCATCGCAGTTCCACGAATGCAGGCACGGACCGGCGGGCACGCTGGTGCCCGTTTTCGTTGACGAGGTCCTTGAGGCGACCGGTTCCCCTTAATGCAAGCGGATTAGGCGTTCTCGCGGATGACCTGGCGCACCTCATGAGAGATGTATTTGCGCCATTTGCTGCCGTTAAACACGCCATAATGGCCAACCCCGGCTTGCTCATAGTGGTAGTGCTTGGCAGCAGGTAGGTTTGGTGTCAAATCATGCACTGCATAGGTTTGCCCAAGGCCGGTGATATCATCACGCTCGCCTTCAATTGATAAAATCGCGGTTTTATCAATTGCGGCCAAATCAATCGGCGCACCATCATGCATCATTTCACCCTTTGGCAGCAGGTGGGTTTGAAACACCTCTTCGACAGTCTGCAGATAAAATTCCGCTGTCATATCCATAACAGCCAGATATTCTTCGTAGAATTCCCGTGTTGCATCTGCATTCTCTTCCGCGCCCTCGAAGAGATGTTTGAACATGTCATAGTGCTTAACCACATGATTGCCCAAATTCATGCTCATAAAGCCGGCCAGCTGCATAAAACCTGGATATACGCGGCGCATAAAGCCGGCATGGGGGGGCGGCACCGGCGTAATGACATTCTGTTTAAACCACGCCAAGGGCTTGCGTGTCGCGTGCTCGTTGACGGCCGTGGGGTTGACGCGGGTATCAATTGGCCCGCCCATCATGGCCAGTGATTTGGGGATGTTTGGATTGCCCGCTTCATGCATCCGCGCAATCGCGGCAAGCACGGGTACGGAGGGCTGGCAGACTGCTAGCACATGTGTGTCAGGTCCTAAAAACTCCAAAAACTCAATCACATAGTCGATATAGGTGTTGAGCGTGAATTCCCCTTCAAACAGCGGGATCGTCTTCGCATCACGCCAATCGCTAATATAAACGTCATGGTCTTTGACCATTTCATGTACTGTACCGCGCAGCAGCGTCGCATAATGGCCAGACAGCGGCGCGACGATGAGGAGCTTTGGGTCACTGGTTTTCTCAAGCCGTTTAAAGCGTTTGAGCTGGCCAAATGGCAAACGCAGCGGAATGGTTTCTTCAATCGCCACCTCTTGGCCATTTATTTCCGTTCGGTCGATGCCAAAAGCGGGCTTTCCGTATGGCCGTGTTGACGTTTCAATGACGTCAAACGCCGCTGCCAGCGCTTTGCCGCCGGGCGTGTAGGACGCCGGGTTCATCGGGTTGGAAAAAAAGTGCTGACCCTGGTCAATCATCATGCGCATCGGCGCAAAAGCACGGCGCTGCATCTCGTAGAATGAATAAAGCATCTGCGTGTTCCCTCAGTCTTTGTATCGGTCAAACGTTTTTTTTGCGTTGTTGTTTGACGCGCGTGCGAAAGCCAATAAAATGCGGCAATGCACAATAAATATATTGTGCGCAGCATTTTTCAAGGAAAGCAACCCCAGCCTAATAATTTGATAACGAAATAGAGCTTTTTTTTGAAATAAGATTATGAATATTTACCTTAACCAGCAATTTTTTATTCTATGATAGGCTTTTTATCATAGTCTTTAAGTTGGCGTTTTGATGGAGGAGTTGGCGATGAGCAGCATTAGTCGGGTCTTAGACATTGCAGGATTCGAGACGTTAAAAGGCAAAAGCGCGGTTGTGACCGGCTCAACAAGCGGCATTGGCCTTGGTATTGCTCAGGCCTTCGCCAGCGCCGGCATCAATGTTGCGATTAATGGTTTTGGCGATGCAAGCGAGATTGAAGCCAGTCGCGCCGCGCTGGAAGCTGCTGGTGTTAAAGCGCTCTACAATCCAGCAGATATGACCAAGCCAGAGGCCATCAATGCGCTTATTTCTGAAGCACAAGAGGCCTTTGGTGCGGTCGACATCTTGGTGAACAATGCTGGCATCCAATATGTCGAAAAGGTCGAAGATTTTCCCGACGCAAAGTGGGAAGCTGTTTTGGCGATCAACCTGTCTTCTAATTTCTATGCGATCAAAGCAGCGCTGCCAGGGATGAAGCGCCGCGGTTATGGCAGGATTATCAACATTGCATCAGCGCACGGCCTATCCGCCTCGCCCTATAAGAGTGCCTATGTAACCGCCAAGCACGGCGTACTTGGCCTCACCAAGACCATTGCGCTCGAAACGGCTGAAGAGAATATTACCGTGAACGCGATTTGCCCAGGCTATGTCAAAACACCGATGGTTGAAGGTCAAATTGCCGATCAAGCCAAAGCGCATAATATGACGGAAGACGATGTCGTCCGCGAAGTTATGCTGGCGCGCCAGCCCAATAAGCGCTTTGTCGACGTTGACGAACTTGCCGGTCTTGCACTGTTTTTATGCACTGAGGCCGGCCAGTCGATGACCGGCCGCGCCATAAGCGTGGATGGCGGCTGGACAGCAATGTAGCGTCCGGCCAAGATGATATTGGCAGGTCGACAAAGGGAGAAATGAGATGGAACGCGTGATCGCATATTCTGTCCTGTGCAAAGATAAACCAGGCGATGAAGCAGCCAAAATTCGAGATCAATTGATGCCGAACCATTTGGCGCATATTGAAAAAACAGTAGATAGCCTGTGGCTGGCCGGCCCATTATTCGATGCGGACAAAGTCGTCGGCTCGCTGCTGATTTTTAAGGCGGACAGCGCTGAACAGGCGCTCGAGATGGCCAAACAAGACCCCTATTATGAAGCGGGCATATGGGCCAGCATGGAAGCGCGCCGGTTTGTCGGCGCTGCGGGCGATTGGGTCGGCGGCAAGACTTGGTAAAATTGCCTGCTGTAGCACGCGCCGCTGTCATTTTTTCCCTGGCCCATGTGCTGCTGACGACCAATGCTGCGCACGCGGAGCGTCAATATCTGCTCTCTAGCCCGCTATCGCGTCCGGTTGTGCGTGTCATGGCGAACTATTATGCCAGCCATGGCCAGTATGGCAGCGGTACGGGCCTGCTTGTTGGTCGCTGTGATGTGCTCGTGACGGCGCGGCATGTGGCGGAAGGGCCAAACGGGTTTCAACCCAGCGCGCTGGAGGTCTACTCCCCACAGATTCGTGGCCGCGTGGTCGATGTTGTAAACGCGCCCGAAGCGCGCGCTATTTGGCCAGAAAAGCGCGCAGATGCTGTCGCGGGAAACTTGGATGCAGACCTTGCGGTGCTGCGCCTCTCGGAATGCCCAACGCATACCTCTTTGCCCTTAGATCAGCTTCGTGCGCTCGAATTTAGTGATCTGAAAGCCATGAAAACCGTCGGCTATCCGTGCGACGGGCGGGCGCATCGCGGACCTGAGCACGTGGCCTTAAGCGGCCAATATCTGCGCCTCAACCGCTCGTTGGGCCTCAGCCGCAAAATTCGGCTAACGCCTGGTGCCCGCCCCGGCCAGTCGGGTAGCCCCATCTACGTGCTGAAGCCGGGCCATGCGCCAGCAGTTGGGATGATCTTGGTTGCAACGGCGCGCGACACCGCCACGCCGATTGGCTGCGCGCAAGATCCACAGACCGGCCAAAGCGAAGCGGGCCATGCAGCTTTTGGCGCCGTTTTGACCACGCGCTTCATCGAAAACTTGCGCCATTATATCAGAGCGCTTAATAGGTCGCAGGCGCCATAGCCAGGCGCATTTGGCAAACGCTGCTTGATATCACATCGATTTCATGCCGGTAGCAGTACCTTTTGTCCTCGCCATCACCGCCTTAGGCGATAAAAAACCCCGATTTGCCGTGGTCAAATCTCTTTAAACGCGCTAACACGCTAGCCACACACGCTGAGACGTACCGGCACGGGTAAAAAAATAGAGTTGTTTTAAGAAGGAGCCTATTGGGCATGGCGGACAAAGAGAAAACGATAGATGCACCGGCAGTGCCAAGCACTGACGCAAATGGAGAGGCACCGCGTTTGCCGATGTTCTTCAATACGCTCGAGCCGCTAAATCTGCGCGATCATGGTGACATATGCTTGTCAGACACGCCGCATTTCGGCTTTGCCAAAGATGCGCATCTCGTGCCGCTTTTGGCTGAGGAATTCCCCGTCGCGCAGCGCTTTTTTCCAATCGTGTTTGACAGTCAAGGCGTTGGCCAACCGATTGCGATTATGGGCCTACGTCAAGGCGTGAACAGCTATGTGGAGGACGACGGCGGCTGGAAGAAAGATGTTTACATCCCGGCCTATGTCCGGCGCTACCCGTTCATGCTTGCCAAGCTGCGCCCGGAGGATGAAAAGCTCAGCCTGTGTCTCGATCCGACGGCAAAGATTGTGCAAAAAACCGGTGCACGAAAGCTTTTTGATGGCGATGATGGGTCGCAGCTGACCAAGGACATTCTCACCTTCTGCGAGCGCTATGAGCGTGGTGCCCAGCAGACCCGGATGTTCTGCGATAAGCTCAATGAACTCGAACTTCTGCAGCCTGGCGAAGCGGTCGTTGAACGCGGCGACAAGTCCACCAGGTTCTCTGGCTTTCGTATCGTCGATGAAAATAAACTGCGTGAGCTGAAGCAAAAGCATGCAGCAGAGCTGAATAAAAATGGTACGCTTGCTGTCTTACACGCGCATTTATTCTCGCTATCGCTGTTTCAAACCATGGTGCCCAATGAGATGGGCATCGGGGCAGATGCAGCGCCCGCAGCGTCCTAGAGGTAGGCAGCTTAAAATTTGACGTGTAGACGCGGCGCTTCAGATTTGACTAAAATTTGATTTTTTGTATTCAGCAGCGGGCGCTAGTTTGTGTTGATGCAGAGCGTCTTCACATTCTACAAGCAGTACTTTTTCATAGGACTTGTGCCGCTCCTGCTGTGCATGTGCGCATGGATTATTGCCGTGCGCATGCCGGTACAGCACCAGATTGAGGCACAAGGCGTGTCGACCACGGCAACAATTGAAGCCGTTCGCGACGATGACCGTTGGTTTCGCCGCCGCCGACGTGGTGGGCGCTCTGAAATCATTGACTATCATTTTACGACTGCAACGGGTGTCGTTGAAAAGGACACGTTGCGTCGATCAAAAAACTATAAGTACCCAGCACAAGTGGGCAGACGGTTTCGCCTGACCTATCTGCCCAGTTCGCCGGACAAGCATGTGTCTGACTTGCGGCCAACATATGCAAGTTGGACAAGCGTTTGGGGATTGCTGATTCTCACCGGCATATGCGCAGTGGTTGGCTTATACCAAAATCGCAATTTATTTTTGCGTTAAGGATGCTGAACGGCTCTACCGCATCAGCACCGCGCGGCTGACTAATAAACGTCCCGCAAATACCGCTTTTCACGCTTTAGGTTTGAGATATACGCGGTGGTTTGATCATCTGAAAAACCGCCTTCTTCGCGGATGATTTGCGTTAAAGCCGCATCAACGTCCTTAGCCATATAGGTTGCATCACCGCAGACATAGAAGGTGCCCCCTTCGTCAAGCCAAGCAAACAACTCTTTGCCGTTTTCCAGCATCCGGTGCTGCACATAAACCTTTTCATCCTGATCGCGGGAGAATGCAAGGTCGAGCCGTGTGAGCAAACCCACACGCGACATCTCACCAATATCATCTTCATAAAAGAAATCGCTGGCGCGGTGCTGGTCACCAAAGAACAGCCAGTTTTTACCTGTTGCCCCTGTTTCGCGGCGCTCTTCCAGAAACGCCCTGAAGGGCGCAATGCCGGTACCAGGGCCGACCATGATGATCGGCAGGCTCAAATCCGTCGGCAGTCGGAAATTTTTATTGGGCGACATGAAAATGGGCGCCAAGGCACCTTGTGGGCACATGTCAGATAAATAGGTTGACGCCACACCCATATGTTCGCGGCCTTCCCGGTCCCAGCGCACGGCTGCAACTGTGGTATGGACTTCACCAACATGCTTCTTCGGGCTCGAAGAGATTGAATAGGCGCGGTGCTGGAGCGGCTTGAGCCAACTGATAAACTCAGCCGGATCGATAGCCAGGTCCGGGTTAAGGTTCAACAGGTCGAGCGCATCACGGCCCCACATGAAGGCATCCAAGGCTTCTTTATCATTATTGCTGACGACATGGCTAAATTCATCATGCCCGGCGAGCTCTTCAATGGCCGTGATCAGGTTTTTTGATGGCGTGCGGATCTCATATTGCGACGTCAGCAGCCCTGCCAGCGGCACCTCGTGACCATCAATCATGGCGTCCGGCTTAACGCCCAAGCGGCCAATAATACCATCAACAAGGGCCTGCTGATTGGTCGGCATGATGCCCATGGCATCACCGACCTCATAGGACAGACCACTATCCCCTAACGAAAAGGCGAAATGGCGGATTTCTTTTTTCGACGTTGCGCCCGACATCAGGCGGTTTTCAACGACGGTTGATGAATAAGGATTTTTGCGGTTCCACACCGGCTTCGCTGCCGGCTTGTCTGCAACCTTTACCGGCTCAGGCTCAGGAGCTACCGGCTCCGGCGCGCTTTCAGGCTCTGCCTTAAACAGCGGCACGTTGGCGACAATCCAGTCATGTGATGGCTCTTCAAAGTCCACGTCGCAATCGACCCGGTCTGCAATTCGCGTCGCGCCAAGCTGCTCCATGCGCATGTCAATCAGTTTGCCAGCCTGGCAGAACTGGTCGTATCCGGTATCCCCTAGGGCAATCACACCAAAGCGTGTATTTTCCATGCGCGGCGCGGTGGGGCCGGACACGGCGTCCCAAAACAGTTCTGCGTTGTCCGGCATTTCGCCTTCACCATAGGTTGACACGACGAACAGGATTTTTTCCATCTTCGCGAGCGCGTCCATATCGACGGCGTCCATGTCGTGCATGTTTGCTTGCAGGCCTTCGGCTTGGGCAACCTCCATTGCTTCAGATGCAACAAATTCCGCATTGCCGGTCTGTGTTCCATACAGGATGTCAACAGGCGCTGTAGGCACTGTCTTTTCAGGCGCTGCAGTGTCTTTTGGTGCTTCTAACGTTGCTGCGCCAGCGCTCGCGTCGCCCATGGCCGTGCGTGAATGCAGGCCTGCTAGAAAGCCAGCCAGCCAAGACCGCTGATCTTCAGAGAAGGGGGCATCTTCAGGAATATAAGGTATCTTCATCTCACTCACTCTGCCGCAAATTGAGCGGCCATGTCGGGCAGTGCGTTGTGCGCAAATAATTCATCAAAGCTTGGGATACGACCTAAAATCTCACGATTGCGCTGTGACTGGTGCCATATCCAACCATAGGTGCCAGGACTATCCATAGACAACACGTTGCGCATGGATAGCGCTCGCTTAAAATCAGACAATCGTTTGTTGGCCACGAGCGCGGATAGGTCGCGGTCATCATAATCGGCAATCGCTGTGCGCGCATGTTTGGCAAGCTGGCTCATCAGGCCAAAGTCTTCCGTCAGCACCAAGTTGCGTGTGGCTTTTAACACGGCCAAATCACCATCTTTGCCACCTGTGCGTTTGCGCGCCAGTGCCTGTGCGGTTTCCAGCACGGTCCAGCTGTTGATCAGGTCAAACATGTCTTCGGTATCGGTCTCGCCAAACTGCGGCACTGCGCCGCGATGCACCGGAATGCCATCTTTCCAAGCAATTTTAAGCTTTTCAACCTGATGTGCTGCAAGCGCTGTTGCAAGCTCTTCAACCAGCGCTTTGCGGCTGGAAGCGGCGAGGATTTCATCAGCGTCTTGATATTGCAAAAGCGCCCGCGGCATGACCCACTTAAAGTGGCCTTTTTTACGGTCCCAATCATTCAGCATCTGGTCCGCTAGCGGCGACTGCGTCGCAGCAAGATGCCATTCTAATAGCTGGTGAATAGCTGCTGCATGGATCTGCGCGTAAGGATCGTCATCATTGACGTCTGAAACCAGAACCGAATCATGGCTTACCGCCTTGCCAAGGTGATTTTCCGGATCGTACTGATAAGCAAAGCCGCCCGACATGCCGTTGCCGAAGCCTTTTGAAAAACCGCCCAGATTCAGCACGGCGCCATTGGTCATATATTCCGCGCAGAAATCGCCAACGCCTTCAACTACCGCCGTAGCGCCAGAATTACGCACGGCAAAGCGGTCGCCGGCTTGGCCGGAAATAAATGTCCTGCCGCCGGTAGCGCCAAACAGCGCGAAATTGCCGATGAGCACGTTATCGCCGTAGCCGGAACCGCCGCCTTTGGGCGACTTGACGATGATTTCGCCGCCGCAGGCGCCTTTGCCAACACCGTCATTACAGGTGCCGCGGTGCTCCATGACCATGCCATCATTACAGAACGCACCAAAGCTCTGTCCAGCTGACCCGTGCGTTGAGACCTGAATGGCGCGCGGCTTTAAGAACCGGCGCCCGCGATCATCTTCGCACACTGCTGCCAGGTCAGAAATGTCCTCAAGCTCATGGTTGAGTGTACGCTCAATATCAATCGCAAGCTGTCCGCCGACGCTTTTGTTGCGATTGTTGAGGCTCAGGTTGCCGCCAATTTTCACGCTTTCGCGCTTATCGTCAAACAGCGCTGTTTTGACCATATCGACCAAGCTGTCATCAACCGCGTAGTCACGTTCGATATAGCTCGGGTTCTCGACCTTAACCTCAGGCATGTTGAACAGCATATCGCGCAAGTTCAGCTGGCCTACTGAAGACGGGTGATCCAGCAGATGTAGCAAATCTGCACGGCCGCGCGCTTCATCCAGGGATTTTAGACCAAGCGATGCAAGGATTTCACGCACCTCATGGGCAATGTTTAAAAGATATTGCGCCAGCGCACGCGGGTCGCCGTCAAACACCTCCGGATTGGTGGTCAGGCCTGCCGGGCACTTGACGTTGCAGTTCTTCGCCATGACGCATTTCAGCATCATCAGCGCCGTGGTGCCGAACTCAAAGCTATCCCCGCCTAAGAGGGAG
>JBCCLR010000002.1:0-57632 GCA_039026755.1 Pseudomonadota bacterium | reverse complement strand
GATCTAAACGGTAATCCGCTAGAGCTCGATCCGTTCGGCGCAGACATGGAAGGCATCGTCTTTGAACAAGATGGTAGCTTCTGGACCGTCGATGAATATCGCCCGGCGATCTATCATTTTAATTCCGACGGCGTTCTGATCAATCGCTTCATTGCAGAAGGAACAGCGGCAGACGTGGGGATGCCAGCAAATACCTTTGGCACAGAAAGCCTGCCTGAAGAGTATGCAGAGCGCCGCGCCAACCGTGGCTTTGAAGCGGTGGCGCTCGATGAGGAAGCTGGCATTGTCTACGCGTTCATCCAAACGCCGCTGGCCAACCCAGACCGGGCAACGTCTGACAATTCGGATGTTATTCGCATTCTCGGTATCGACATGGACTCAGGCGAGCCGGTGTCTGAATATGTGTACCTGCTGGAGGGCTCTGATATTGCCCACTCCAAAGTCGATAAGATTGGCGATGCCGTCTTCACTGGCGATGGCACATTCCAAGTCATTGAACGCGACAGCTCGGTTGATCCAACGGGCAAGAAATTCATCTTTGAGATCGACATCACCCACGCCACCAACTTGCTGGCTGACGACGCACCAGCTTTGCCGGAAGGCCGCACTCTTGAAAGCCTGAGCGCTGATGAGCTGTCCGATTTAGGCATTGATGCGGTCAATAAAATCAAAGTCCTCAACTTGCCGTCCATCGGATATCTCGCTGGAGATAAACCAGAGGGTCTGACATTGCTGCCCGATGGCCGGCTTGCTGTCATCAACGACAATGATTTCTCGCTTACTGGCGATATTGATACCGATGCGGGCACCGTTGGCTTAACGGATGAAACGCTGCCTGTAGTGCTTGGTCTGATTGACTTTGACGATGGTAATTTGCTTGATGCCAGCGACCGGGACGGCGCAATCAATCTGCAAAACTACCCGGTCTTCGGCATGTATATGCCCGATGGCATTGCTGCCTATGAAAGCGAAGGCCAAACCTACTTCATCACCGGTAATGAAGGGGATGCGCGCAGCGAAGACGAACGCGTTGCCGACTTAGACCTCGATCCAGATGCCTTTCCGAACGCTGACGCACTGCAACAGGATGAAGTGCTTGGCCGCTTGGAGGTGTCGACCATCGACGGTGATTTGGACGGCGATGGTGATTATGATCAGCTGTTTGTCTACGGCGCACGATCCTTTTCGATCTGGGATGATAAAGGCAATTTAGTTTTCGATTCAGGCGATGACTTCGCCCGGATTGTTGCGGAACAAATTCCTGAGTTGTTTAACGCCAATGATGATGAAGAAGGCGACAGTTTTGATGCGCGTTCGGATGCGAAAGGCATTGAGCCTGAGGGCGTCACCGTGGGCGAAATCGATGGCGAGACCTACGCTTTTATCGGTCTTGAGCGGACCGGCGGCGTCATGGTCTATAACGTCACTGACCCGGCGAATTCTGAGTTTGTGCAATATGTAAATATGCGCAACGCTGGCGGCAGCGAGGCCAGCGGCATGGTGCAAGATGTGGCACCGGAAGGTCTTGCTTTCATCTCTGCCGAAGATAGCCCCAATGGTGAGCCGCTCTTGGTGGTTGCCAATGAGGCGAGCGCAACCACATCGATTTGGGAGATTGATCTGCCGCCAAAAGAGCCAGACTTCACGCTGCAAATATTGCATGCGTCCGATCTGGAGGGCGGGGTCAATGCCATTGATGCAGCGCCAAACTTTGCAGCCATGGTTGATGCGCTGGAAGAGACCTACGAAAACACCATCATCCTCTCTGCTGGTGACAACTATCTGCCGGGACCATTTTTAAATGCAGCCAGCGATCGCGTATTCCGCGATGATGGTATCTTCAACGATGTTTATAATGAGCTGTTTGGCCTGCCTGGCGATCTCATGGATGCTTATGCTGGGCTGCGTGAAGGCGGCGGCCGGGTTGATATTTCGATCATGAATGTCATTGGTTTTGACGCATCTGCGGTCGGCAACCATGAATTCGACCTCGGTTCAGATGCCTTTGAAAACATCATTGAAGAGGACTTCCGCGACCCAGGGCTTGGCGATGACCGATGGGTCGGCGCGCAGTTCCCATACCTGTCCGCCAACCTAGACTTCTCCGGCGACGGTGATTTGAACAACCTGTTCACCAGCGATATTCTGCCCAACACGGCCTTTGCCACTGGGCCGAAGGAAAGCCTTGCGGGGGATAGCTCTATTCCAAAGATCGCGCCGGCGACGACCATTGAAGAAAATGGTGAGCGCATCGGCGTGGTTGGGGCCACAACGCAGGTGCTCGAAAGCATTTCATCGCCAAGTGGCACAACAGTCATTGGGCCGAATGAAAACGATATGCCTGCCTTAGCGCAAATCCTGCAACCGACTATCGATGCACTGGTTGCTGACGGCGTAAACAAGATCGTCTTGGTAAGCCACTTGCAGCAAATTGCCCTTGAGCAAGAACTAGCAACCTTGCTGCGCGGTGTGGATGTGATCATTGCCGGTGGCTCTGGCACTTTGCTTGCCGACGCTGAAGATGTTGAGCGCGGCCTGCAGCCCGGTGATATGCCGGATGCGGACTACCCCTTCACGACGACCAATGCGGATGGCGACCCAGTGGTCGTTGTGTCCACCGGTGAGGAGTATGCGTATGTCGGCCGACTGGTTGTCGACTTTGATGAAGATGGCGTGATCATCCTCGATGAAGACGGCAATGCGACCGACGAAGATATCTCCGGGTCCTTTGCAACGACGGATGCGGCGGTTGCAGCGCTATGGGGTGAGGACGATCCGTTCGCTGATGGCACCAAAGGCGACCTTGTTGAAGAGCTGGTCAGCGAGGTTTCCGGCATCGTTCAAGCGCAAGATGGCAATATCTTCGGCTCTACCGATGTCTATCTGGACGGTCGTCGTTCCGAAGTGCGGACGGAAGAAACAAATTTCGGGAACCTGACGGCCGATGCGAACCTGGCCGTTGCGCAAGCATTTGATGCGAGTGTTGAAGTCTCGATCAAAAACGGCGGCGGCATGCGTGCACCGATCGGTGAAACCAGCCCGCAGGGCGATCTGCTTCCGCCGCAAGCCAACCCGGCAGCAGGTAAAGAGATCGGCGATATATCGCAGCTCGATATCTCCAATTCCCTACGCTTTAACAATGGTTTGACACTGATTACATTGACATCTGAGCAGTTGCTTGAGGTGATTGAGCACGCTGTTTCGGCAACAGCGCCAGGGGCGACACCTGGCCAATTTGGCCAATTTGGTGGGATTTCCTTCTCCTTTGATCCAAGTCAGCCTGCCGGCTCGCGGGTCATCTCTGCTGCGCTGATTGATGAGAATGGTGACCCAACAGAAGCACTGGTCGAAAACGGCGCTGTGGTTGATCCGGGCCGGACGATCCGCGTGGTTACGCTTGATTTCATTGCCGGTGGCGGAGACAATTATCCTTTCGCTGGTTTTGTCGATGCAGATGCGGGCTTTGCAAATCGGGTTGATCTGGAAGGGCAAGGCTTACCAGACGGCATTGCAACTTTTGCGCCGGCTGGGTCTGAACAAGATGCTTTGGCCGAATTCTTGGCGGCGAACTTTACAGACACCGCCTTTAATGTGGCTGAAACCGACCCGGAAAATGATACCCGCATCCAGAACCTGTCGGTGCGCACGGACACAGTTCTGGATGGCCTCGATATGGCAGAATCAGCGCAAGCTCAGCAACTCACCGCAGCGGTTGAGGTGCCTGCTCCGGACAATGCGGACGATGGCGATGGTGATATGGCTGAGACATCTCAGGACGATAAGATGGTCGGCACCAATGGCCATGATGTCATGCATGGCGATGCAGGCCGGGACTTTATCCAAGGCGGTCGCGGCGATGATACGTTAGTGGGTGGCACTGAAGGCGACCATCTGATGGGCGGCCGAGGTGATGACAGTCTCTTTGGCGATGAAGGCGATGATATGCTCAACGGCGGCAACGGTGAGGATGTACTCTTCGGTGGCCTCGGGGATGACACCTTAAGGGCCGGCCTGGGCGATGATACACTGAACGGCGATGCAGGTGCTGATATCCTGCTTGGCGGTAAAGGCGATGATGTCCTCAACGGCGGTCTCGGCAATGATGTTTTGAAAGGCGGCACGGGCGAAGATATTCTAAACGGCGGCGCAGGCAATGACTGGCTAAGCGGCGGCGATAATGCAGATATCTTCAGCTTCGAGCCAGGCTCCGGACAGGATATCATTCGCGATTTTGAGCCAGGCGAAGACTTGATCACGCTGAGCGGCTTTAGCGGGCTTGACGCTGCGGGACTGATTAACGATGCGCAGCAGGTCGGCAGCCGCACCGTCCTTACGCTCAATGACACGGGCGATACCATCACCCTGCTTGGGTTTGATAAGGACGACCTGTCCGAAGGTGATATCGCAATTCTCTAGCGGGTTTCCGGTCTTTCATAGGCAAGTCAAGGGAGCAGCAGAGATGCTGCTCCCTTGCGCCTTTTTCGGATATTTTTGTTCATGCAACCATCGCATAAACCCAGATCACCGCTGCAACAGGTTCTCGCCAGTGCAAAGAGGATTTTTGGCTCAGTAGGCCTGTTCAGTTTTTGCATCAATCTCTTGATGCTGGTGGGCCCGCTGTACATGCTGCAGATTTATGACCGGGTATTGTCTTCTGGCAGCCTGCCAACGCTGGTGTACCTGACGTTTGTGGCGGTTGGGTTGATCTTCACTAGCGCCTTGCTTGAATTGGTGCGTGCGCGCGTTCTGGTGAGGCTGGGTCTCTATTTTGAAGAGCGGCTGCAAGATACCTTATTCTCAGGTCTGTTTGCCGCGCGCCAACATGGCGCTGATCGGTCCGTACAGCCGCTGAAGGACATGGATGTGCTGCGCACATTCCTCACCGGCCCAGGCCTGATCACGTTTTTTGATGCGCCATGGGCGCCGGTCTTTTTGGCTATCATTTTTGTGTTTCATCCGGTTTTAGGCCTGATTGCTTTGGGGGGTGCCTTAATGCTGTTCACCCTCGCGTTTGTGAGCGAGACCATGACCCGGGATTTGCTACTTGAAGCCTCCGGGGCGAATAGCGCGGCAACGCGCTTTACTGAAAGTGCCTTGCGCAATGTTGAGGTGGTTACGGCGCTTGGTATGCTGCCGGGCCTAAAACAGCGCTGGCTTAGGCAGCATTCCAAAGGGCTCGCTGCGCAGTCCAAAGCCAGCGACCGCGCAGGGAGCCTCACCGCTGCAGCAAAGTTTATTCGGCCCTGTTTACAAATCGCGATGCTGGGGACGGGTGCTTATCTTGCTTTACTCGAGCACATTACGCCTGGTGTGATGATCGCATCGTCCATCATCATGGGCCGCGCCCTTGCACCAGTTGAGGGCGCGATCAACAGCTGGCGTAATTTCGTTCTTGCCCGCGCTGGCTTTGGCCGGCTGAGTGATTTTTTGGCTTTATCGGAGCAGGATGAAAAGCCGCTTCAGCTTCCAGCTCCGGTTGGGCAGCTGACAGCTGAAAAGTTGATTGCCGCACCGCCGGGCGCGAGCGACCCGGTCATTAAGGGCATTTCCTTTGGCCTGGAAGCAGGCAAGTGCCTGGGTATTATTGGCCCCAGTGCGGCAGGCAAATCCACATTAGCCCGGCTGCTTGTGGGCGTCTGGCAGCCATCAAAGGGAGCCGTGCGCCTAGATGGCGCAGACATCAGCCATTGGGACCCCATCGCGCTCGGCCCCCATCTTGGCTATCTGCCACAGGATGTGGAACTATTTGACGGTACGGTTGCAGACAACATCTGCCGCTTCGGCGAGGCAGACCCGCAGGCGGTGATTGATGCGGCGCGTGCTGCTGACGTCCATGACCTTATTTTAAGGCTTGAGAAAGGCTATGACACGCAAATCGGTGCGGGGGGGCAGGCCCTATCAGGCGGGCAACGCCAACGCATAGGCCTTGCGCGGGCGCTTTATGGAGCGCCGCAATTGGTGGTCCTTGATGAGCCCAATTCCAATTTAGATAGCGATGGTGAAGAGGCGCTTCGGCAAGCTTTAATTGGCCTAAAAAAGCGCGGTGCCACGGCCATCGTGATCGCGCATAGGCCCTCTGTTTTGTCTGTCGTCGACGTGCTCATGGTGCTGCGCGGCGGCATGATTGAACACTTTGGTCCGCGCACTGAAGTGCTACCGAAAGTCACCCGCGCCGTTCAAGCCGGCGGCGCAAAACCCAAAACCGCCGCACGAGCCTAGCAGAGATAGAGTATGAGAGAGACCTTTCCCATTGAACTGAGGCGGCTGGTCATGCTTGGCCTGGTAATTATTCTCACAGCGTTTGGAGGCTTTGGAACTTGGGCCGCAGTTGCACAAATAGCCAGCGCTGTAGTCTCGCAGGGGACGGTTAAGGTGTTTACCAACAGAAAGAAAGTTCAGTCTTTAGAGGGCGGCGTCGTCACCGCACTGAATGTAAAGAATGGCGATTATGTGCAGACCGGTGATGTGTTGTTAACGCTCGACCGGACCCGCGCGGCAGCTTCGCATCAAATCATTCAAGGCAATTATGACACAACCCGTGCTTCAATTGCCCGTCTCAATGCTGAACGCGACCAACGTGACGCCATCATGTTTCCCGGCGATTTGCGCAGCCGTGCCAATGCTCCGGCTGTTGCTGAAATATTGGCAAGCCAGGAAAAGATGTTTCGGGCCAGGCAAGAAACCTATTTTGGCGAAGTTGCAATGGTCGAGGAGCGCATTGGTCAGCTCAGAGAGGAAATTCGCGGCCTTGAGAAACAAGCAACGGCCAAGCAAAAACAAATTCAGCTGATCGAAGACGAATTGGCGGGGCTCTATGAACTCCTGGAAAAGGGCTATACCGCGCGCACTAGGGTGCTTGCCTTAGAGCGTGAAGCGTCCAGCTTGGAGGGCGAGGCAGGGGAACATATCGCCTCCATTGCCAGGGCCAAGCGCGCGATTAGTGAGGCAGAGCTCGAAATTTTGCAGTTGCGCAAGGCCCGCATCGAACAAATCGTAATTGAGCTGCAGGATCAAGAAACCCAGCTGTTTGATCTTGAGGAACGTCTCGGGGCTGCGTCATACACCTTAGAGCAAACAGATCTGCGCGCGACATCGAGCGGCTATGTTGTCGGCCTTGCGGTTCATACGGTGGGCGGCGTTGTTCAACCTGGCGAAACCGTCCTGGAAATTGTCCCGCACGATGATGACCTGATCGTAGAAGCGAAAGTGCAGCCCATAGACATTGATAGCGTTCAGCTGGGCTTGGACGCTGATGTTCAATTCACCGCGTTTTCGCAGCGCTCCACGCCGAAGCTCTCCGGCAAGGTCATTTACGTCTCTGCCGACAGTATGGTCGACCCGAACCGTGATCTACCGTTCTACATTGCGCGCATCAGCGTCCCCGAACAAGAAGTCGCGCGCCTGGGCGAAAACCCGCTGCTCCCCGGCATGCCGGCAGACGTGCTCATTAAAACCGGATCACGCACCCCGCTGACCTATTTCTTTAAGCCCATCAAAGACAGTATGAACAAGGCTTGGCGCGAGAGCTGAGACGATCTCGCCCCTGACCGATGGGAGCCACCACCTATTGTTGAGTGATCTGCCAAGATCTTATGACATAGATCCAGCGTCATGCCATAGCGAAAGAGGGTATGTTTGACCGCTGATTGGTGTTGCTGGGCCGCGTAAAAGCCAATTCCTTAGCACCTTCAAGGCTTATTCCAGTCGTATGCCCAACTCGTGATCTGACTGCGCTGTTCGCATGCCGCGTGTGAGCTTTAAAAAATCGATGAGTGATGATGGGTCATCCGCAGCAAACACACCGGATAGTCTTTCCTTTGCCAGGCTGTCATCGCTGATCACTAACTTGCGTATGTTGTAGCGATTAAACTCCGCCACAATTGTGCTCAGGTCATCTCCGCTGAAAACAAGGCGGCGCGCTGTCCATGCGGTCACAGCATCCGTGCTGATGCCGGCTATAATCGGAATTTTTGTCGTCGCGCTCATATTTGTACGCTCGCCCGCGTTTAAGATAACTTTGCCCTGTTCAAGGCTTCTGTCGTCTCCTGCACCTGCGACACGCACGATGTCATCAAAACGGCTATTCTTTGGCGCAAACGCGACGATCCCTTCGATGACTGCGACATCGATTTTATCGTTAATATGCCGAACATTAAAGCGCGTGCCGACTGCTTCTGCCACGCTCGGCCCGGCAATCACGCGAAATGGCCGGACAGGGTCCTTTGCCACATCAAACAGGGCTTCTCCCGTATAAATCTCAATTTCTCGCACCGTATCGGTGTAGCCAATTTTGAGTTGGGATTGGGTATTGATAACAATTATAGAGCCATCGGGTAGCGGTACGCTGCGCTGTTCGCCGAGTGCGGTGCGAATGAGCATCGCGGCATCTGGTTGTGGATCGACCGTGTTTTTTTGCAAAGCGAGACTGATTATCGTTGCGCACAAGCCGATGACGCCCGCAGCAAGAATTCCGTAGCGTTTAGGGGATAATTTTAGGCGGCTGCTGGGTGTCGGCTCTGCCTGAAGCGCAGCGGCTGAGCCCTTAAATGCCAAAACATCCCCTGAGATCTGCTGCAAAAGATCGTCAGTGTTTAAACGTGCGCTACGCGGTGTGAGCGCCGAGCCTTCCAAAATCGACAGTGCCAACAAAAACTCATCAAGATGCACGGGAGACGTTTTTAGCCAATCAAGCAACGCTTGTTTTTGATCGTGTTCAAGTGGACCGTCATCGAGCGCCACAGCCCAGGCAGCGGCATCTTCAGCGATCTGTTTGTTAAAAGAGGTATTCATTTTTTTATCCCTCCTCCCACAGTTCCCGGCAGCGGCTCAGCGCCCGCGTTAAATAAATGTGCACGGTGGCTTTTGATTTTCCCAAGCGCTGTGCAATTTCCGCATGCGAATAGCCATCGCGTTTGCGCAGTAGCAAAACAGCGCGGTAGAGCGGTGGTAGATGATGAAGAATTTTATCCAGTCTATCCAGTGCCGCACGCGCTTCAAGCTGGGCTTCGCCGGCATAGCGGTCGCCATCTCCGCCGCGTTCCATCAACGCATCAAGATCAAGTGTCTCAAGCGATCGGCCCTTTTTATACAAATGCTCATTTGCAAGATTGGTGACGATCCTAAAGAGATAGCCTTCCAATTTTTCGATGACATCCGCCTCTTGCACCCGCAGGAGCCGCAAATAACCCTCTTGAGCGATATCTTGCGCGTCATGAACGTTGCCCAGCCGCGCTGTCAAATAGCGCAGCAGCGTTGGCGAAAACGCCTTATAGGCTTTCTCCAGGTCTTCTGTAGGCCGGCTGCTGCGGTGTTCTTGCATAGCTATGGTCACGCTTTTTTTTAGCGTCAAAAGTCGTCAGCGAACTTTTGCCCTAGACTATAGAGCGGTTGAGCGCAGTGTTTTGGATACAGTTTTTTGCACCTGCGCTTTTGCCGCTTCAGCCGCCCGGCCATGAAAATATTATGACAACAGTATCCAATTTCGCATTCAAAACCCTCTTTATGCGCAGACCAGGGCTTTAAAGCACATGACGACAGGGCCATCAGCGGAGGGGTAATGCCATGAAAAACAAACAATCGGTGCGGTATCCATGCTGGCTTCCTCGGTGCACCGCGAACAGCATTGTGGCCTTGGTCTATAGCAGTTTTCTAACCCCAGTGGTCGCCGCTGACCTTAAACTCAGCGCACAGCCGCTTGACCAAGCAATCACGCAAATTGCCAGTCAATCCGGCCAGCAAATTGTCCTCTACAGCGATGATGCTGCAGGCATAAGGGCGCCAGAATTAAGTGGTGAATTCACGGCAGAACAAGCACTTGACCGCATCTTGTCAGGAACTGGCCTGATATACCGCCGTATCAATAATCGAACAATTGCTGTTGCACCGCCAGAGCGGCTGCAGCTGAGCCAATTCACCCCGCCGATCCGGAGCGGTCGTCAACAGCGAGCGCAAGGGTTTCAAGGGGATGCATTGCTTGCGAACGCTGAGATTGAAGAGGATGCTAATTTTTTGGAGACGATTTTTGTTACATCGCTGAAGCGCAGTGACGATCTGCAAAATGTGCCGGCATCAATCAGCGTTTTTACGCCCGCAAAACTAGAAGCTTTTCAACTTGATTCCATACGCGATATTTCTCGCTTAACGCCCAACTTTTTAGGGTCCTCTTTTACCAATACTCAGCCAATTTTCGCCATCCGTGGCGGCGCGAATACCCTGTCGGCGATTGGCACAAGCGAGCCGGTTGGTGTGTATGTTGACGAGGTCTATCTGCCACGGTTCTCCAGCGCTGATTTTGAGTTATTTGATTTAGAAAGTGTTGAGGTTTTGCGTGGGCCTCAAGGCACGTTTTTTGGCCGAAATGTAGCCTCTGGCGCGATTGTTTTAACGTCGGCCAAGCCATCTGTTGATGTGCTTAAAGTAAAAGCCCAGGCTGGCTACGGAAATTTCAACGCTTATGAACTGCGCGGCCTCATATCCGGTCCTGTCAGCGACACCTTGGCAGCTAAAATTTCGGTGTCACAAGTAGAGCGCGATGGGTTTGGCCGGGATGCAATAACCGGTCAGGACCAAGATAACCGGCAAAGCACCTCCGTTCGTACTGCCGCTCTATGGCATCCAAATAGCGCTTTTGAAGCGATATTAGCTTTTGATTACACGAGCGACAGCAATGGCGGGCGAACACTTTCGGCGATCGGATTTGGTAGCGAAGATCGGCGCACCTCAGACCTAGGCGTGCCGCAGAACTTCGAGCGGGATATTTTTGGCGCATCTTTGCGGCTCAGCTATGATGCGGGGCATGGCGCGTTTTTATCGATTAGCGGATACCGCGAATCCTCGTCTGAAGAGCTGTTTAGCTTTAATGGGCTGAGTTTTACACTGCTCCCCTTTGCCTTCCAACAAGTTGATGAAGATTTTGAAGATCCGCGTACATTTAGCCAAGAGCTGCGGTATGTGAGCGCCGATAACGATCAGTACAGCTTTATTGCAGGCCTATTTTACCTGTATGAAAACTCTGATCGGCGCGTCGAGCGCAATCGCTTTTTGAATGGTGCGGGCATTGTCATTCAAGATATCATTTTCGATCAAAACATTAAGACGAATGCCTTTGCTGCGTATGTTGATGGGACATACCATTTGTCCGATAAAATCGATATTTCTGCCGGCATCCGTTACACCTACGAAGATCGCACCGCGATGCTCAATTTTATCGACAACGGCAATGCGGCGCGCAGTTTTCAAACCGGTGAGTTGCAAGAAAGCTTTGATGCGTTTACCCCGCGCGCGGCTCTAACCTATCGGCCAGGCGACGACGTTACACTCTTCGCGTCCGTTTCGCGGGGCTTCACCGCAGGCGGCTTTAATACTGAAGCAGACAGTTTAGTTGAGATTACAACGCCGTTTGATGAGGAGACCATTTTATCCTTCGAAGGGGGGCTTAAGGCGCGGTTTGCCGATCGCCGTGGCTATGCCAATCTGGTTTATTTCTACCAGCAATATGACAATAAGCAGGAGTTCGTATTCGATACGGCAACATTTCTCGGCACAATCTTAAACGCCGCCGACGCCACTATCCAAGGTGTTGAAATTGAAGCAGGGTTTAAACTGAATGATTACTTCAGCGTTGATGCTAACTATGGTTTTCTTGACACCCAATTTGATCGCTTCCCGCTCGGCGCGAACAACCCAGAGGGCAATACGGGGAACGAACTTGGCAACTCACCGAACAATCAATTTGCGATCACCGCGAGTGGCCAGTACCCGGTATTAGGCGGCGCTGCAGACGCGTTCGCAAATATCAGTTTTAGCTGGACCGACAGCTATTTCGCTGGCGCTTCCAACGACCCCGACCTGGTGATTGAAAGCTATAGTCTGCTGGGTGCCAGCATCGGAATACGCACTGAGGACGGGCGCTGGGCCGCTGAACTCTATGGTCAAAATCTAACCAATGAAGACTTTGTTCTAATCCCGTCTGACTTCATCGTTCAGGCGGAATATTTAGGTGCACCAAGAACCTACGGTGCGCGGGTTACCTTTGCCTACTAAGCATCGGTTTTGCGTGCGGCACATTTTGCTGAGCCTAGCGGTTTTTTGCGCGGCCTGTTCCGACCGTGACCTGGCGGACAGCCGCGCTCAATTTGTCATCGATGACCTGAAGGCGCACCATCTTGCCGTGAAGCCGTGGACGTCACTCGCGGTGCGCGATGCACCATCGACCTTTCATTTTCTCGTTGTGAGCGACCGCACGGGAGGCATGCGTGCCGGGGTGTTTGCGGATGCTATTGAAAGGGCGGAGCTGTTGCAGCCAGCATTTATCATGAGTGTGGGGGATTTAATAGAAGGGTATGATTTTCCGCACGGGTATAAACGTGATCGCCAAGCCCTCGAGAGGGAATGGGATCGCTTTGACGCGCTTTTAGGCGGGCTAAAGGCGCCATTTTTCTACACGCCTGGCGATCATGATTTCTCCAGTCAACTGATGGCGGATATTTGGGCCGAGCGACTGGGCCGAAGCTTTTATCACTTCCGCTATAAGGACGTGCTGTTCTTGGTGATAAACTCGGAGCTGTTTGAGCGCCCTGAGCCTGCATGGCACTGGAAGGACTATACTCAAATTTTCGCCAAGCAGCAGGCTGAGCAACTGCAGTATATTAAAGACGTCTTGCAGCGTCATAGACACGTGCGGTGGACGTTTGTGTTCATGCATAAGCCGTTTTGGCGCAGCCAATGGGTTAAGCCAGACAATGGTTCTAGCCAAAATAAGGCAGGCCCTTGGCCACGTAAATATTCCATTCCGCCCGAATGGCCTCAGGTTGAAGCGCAGTTGGACGGGCGCAATTACACGCTGTTCGCCGGCCATCTGCACAGTTACGAGGCCGACCTTGCACAAACCGAAAAAGGGTATCGCCACGACAAAATTGCATTGGCAACAACCGGGGGGCTGAGCGCTATGCGAGGGCCAGATTATGGCGAATTTGATCATATTGTTTGGATAACGATGACGGCTGACGGGCCGGTGATTGGTAACGTCTTAACCGAAGGCCTGCTCCGGCAAGATGTCGAGTTGCCCAAACAGCGGCCCTATTGGGTGAAGTAGCGCGGTGTCTCGCGCATGGCTCGGCCTTGCGATGGCCGGCACCGTTGTGTGGTATGGCCAAACAAGCCCGGGTTGGACTTGTGAAATTTTAGCCCAAGCCGCTGCTGAGTTGTTGCTAATTTTGGTCGTGTTGAGCGCACTTAACCGTCCCGAAATGTTAAGTAGCCGAAAGGCGAAATAAGCAGCGCAATGTGGTAACGGCTTTCGCTGATATCGATACCAAACTCGATGGGAACAGTGTCTAAAAACGCAGGTTCTTGGAACATGAAACCCGATTTACGGAAATACTCACCAATGCCAAAGGTCATACGGTATTTGCCAGGTGCCAGTTTGTGGCCCTTTAACATGGGTTCGCTGCAGCGGCCGAGCGCATTTGTCCGGGTAGATAAGATCAGCGAGGCATCATCTGGTGTTGCCAGCCAATACAGCTTTACAGCAACGCCGATGGCTGGTCGCCCAGCCACCACATCAAGCACGTGCGTCGTTAAATCCGGCATGATTGCGGGCTCGTTCCCATCACAATATCAGACCATTGTTTAAACGTTTAAATAATAATAAAGGGTCGCCGTGTAATAGGATCGCCAATCAAACCCTGAGCTACCCCTACAAAACCAAGACTTTTGCCGTTTGCACGCGGCTAAGCGAGGGGATGTATCCAAACCGCACCAAGATGCGATTTACACCTGGTCTTGCAGCATCACTTCGCTGCCGCTGTTGTTGCGATTAAAATTTGCCATACACCATGTGAGCACGGTTTTGGATTGAACGTATCGCTGACCGAAAGATTGATGTTTCGCGCCTTTTTTGTATTCAGCTTCGGCACAGCAACACCGGTATTTTTGCTTTCTGTACCACCTCGTAAAAGATGCTGCCAAAGAACAGTTGATTGATGCGTGAGCGCTGTGTCGAGCCGATAATGATCATGTCCGCCCGGCACGCATCGGCTTGTCGAAGCAATGCGCTCGCAAGGCCGTTACTAGGCTTATCCAGCAGCCTGAGCTGTGCGTCGACATCGTGCAGCTTTAAATAAGACATTAAATCTTCTAACCGCGGCGTGTTGTCGGTCTTTTCCTGGTAATGCACCACCGTGACGGCCTTGGCTGCTTGCATCACTTCAATCGATACGGTTGCTGCAAAGCTGGAAGCAATGCTACCATTCCATGCAAGCATAATGCGCTTGCCCACTTTCTTGGGCAGTGAACTTGGGCAAATCAGCACCGGGCTGGCGGTTTCATAAAGCGCTTGCTGTAGCTCATTTGGCCAAATAGCCATCTGAAAAGGGTCATTTTTGCCGATAACGATCACATCGGCCAATCGCCCGCGCTGGGCGACGCTTGCAGAAAAAAAATCTTCATTTGGCTGCGTTAAAAAACTAGCGGAGCACTTCGCGCCAAGTGGCTTGGTTTGATTTACCGGCACCGAAAAATAGTCCGACACGTTCATAATGCGTTCAAACGCTTTGCGCGATTTTTTATCTGTGTTTGGAACGATGCCAGGCGCATTTTCTCCCTGACGTGTTGTGGCGACGGTTTTGCTGAGCCACTGCCACGCTTTTGACGGTGCTGGGCGTGTACAAAATGCCTCGATATGCCCGCGCACGCGCCGCGCCAACAAAAAAGCGGACATTAAAGCGCTGTCATCAAATGTATTAAACGGATGACGCTCTATTTCGCCATTTAGGGGGACAACAAATTTCATCGCCATCACTACATCCACGCCTTGTCCTTTGGCATCTGGTTGAGCCGTAGGTTGGCTCGATCAGGCCAGCCAATACATCCTTTGATCTTGCCATAATATAATCGTTTAAACTAATCTAACATATTGAAATCATTATGTCATATATTTGTAATATTTTTCCATGTTGAGTGCATGGGCGGCGGCGCTATAGCCACTTTTGAGTGCGTATGTATCTGCAAAACTCTATGAGTGTCCGCTTCGCTGGATTGCGTGTCTCAGATGTTCACTACGTCCATTCAGCCAAACGCCAGTTGTAGTCGTGCAAGTGCGCCGGTCCCTTGAGCGCTGCCGCGCCTTTTCGCTAACGGGGCGAAGCTTTGCGCATCAGGAAATCTGGTACCGATGTTGGTGTTTGTAAAAAACACATTTGCGGCAATGCGAATATTGGCTGCGGTGCGCCAGCATAGGCCAAGGGTGAATGCGCTATAGTGGCAGCGGGGCGTGCAGCTCTTCACCTGCAATATATCAAGCCGCGTCGCAACATACAGATCGCTCGGTCGTTCGCCAAAGGCTGCATCATAGGGCCGAAACGGCCCGTTTCGCCGAACAGCAATGCCAAACTCAATATACCCGCCGATCCCGGAAATCGTATCGTCCAGGCCGGTGGGTTGCGCAGGGGATCCTGGCGACGCTGCTGACACTTGTCGTCCGACTTCTGCAATCACCCAATGGCGCCGCCCGTACAGTGCGGCCTCCAGACCGTAGAAGTGTTTTACAATGGGCTTTTGCCGGTACAGATATGACGCCGCTAGCATCAACTCATACTGCGCTCCAAGCTTTTGATGCTGCATCGCTCTCACCGCAAGTGCAAAGCCGGTTGAAGCGGCTAATCCATTTGCATTGCCAGCGAATACACCGGCACTTAGTGCATGCTTGTCTGACATATAAGCCGCACTGAAGCCAACGCGCCGATCAAGGCTAAAAACGCGCGTAAATGCTGCTCGCTCAAGCACAATAAACAACCGAGACGACGTTAATGCATTGACAGAGTTTGGGGTACGCATGGCGCCAAGCTTAAGTGTAACTTGGCTATCGGTTATTTGAGCGAAGGCATCTCTGAACTCAACGGTGCCGTCGTCATCTACATCGAGCTCCAGTTTAAATCTGCTTGTTAAAAAAGCACTGCCTTTGCTGCCAATGCGCAGTCTCCTCACGCTTAAACCATCGCCGGATGCATCCAAATGTGCCCATGAATATAGGGAGAATGTCTCCATATTGCCGCTGTTTTCCTGGTGTCCGGCCGCGCCCATGGCCGGAAAAATGGAGCTTATGAGCAAGCAAGCGAACCAACGCAGCATGGCGTTACCTGTCCTTTGATTTGGTGCTGCCGCATCGCAAAACACAGCTCTCATAGGCCGCGAAAAACATATGAAAGGCGCCGCCTCGCCACCCGGAAACGATATTCACACACTATAGTTAAACGTTTAAGTATAGTAGTGAAAAATCTTAAGTGATGTCAATTGCCGCAACGCTTGGTTTTCGTCTAAGCGCTTGGTTGATGAGGGCTGGGGATTGTGCCAGCAGCATTTATGAAGGCAGATGAGCTTATTTTTCAGCCGCAGCGCCACCACGTGCATAGACCTGCCATTGGGGCTATGTTAGGCACTCTCGCGTTCGACCACGCAGACGTCCAAAACACAGCGCCGGCGTGTGCCCGCGCGATTTGCGATCCTGCTGGTGAGAATATCAACCGCTTCAAATCCCATCTCCTGAATTGGCATCTTCACCGTGGTAAGAGATGGGTACACGAGCGCGGACATCTGGGTATCATTGAAGCCCATGACCGATATTGCTTGCGGACACGCAATACCGAGCTGGCGCAAGACGCGCAAAACGCCAATTGCGATCGTATCATTGCCGCACATGATGGCTGTCACGTCTTTCTGTGCAATCAGCTTTAGAGCAGCATGCTCGATATCATAGCGAAAGCCATGTTCGATGCGCCAGAGCAAGTCTGCATGGCTCGAAAGTGCAGCTGTAAAACCGGCGCTACGCTCAAACGAGCTTGAAATATTTTGGGGGCCTTCGATCAAGCCAATTTTTTGATGGCCTTTGCTGCATAAAAACTGTGCTGCCAACATGCCGCCACGCCGATAGTCCGCATGGACAACATCATAGGCTGCCAGGTTTCGGTCGATGACCACGACTGGCAGGTCCATAGGTGCGCCGCTGTATGTGTCTTCGTCAAAATTGGGGAACCATATGACGCCGTCAACGCCGCCTTTGGAAAGGCTTTCAATGGCCGTACGCTCATTTGATTTTAGGCCATTTGTGCTGATGAGGTAGACATTGCTGCCGCGTTGAGCTGCGGCCAGCGTCACGCTTTCTGCAAGCGCAGCAAAATAGGATGTCGTTAGATCTGGCAGCACAAGTCCGATATCGCCACTGCGTCCCGTGCGCATGGCAATGGCATGTTTCGAGGGTCGATAGCCAAGCCGTTCGACGGAGTCTAACACGCGCTTGGTCTTTTCTACGCCAATCGGTTTCTTCTTATTCAGAACATAAGACACTGTCGCAATCGATACGCCGGCCGCAGCGGCAACGTCTTTGAGCGTCGTTTTGCCAGGTTCAGGGGCCTTTTTTGCCATATGAACGGGTCCCCAGAGCCACTGTCTGAGGAGCTTCATATCGCTGCTTTCACATGTCGGCAATTTTCTTTTTAAAATGCGTCGACACCTGCGATATCGCTGCAACGTTTTAGGCGGCCTAGGCGTCAGCAAGTCTGCCTTTTCAAATGCCCACGCCCAGATATTTTAATCTCCATTTGGCGGGCTGTTTCCGCAACGTCGCTGGCGCAAGAGACCACATTAAAATGCGGCTTTTATGGAAAACGTAATCGTTCTCGGTGCGCCGATAAAATATCGGTCGAGTGACCCGGGCTGGGCTGTAATATCGCCGCCCGAAAAGTTACTGATGGCCCCAAATTCCGCCAACGTGGCTGTCGCTCCAGAGACTGAGGCTATATAGTTTTCATCCAGCAGATTATCGACATTGAGTTGCAGCGTTACCCCGTTAAAGACATCAATGTCATATTGCGCAAGCAGGCCGATTGTTGTGTAGGCTTCAAGCTGATCAATACCAAGCGCCGAAGACGCTGCCGCACCGCTGCCGTCACTGCCAAAGCAGAAAAACGGATTGCAGAAGCCGGGCGTAATAAGATGACCGCCAACCCGGCTGCCACGATAGTCGATATTGGCCTCCAGACGTAAATGGTCGGTTGGGCTCCATCCCAATCTCGCAAAAATAGAGTGCTCGGGGATATCACGCACCCGTTCGCCAGCAATAACGCCGACTTGCCGCAAAGCAAGGGCCACATCTGGGTCGTCGGTGCCGCCGTGCCTTGCGTTTTGATAGGCATAGGAGACGTAAATATCCGCGGCGCCAAAGTCATAAAAGCCTGTCACCTCAACACCTTCAGTACGCTGGCTGCCTAAGTTTTCAGATTTGGTCGCTGCATTGCCAGTGATGATTTCCACTGGATCCGCATCAGGATCGAGCGGTGTAAAGCCAATAAACCCGTCTGCATCGATGATGTAGCCTTGCAAAGAAAAGGCATAATTGTCCCCCACAATACGGATGCCGAGATCAGCATTAGTGCTTTCAAGACCTTGTAAATCTTCAGTAATTGCTGCGGTGCTTCCAAGGAAAGTATCCTCTGGAATACCTGACCAGTTTTGCGCGAATGCTCCGAAAATTTCGATATGATCTGTCAGTTGAAAGGCTGCGCCGAGCTTCGGCAAGAGGCCGGAGTTGCGGGTAATGTCAACTTCGCCTTGATACTCCAAGAACGAGCTTGCTTGATAATTGTTTTGCAGCCATGTCGCACCGACATCAAAGCTAAGACGGTCATCGAGCAGCTTGAATTGCCCCTTCACCTTTATGCCAATAGGGGTTCACATCAATAACGATGCTATCGGAGACGACAAATTCAGCATTCACATAGACGAACAAATCCTCGCGAAAGCCGCCAAATGCCGGCCCGAAGGGTTGCAGGCTGTTGATGTTGTCTAGGCTGGGAATACCGCGAAAATTACCCACGGCACCATCTGAGTCAGGATTTCCCTCAAACAGTGGCTGTGTAATGATGTTGAAATCATTGTAGTCAAGATTGTTCCAGTTGGCATTGAGCGCAACGCTGTGACCGGCATCAAATTGCTTCAAGATTTTTATCGTTGCATGCTGGCGACTGTTGGCACGGTCGCCGCCGGCCCACACGTCAGTGTCGGCATCTGAGAAGCTTGCATATCCGGTCAAACCAGGTGCCAGTTCACCAAAATCGGCACGGATAAATAAGCGCCGATGATCAAACGAACCGGCACTTGCTTCAAAAGTCGCGCCCGCTTCCGGTGCGGGATTTGACGATACAAAATTCATAAATCCGCCCAGCCCGAAGCGGGTTGGTGCGCCAATTTCGCCTGAGCTTTGCGAGACGATAATGCGGCCAATGTTTGAGCTGTCTAAAAACCGGTTTGGCGGTCCGCCACCTTGCGTGCGGCTATCGCCGGTGGGGACGCCATCAATGGAAAAGCCGATCTGCTCATCGGTTAAACCGCGCAGATAAAGTTCAAAGGAAAAAACCCCGCCGCGACTATCCCCAGTCGCAACTTGGACACCAGGGATCTGATTAAGGCTTTGTGTGATTTCCGCGCCAAGTGGCCGAGTTTCAATGTCTTCCGCGCCCAACACAAATGTTGCCTGGGTGAGCCCGCTACCGAACTTATCGGCGGTACTGACCACCAGAATATCCTCAATCTCCGTCTGAGAAAGCGCCGTGTCTTCTGCCATTTGCGCTGCTGCATTTTCTGACAAAACGCATGCGACAGCAGCAATGGCAAATGAAGATAAGAGTTGAGATTTGAAACAAGCCATATGCACCCCTGGTTTCGTTTATATATTCTATTTAGCTTAAACGTTTCAGTAAAATGACATTGTCGCGTTTTTTCCGCTTTTTCAAGCGAGAAAATCGAAGAACTTAAACCTTTAAGTTAATTTGTGCTCGATTTGCCATATGTGATGAACGATCGCATTTCTGTAAGAAGCGTGGTCACCACGTATTTAAGCTGGCGTCAGCGATAGTCTTGATTTCAGCAAACAACTCCGCCTTGCGCGCAGCAGGCAAGAAGGAGCCGTCAACAGCGTTCATGCTCAGCTGTACGACCTCGCTATGCGTTAAGGCAACGGCGTCCGCAAGTGCTGTAAAATTATCATTGATATAGCCGCCGAAATAGGACGGATCATCGGAATTGACCGTCGCTCTGAGACCGGCCGCAAGCATTTGGCGGATCGGGTGCTGAGCCATAGTGTCAACGACGCATAATTTAACGTTAGAGAGCGGGCAAACTGTTAAACAAATGCCTTGCTGGGCTAGGCGCTTTGTTAGTGCGGGGTCTTCTAGCGCGCGATTGCCATGGTCTAGGCGATCAATACAAAGCTCATCAAGTGCTTGATAGATATACTCCGGCGGACCCTCTTCACCCGCATGCGCAAAGATTTTGAGACCGAAATCACGGCACTTTGCAAACACCCGTCTAAACTTGCAGGGTGGGTGCCCGAGTTCCGACGAATCAAGGCCAACACCAAGCAGGCGGTCCAGGTAAGGCGTGGCTTGCTCAAGTGTTTCAAATGCCGATGCTTCGCTCAAATGGCGCAGAAAAGACATGATCAAATGCGCTGTAATGCCGAAGTCGCGTTCGCCCGCTGCCAGGCCTGAGAGGATGCCATTGATCACGGCGCCAAAGGCAATGCCGCGCGCCTTGTGGGCTTGTGGGTCGAAAAAGATCTCTACATGGCGGCAATTGTCTGCATGTACGCGCCGCATATAGGCATAGGTAAGATCATGAAAATCCTGCTCGGTGCAGAGCACGGACATGCCCTGGTAGTAGATATCGAGAAACTCTTGCAGGTTGTTAAATTGATAAGCCTGCTTAATTTCTGCGACGCTGCAATAGGGCAGCTGCACGCTATTGCGGGCAGCGAACTCGAGCATGTGTTGGGGCTCTAAGCTGCCTTCGATATGCAGGTGGAGCTCGACTTTCGGCAAGGCGCGTACGAGGTCTTTAATGCGATGCATGTCGCCGCTCATGTCGCGATTTTACCTGTAGCAGCGAGGCGCTGGCGAGGCTGATCACCGGCACCAAAAACTGCCTCACACACCGCGCGGCATTTGCCTAGATCGAGCATGCCGTTCGTTCGAATGCGCGATTCCATGTCGATCCAGTAACGCGCATTTGGAGCAACCTGCAGGCTGCGTAAAACCGCCGCAATATTCCCAGGGCCAAGCCCACCAGATATACCGACAATCGGATTATCGGCGCTTATGGCGGGGTATTGTGCGGGGGCTATGCCTGCGCCAAAGGACACGTCAAACAACCAATCGACCCGCGTGTCTTGCGGAAAATCACCTTGACACTGCAGCGCTGCGCGAAGGCCGCGGCGCGCGCCAAAGACTGCGCAGTTCTCAATTTGCGCTTCATCACTGCCCTTAACGCCATGATTAATCTGCGCCCGGGAAAAACCAGCGAGGTCAATATCCGCATCACCATTAAGCGCGATATCGCGCGCTGCTGCGCCGCAGATATGTGCGGAAAGGCGTAGCGGGCTTGAGCGAATGGCTGTAACTATGGTGTGGTTGGGAAACAGGCTTGCGCCCACCTGCGCGGGGTCAAGAAGCACGCCCCATTCAATGGGGTAGATCTGCGAGAGCGCCTCGGCGTCAGCAAGAGCGCTTGATGTGTCAAGACCGGTAAATGTAATGAATTCTGGCGGCGTGTACGCGGGCATAGTGCAGGTTTTCATAACCGAATTGTTGATGTTGCGTTCGCCGACGAGCTTAATAAGCTTAAACGTTTAATTCAATCAGAATAAACGTCTTGGCACAGACGGTGAGATTGGCATAAGAGGGGTGCATGTCATGCTCTCGGTGCTTTCATGTTTTGGTCTGTGCAGTCATAGCTGCATGCGCGCAGCCCAGCACGGACATGCTCTCGGCTGAAACGGCCTTGAAACCCGCTTTAAAAGAGAGGGTTTCATTCAGCTTCATCGTCATCGGCGATACGCCTTATTCGCCGCAAGATGATGCAATGCTAGAACAGGCCCTGCCGCGTATGCGGTTAAGCAAAGCGCCCTTTGCCGTGCATTTGGGTGACTACAAGGGAGGCGGCGAGGTATGCTCATCCGCATTGGATGACAAGCAGCGGCGCATCGTCCGCTCACTTGCGCCAAAGGCGGTGTTTTATACTCCTGGCGATAATGAATGGACGGATTGTGACCGGGCCATAAACCCGCTGACACAGCGCCCCTATTCTGAATTGGAACGGCTTAATTTTGTGCGTGAAGACATGCTGTTTGATACCAGTAAAGCGCCGCCGGAGCTGGAGGCCGAGCAGCAAAACCGCCAGCGCGAAAATGCCAGCTGGGCGTATCAAAATGTGCGCTTTCTCACCCTACATATCGTCGGCACAAATAATGGATTTGATGAGGTTAGGGGCGATGATTTAACGCGCGCTACAGACCTCATCATGGCACGCCAAGCGGCCAATTTAGAGTGGCTTAAGCACGGCTTTGAACGTGCTGCAAAAGAAGCTGCGGCGGCCGTTATCATCATCATGCATGCCGACCCAACGAATATAAATGCCGGCGGCCAGGGGCGTGACTGCATCACTGCGACGGCTAAGGCGGAGCAGCCATGTGACGCTTTTCTTGGTTTTAGGAAAGCGCTGCGGGGGCATGCGCGGGTCTTTAAAAAACCGGTATTATTGATCCATGGTGATACTGGGCCGTTCACCTTTGACAAGCATTTGGCAGGGCAAGGGGCTGAAAACCTTTGGCGCCTCAATGCAGCAGGTGATGCCGGGCCGGGCTACGGCGTTCGCGATGTAACAAAGGTGGAGGTTAGCCTTGGCGCGGCACCGCCATTTCGAGCGACAGGGTTGCTATCTGGCGCTGCCCCAGATGCGCAGTGAAATAGGTGTGTTTCAGCCCCTAGTCAACAAAAAATTAAACGTTTAATTGTGTGTGCTGATTTTTAGGAAACGACTATGCAGTGGAGCCACTATTCACAACAGGCTTGGGCGCTCTTGAGCGGCGTGTTGAGGGTTTTGCGTGAGCGTCCCATCCGCACCAGACTTGCAGGTCATCCGATCGCGCATATATGGATTTTGCAGCTATTGGCTTTAAGCGCATGTGCACATGACAGCGCGTTTCAAGCTGCAAGGCCGGCGGGCACGGTCGCCGTGCGCCGGGTAACAAAGGATCTCGCAGAACCTGCTGGCCGCGCTCTGCAGCTGGCCAAGCAAGACGGCCCGAGCGCTGTTCTCGTGGTGTTTGATATTGATGATACGCTGCTGACCATGCCGCAATATTTGGGCAGCGATGCCTGGTTTGAATGGCAAAGCGATCTACTTTCCGTGCCGCAACAAGGCGATGCAATTGCAAGAGACTTCGCTGGATTGGTTGATCGCCAAATCAGTCTGTTTCAGCTGAGCACAATGACACTGACCCAGCCAAATGCGCCTGCGCTGGTAGAGCAATTGCAAGGTGCTGACATTGCTGTCCTTGCCGTCACCGCGCGCAGTCCACAAGCGCGCGGCAGTACCTTGCGTGAACTGGACCGACACAGTATCGACTTTTCTTCCTTCCCGGATTGTGGCCCGCCGCTGTGTCCGCGCCGTGGCCGCATTTCTGCGCAGCAAATCGATATTGCACTGAGGTCTGCATCTTTATCTTTGGACGGCCGGCCGCGCGAAATCTCTATCGCGCAAGGTGTAATGATGCTTGCTGGTCAAAACAAAGCGATTATGCTCAAGCTTTTGCTTGAGAGCACTGCCGGTCTCTCCTTCACGCATATCCTGGTCATCGATGACACGCCGGATAATTTAGATACCTATGCCGCTGCTGCAGGGTCCTTAAATGCCGCGCTGCATCTTTATGAGTATCGCGGCGCAAAGCAGCGCGACGGCAACCCAGCAGACACAAACCAAGAGCGCACGATCTCCCAGCGCCGCAGTGAACAACTTGAAGCTGCTATTTGCGGGTCAATGGCATCACACTGGTGCAGGCAACCCAACTAGTGCAACAGCAACTTAAGCTTAGGTTTAAATACCAATGCCGGCAGTGAAAATGTTAGAGACTGCGGTGGTTAGCGGCTATGCGACGCTGGATTATTGCTTGAATTTAGCTGGTCCATTTAATGGCCGCAACATTGCCCATATTGAGCCCGTTGATCAAACAATGTGGGCGCGGCCTGGCGGCGGAACGCTCTACACATCTTTACAGTTGGCACGCTATGCCACTGCCACATATCCATTGATTTGGTTAGGCGATGATCCCGCCGGCCAGCGTTACTTGCAGCACTGTCAGGGGCATGGTTTGCGCACACATGCGGTTCAAGTCTTAAAGAATAAGGCCACCCCGTCATGCTTTTTGATTTATCAGCAAGATGGCAGCCAAGGGTGCCTCATTGATAATGGTGAAACTGGTGAAACCGTAGGTCTTTCTGCCGCTCAGGTTGAGACCGTAGAACAAGCGGATCTCGTCTGTATAACCGCCGGCCCGCCGCAACAAACGCTTGATGTGTTGGCACATACAAAGGCCAGTGCATTTGTCGCTTGGATTGCAAAAAGGGATGAAAAGTGTTTTCCCAGCGCACTGCAGGAAAAGCTTGGTGAGCGCGCAGATATCATATTTTGCAACGCCAGTGAGCGCAGTTTTGTAAATGCGGCGATCCACAAACAAGGTTTACGAAAATGTACTGTGATCGAAACACGCGGCGCGGACGGAATTTTGATCGAAGCAAAAGATGGATTTGAGGAAATCGCGGTTCAGCCGCTTGCATCTGAAGATACCACCGGTGCTGGTGATACATTTGCAGGCGCCACCCTTGGGGCTCTGCTTAGCGGGGCAAATGACATCAAAGGTGCAGTTGCTGCCGGTGAAATGGCAGCCCATGCAATGCTCAAGTCGCGGCTTTAACGTCCTTCGGTACACTGCTGGTTTTCTTTGCTGCGCTAATCTCTTAGAACGCTAGTGGACGAGAGCATGGATTCCGCGTCCAGGCAGCGGAAATTTTGTGAATGGTAAAGCCACCGATACAAAAACGCATCACCATCAAAGATGTGGCAAAAGAGGCTGGTGTTTCCATTGCCGCGGTTTCCTACACCATAAATGGCACTGGCTCGGTTGGTGAAGATGTTCGAAAACGCATTGTCGAGACCATGCAGCGGCTGGGCTATCGCCATAATATCGCCGGCCGCGCCATGCGCACGGGCCGCACCAACACGATTGGACTGATCCTGCCAGACCTTACAAACCCATTTTTTCCGGAATTGGTTTTAGCGATTGAACGCGCTGCGGCAAAAGCAGGCTACGCAGTTTTTCTGATTAATTCGCAAGATTCTACAGCCGATGAACTTGCTGGATTGAATACACTGATGCAGCACGGCATCGACGGTTTGATATGGTGTCCAGCAACGGACGTCAACACCATGAAACAAGCTAAAAAAACGCTTCCTGTCGTCGTCATAGACAGGCAGATGCATGGGTATGATTGTGTCAGCTCAGACTATTTTCAAGGTGGCAAACGGCTGGCGCAGTGTGTGCTGCAACAAGGCCACACCAAAATTGGCTTTATCTCAGGGCCAAAGCACATAGAAAGTGTTCAAGACCGCCTTGCTGGCTTTAAAGCGGGCTTAAAAGGTGGTGGCCGCGTGGTTTGGACCGTACAGACACCTTTTGCTTTTACTTTAAACGAAGCGGCTCAAGCAAAACTGCGGGCCAATACTGACGCGAGCGTTATCATTGGTGGCAATGATATGATTGCCATAGCGATCGTGCGTTATCTTGATCAGCTCGGACAATCGGTGCCGCAGGATATTTCCGTCACGGGATTTGATAATACACCTTGGAGCGATCTTGTTACGCCTGCTTTAACGACATTGCGTCAGCCGATCCCAAATCTTGGTCAAACCGCAGTATCACTGCTGCTAGAACGCATGCAAAAGCCAGCTGGCCGCAAAAAGAAGATCTCGCTTGAAACGGAAATTGTCACGCGCAGTTCGATGATTGCGGCAACCCAGTCCTGATGCCATTGCGCAACTGTGTGAGGTGATGCACCGCAGATCGCTTGCGCTGGCCAATCCGCTTCGATATTAAACGTTTAAGTAAGATCGAAAATGTGCAGGGTGATTGGTTGATGGGGGAAGTCGCTAGAGCGCTACTTGGCATTGGCGTCTTTCTGGCACTCGCCTGGCTGTTGTCTGAAAATCGCCGCGCCATCAATTTGCGCCAAGCCTTTGGCGGTTTGGTAATGCAAATTGGGCTGGCGATTGTGCTGACGCAAGTCCCTGCGGTCGTAAATGGTATCGGCAATATTGCACGTGGTGTCGACAGGCTTCAGCAGTCTGCGCAAGCAGGTGCTGTCTTTGTCTTTGGGTATTTGGGGGGTGGGCTGCAGCCGTTTGAAGCAGTCTCGCCAGCCCGCTCCACGTTCATTTTTGCATTGCAAGTGGTGCCGGCGATTTTTTTGGTGAGTGCCCTGGCGGCAGTACTGTGGCACTGGGGTATTTTGCGATGGATTGTGCGCGGTGCAGCCTGGGCTTTCGGCAAAGCCTTTGGGGTCAGCGGGCCTGTCGGCGTGCCCACGTCTGCATGCATTTTTCTTGGTATGGTCGAAGCGCCACTCTTGGTGCGGCCGTTGTTGCCCAAAGTGTCCCGCGGCGAACTCTTCATCATCATGGTGGATGGCTTGTCTGTGATTGGGGGTTCGACGATGATCTTAATTGGTGGTCTGCTCGCGGCACGGATACCTGGCGCTTTCGCCCAGCTGCTGAGCGCGACTTTGATCAGCATGCCAATGGCCATCACGATGGCGCGCATCATAATCCCCGGGCAATCACATACCACGCTGCCGCAGGTGCAGCTTTCTAGCCAATATAAAAATAGCCTCGATGCAGTCACGCAGGGAACGATAGGCGCTGTAAAAATTGCCGCTTATGTGATTGCGCTGCTGATTGTATTTATTGGGATCATCGATTTGGTTGATACGCTATTAGCGCTGTTCTGGCCGGCAGCACAGCCGCTCACTCTCAGCACGTTGCTGGGCACACTGTTGCTTCCTTTTAGTTGGCTAATGGGCGTCCCAATGCCAGACTTGACGGTGCTTGGTGGCCTTTTAGGAGCGAAAGTTGCGGCAAATGAAGTGGTTGCCTATAGCCAACTCATTGCGCTTCCCGAAGATGCCTTGTCTGACAAATCCATCCATATTGCCACATATGCGCTAGGCAGCTTTGGCAACTTTGGCAGCGTTGCTATTCTAATCGGAACGCTTGCGGCGATGGCACCAGAGCGCAAAGATGACATTATAGCGCTTGGCATTAAAGCGCTGTTTGCCGCATTTTTGACAAGCTGTATGACCGGCAGTGTTATCGGTATTCTCAGCACTGTTTTTGGTCAGGTATAGCTCAGCATGACACAAACGCGTGTGATTATAGATACCGACCCTGGCATTGATGATGCCATGGCCATTTTGTATTTAGCGGCGCACCCCGAGGTTAAGATTGAGGCGCTGACAACGGTCTTTGGCAATAGCGACGTTTTGACCACAGCTCGTAATGCCGCCTATCTTGTCACGCACTTTACATTAGATGTTCCAGTGTTTGTCGGCGCAGCAGAACCAATCGTTCGCCCGCGGCACATTTCCCAATTAAAAGTCCATGGGGCGGATGCGTTTGGAGATACGCATCTCGCCGCCACACAAGCGCTGCCGGCCATGGATGTGCCTGCATGCGATGCCATTATTGCAGCGGTGCGTGCCAGCCCTGGCGCGATAACGCTGCTTGCGCTTGGCCCGCTTACCAACCTTGCCATGGCCCTTCAAAAGGCGCCTGACATTGCTTGCCACGTGGCTGGCGTGGTGTGTATGGGCGGTGCGTTTGGCAATCAAAACCGCAGTGGCAATATTCGCCCGCATGCCGAAGCCAATATTTTTTATGATCCCGAAGCAGCTGAGCGAGTGTGTGCCGCAGACTGGCCTGTCACCATGATCGGCCTTGATGTGACGCTGGACTGTATTTTACCAGCGCCCGATGCCGCGCAGATGGCCGAAATGGGGCACAGCGCGGCCAGATTTCTCTATGATATCTCTCGCGGCTATGAGGCGCTTTACATCAAACGCGATGGCGCGCTTGGCTGCTGTTTACATGATGTTGTTGCCGCGGTTTATCTCACCCGGCCAGAGCTTTTTGACCTTGAGCGCGCCGCGATACGCGTCAAAACCAGTGGACAGTATGACGGGCAGACCAAATTGCTCCACCAGGCACCTGCGCAGCCTATTCAAGCTATGGCTAAGAAAGTATCCGCATCGTCCCTTCTAGAGGACTATAAAAGGCATATTTTCAGCTTTGATTAAGCACGCGATATCTTCTCTTTAGCGAACACTGCGCGACCTTTTTCGGGAATGATCTAGCCTTAAATATCGATGGCATCACGCGTGTCTGATCGGCTGTAGCCCCGCATGAGGTGTTTTTTGAATTTGCTTGCAATAAAGAGGTGTCTCGTTAGGTTTCTTATACGCATTCTCAAAAAGCCGCCTGCAATGCTCCGGTTTTGGATAAAAGAAAAATGTGGCGATACATCACCGACGCGCGCAAAGCGCTATGTTTTAATCACCTAAACTGTGCTGTCGTCGAAGAATTTGTGGTGCTATAGCCATGCTGGACCGGCCATATGGCGAGGATGCGTCGCCGCAGTCTGATCCGTCAGAAGGTGAAGCGAGCTCCAACATAGTGGATGCGCGTAAACATGCATCAGCTGTCGCTCATCTTTACGAAGATCACGCTGAACAGCTGTCGCGCTACCTCCGCCGTGAATATGGAGATGGTCCGCCTGACCCCGATGAAGTGATGCAAGAAGCCTTTGCCAGGCTTTATGAACACCGCAGCTTGGGTACGATCAAAAACCTCAGGGCCTTTTTATGGCGCATCGCCCGTAATTTGGTGCTTGACGGTAAGCGCCATATCGAGGCGCGGTCTAAATACGACTATGAAATCGAGAATCTCTTTTTCGCGCTCGATAGTACCAGTTTGAGCCCGGAAAACGTCTTATACATGCGAGAGCAGCTTCACATTGTGAACCAAGTCCTCAGCGCAATGCCAGAGCGACGCCGGAAAGCGTTTTTATGGCACCGCGTGGATGGATTGAATTTCGTTGCTGTTGCCAAACGGCTTGGCGTCAACCGTAGGCATGTCGCAAAGCAGATTGCTCAGGCCGCTTTTGACATCGAAACAGCGCTCAATGCAGCGCCAGGCAGCGACCCGTTATGACGATCCAAGAGCACCATATCCAAGAACAAGAGTTCCCAGACGATATGCGTCTTCAAGCCCTTGAGTGGCGGGTGCTGCAAAGCAGCGAGGACATGACCCTGGCCGATAAAATGGAGTTCCAGGCTTGGCTCGAAGCCGATCCGCGCCATCCGCGTGCGTTTGATCGAGCGACAACGGTTTGGTCCGCTTATGGCACCTTGGACCATGAAAAAGTTGAAGAGCATCTGTTTCGCTTAAGCTGGCAAGACCGGTTGCGCGAAACCCTAGCCACCGCTTCTTCGGCCAGGTTTCGGACGCCGTCTTTAAAGATAGCGGCGCTCGCCGCGGTAGCGATTATTGCCATTTTGGTCCTCCCACAGTTGTTGTTTCAACAGGCAGCTGATCCGCTGCTTGCAGACGTGCACATGGCGGCCCATACGACCCCGCGCGGCCAGGTGAAAGACATTACACTGCCTGATGGTTCACACGTTACTTTGGGGCCTGCGTCACGGATTGAAGTGACAATGTCGGCTACGGCAAGAGACATAACCCTTGATGCTGGCTCAGCGGTTTTTGACGTTGCGCCGGATGCACAGCGCCCGTTTATTGTTGCGGCACAGCGCTTTAAAGCCCGCGCTATAGGAACCGTTTTCGACATGAGAAACAACGCGGGAATTGTTCGGCTGTCTGTCTCGGAAGGTATGGTCGATGTAACCCACCCGTTGATGCAGGACGGCATAGCGTTTTCGATGCTTAATAAAGAGCGGCTGATCGCTGGAGAACGGATCATCGCCACAAGTGACGATGGGCTGTCTGATAAAAGCCCGTTCCGAGAGGGCACGTTCGCGTCCTGGAAAACCAACCGCCTGCGCTATGTCGGGGCGCCGCTCACTGAACTCATCGCCGATGCGAACCGCTATTCTGCGCGTCCTATCCGTATTGATGACGCGCGAAACACCCTCGCCGACCTGCAGGTGTCCTTTTCATTTGATGGCTCAGACATCGATGGCATGCTCTCAGCCCTGCCAGATATCTTTCCTGTGAGCGTCGATCGTCATGGGAAAGATGAAATCGTTATTCGATCAAAAACCACTAAATAAGACTGTATAGTCTGCCGTCTTAAATGTTTTTGGCGGTTTTTTTAAAAAACCTCTGCCACTCCACGAGGGGAAATCGTCCCACCTATGAAGCTGCAACTAATTGGCAGTTGCAGCTCAGTATAGATGGGGATTCTCAGGTGGGTAAATTGATAAGGATGCGACCTCGCGAGGCTGCGCTTTGGGGCGTGGTTTGTGCATTTGCGCTTGCCGCTGCTTCACCGGTGCATGCGCAAATGCCGCGCATTGATGTGAACGCCGGGCCACTTGGCGACGCTCTTGCGGACCTTGGTGATGCTTTGGGCATCAGCATATTTGCACCAAACACATTGGTGGCCGGAAAGACCGCGAGGCCAGTATCAGGCTCATTAACGCCAGAACAGGCGCTTCGTACACTCCTAGAAGGCTCAAGTCTTATAGCAAAGCCGGCACCAAATGGTGGGTTTATTATTGCAGAGCAAGCAGCGCGAGCGAACGCACCCAGACAAATCCGTCCAGTGGTGGCAGAGACAATCTTTGTGACTGGTCAGCAGATAGACAGAACACTTCAAGACACAAAGGAAAGTGTCGCTGTGCTTACCGCGCAAGACATTGAAAGCCGGTCACTTCTTGATCTTGATGATGTCCTGCTCCAATCGGCAAACGTTGCAGGACCGGGCGTCGTCAACGTGGTTATCCGCGGCGTGTCGCGGCAACCGTTTGCCATCGGTGGTGTGGGCGATACAAGCACGACGTATTATGATGAGGTGGCACTCACCAATCAGGCTGTTGGGTTCATTTCCCAGAATCTTTGGGACGTTGAGCAGGTAGAGTTTCTTCGCGGGCCGCAATCAACCAATTTTGGCCGCAACGCCCTCATTGGCGCACTCGTTGTTCGTACGAACAACCCAAAGCTTGAACAATTTGAAGCAGCCGCTCGGGCGGAAATTGGAAACTTCGGAACCAACAACTTCGAAGGAATGCTCAATATCCCGATCTCTCCCAAAATAGCGCTGCGGTTTATTGCAGAACGATCGCGTACCGACGGCTTTATTGAAAATATAACCCTCGGCACAGATGACGATGGACGCCGGGAGTTTGCGACACTTCGCGCCAAGGGCCTTATCAAATTCTCCGACCGATTGCGGGCGATCTTGTCTGTTCAGTATGTCGACGGCGAAACAGGAAATACAAGTTACGTTGCTCAGGCCGAGGGACCTTTTGATACATTTCAAGCGCGCAATAACGTACCAACATTGGAAGAATTTGAAGGTGTAACTGGGTCGTTCAATTTGAACTATGATGTTTCCGAGAGTTGGACGCTCCAATCCATAAGTGCGTTTGCCGACGGAGAGTTTAACCGCTTACTTGATGGAGATGGCACTGAGCGTGACGGCGGACAAAATTTATTTCCAACGAGTGAGCTCAATTTATCGCAAGAACTGCGCGCTCAGTATGCAGGCAACAGACTGCGGGGCGTAATCGGCGGATATTATTTTAATAATCAGTTTGATACTGCCTTTATCGTATCGGGCAGAATTAACCCGGCACGTGTGGGTGTCCCGCAGCCTCTCCTGCCTTTTTATCCGGCTCTATTCGCGTTCACTCAGGATGCCAGGACGGAACGAAATACAACCAATTTCGCCGCATTCACGCAGTGGGAGTATGCAGTTACCGACAGATTAACCCTATCGGCGGGTTTAAGGTATGATCGCGAATCATTCAATGCAGCGTCGCGGTCGCAAAGCGCTGCCGATCCGTCGACGCCTTTACCTGACCCGGCCGCGGCCGGCGCACTCGCTGAAATGCAGCAGCCAGGTTCTGGCGCCTTTGTCGAAGCTGGGATAACGGCTGTTAATGCCGCCCTGAACGCACAGCTTGGCTCAAGCGCTGGGAGCAGGGAAACAACGTTTGAAGCGATTATCCCAGAGCTTGGCTTGACCTATGACGTGTCTCCCAGCATCAAAACCTCTCTTTTTTACAAGCGCGGCTATCGCGCGGGCGGCGCGCAAACCGAAGCGTCAGGGGCGCTCAATGAATTTGATCCAGAATATCTCGATAATATTGAGCTTTCTATCCGCTCTGAATGGTTGGAAGGGCAACTCATATTCAATGCAAATGCCTATTATGGTTTTTGGACAGATCAACAAATCAATGTACCAATTGATGGGAGTGAATTTAATTCGCGGACAGAAAATAGCGGGCAATCAAGGATTTGGGGTGTTGAAATTGATGCAAGCTACCAGCCGACGCAATACACTCGGGTGTTTGCAAGCGTTGGGTATGCAAGCACCCGGTTCACTGAATTTTGTAGTCTCAGCTCTAACGCGCCGGGGTTGCCGGACTGCGAAATCGACGGCGTATCGGGCAAAGATCTGGCCGGCAACAGGTTTGGCCAATCCCCCAATTGGACGGCCGCCATGGGTGGACAGCGCTATTTAAGCGATCGTGTTTACGCGCAAGTGAACGTAACCTACCAAGGCAGTGCTTTCCGGGCGGTCGAAAACCGGCCAAACTTGCGAACGGATGGTTTTTTCCTGGCGAACGCGGCTGTCGGTTATGAAGGGGACGCTTTTGATGTGCGCCTCTACATGCGCAATGTGTTTGATGAGTTTTATGAAACAGGGAGGTTTCTTGGCGAACTTCCAAGCGAGATTGGGATATCGCCCGGCACACCGCGCGAATTCGGGGTCATCATAAGCGCGCGGTACTAAACGGCTAACCCATCTTGTTTAGATGCGGCTTTACGGAAATTTTTTCCGTAAGAAGGGAGCAATTTCGATGGGCAAAGAGTCTTTATAATAAGACCGTGTGCTTTGTAGGGACGCAAAATGAGCAATCTTAGAACAAATGTCTGGCGGCACAGCGAGCTGTTGCGCGTGTGTGACGATCTAAAAGCGAGTGGGGAAATCTAAATGTCATGATCACACGTTGGCTTCTTGCCGGCCCTTTCGCGCTCACTCTCGCCATTATAATGATGGCGGCGGTGCCCATTTGGTTTCCGGTTGGATCCTATGGCGTCAACACTGCGGCGTCTTGTGTTGTGCTTTTTTTTGCCTTGTGATGCGTAACATTTTTCTATCCCGCCATACAAATGCACATCAAGCGCATAGTGATCGTGATGAGTTGTCGTTTTGCGGTGCATCTGTGTTGATCTGTCGTACCTTGATGTCTGGGTGGCAGGTTTAAGTTACAGGAGAGGGTTATGAGCTTTTTTGGCAAAGCAACGACAAAAAGGCTGGTCGCTGTGCATGGATGGTCTGGCACGGTCCTCGGCCTTATCCTGTATGTCGTGGTTTTAACTGGATCTATTGCGGTGTTTGCCACGGAAATAACCGAATGGACGTCGGGCAGCTCTTTTAGCCACACAGCATTTGACCAACCAGTGCATGACACACTGGTCACTTTAGCCGACGACATTGACCCGGCCTATATGGATGATATCGCAATTTTCTCGAGAACAGGCGGGCTCCTTCAGGTGTTGTTTCACACGCACGAGAAGAGTGAAAATGGCACGCTTCGAGACAAAGGCACACGCTTTTTGCTGGATGCTAGAAATCTGGAAATCCAAGACCGTCAAGACGGATATTTGGATGAAATGCCGAGCGGACAGGATGGCCTGCTGACATCTTTTATCGTGCGCCTACATATCAACCTGCACGCGCCAAACCCCTGGGGCATGTGGATGACGGGTGTTTTAGGCTTTGTTATGTTGATTGCGTCGATTTCGGGCATTTTTTTGCACCGCCACATGATCCGTGATCTGTTCGTCGCACCGCGCTGGTCGAGCGTGTTGCTGAACCGGCGCGATCGGCACATTTTAGCGGGCAGCTGGACACTGCCTTTCGGATTTTTGCTCGCTTTTACGGGGATGTTCTTCAGTTTTGCAGGCACTCTGGCGGTCCCGGTTGTTGCCGTCGTGGCGTTTGGAGGCGATCAAGAAAAGCTTTTGGAGCTTGCAACAGGCGTTCCTGTTCAAGTGGATCCGCGCCCTGGTCAGCGCGCGAACGTGGATGAGATTTTGGCACATGCGCGCCGCGTTGCGGGCTCTGCGCCTGGCTCGGTGAGCATTCAGCACTGGGGGCGTAAGGATGCGCGCATCACAGTAGCTCATGCGGCCCCAGAAACGGGCTTGCTTGGCAGCAGACATATATTTGACGGCGCCACGGGCGCTTATTTGGGTGAGAAGCCAGCGATCGGGCCAAAGCCATCAACGGGCAGTGATGTTATCGGTCTCATGGGGCCGCTGCATTTTGGGCATTTCGGCGGCCTGTTGTCCAAAATCATTTGGTTATCGCTGGGCCTTGCGACCTCCTATATCACGCTAACCGGCCTTCAGCTTTGGGTTGAGCGCCGAAGCGATCAGCCGGGTTGGGCTTGGCTCGGCCCAACAGTTATCACAGTGGGCTATGGCACGGGGATTGGTTTGGCCGCGTCAGGCGCTGCATTCTTCTTGTCTCTGCCCAGCCAGCAGGCCGATTTTTGGACGCCTGCCGGATTTTTAATTGGCAGCGCGCTGAGCATCTTAATCGGCATGGCACTGCGGCGCAACGGTGCCCTCGAGCGCAGTCTTGCCGGCGTTTTGGCGGCATTGCTGATTGCCCTACCAATCCTGCGCATGGTGATGGGTCATGGCGGCTGGGCGACCCACTTTGCCCAAGGTCATGCTGCGGTTATAGGGATTGATCTCACGCTCTGCGCTGCAGGCGCACTCATCGCTTGGTGGGCTTTTATTCGCCAGCAGTTTGGGCCGCTGGCGCAGCGCAACGTCCAAATGCCAGCGGAATGACGCCTGCCCTAAGCTGCTTGGCTTGATTGGTGCGTATATTTCAGCACGCTTAGGATCGCCGCGTTTATCTGGGTCGGCGCCGTGACAGGTGCGAAATCGCCAAGACCTAATGGCCGCTTTAGGGTGCCTTGTGGATAGCATCCTGCCAGATGCTTTGGCATAGCGCCCGCTGCGGTCATAAACGTGAGGCCAAACCCTCTGCGTTTATAGAAAAAGCGATCCGCGCACCAAACTTGTATCTCTACATGTTTAAGATCGCCGTGGTCATATACAACACCCTTGAAGTCTGGGAAAAACCCCAGTCGTGCGTGAACATGATCCGAGCGTACAATACAAATTTTCCACGGAACGACGTGCTGAGCGACTACGGCCTCAGAGTTGCCGCAGCGAAAGCCAAATTTTTACGCGCACTGGAGGCTGTTGGTTTGTGATTCATCAAATGCTCTAAGCTTAAACACACCTGCTCTAACGCCTTTTTCAGATTAAACTTTTTTCCATTTCGTAGTTATGAATTGCAATGCTGGCGATCTTAAAGTTACGCCGCTGAACCACTTGAAACCCCTGCTTTAAAAAGAACCGCTTTGCCCCCTCGCTCGCTTCGGTGAACAAGCGCCTGAGCTGCCAGTCTCGCGCTACCTGTTCAAGCGCCTCATAAAGCTGAGCAACGATGCCGCCTCCCGCCACGTCTGGCATGGCACAGAGAAAATCTATGTGGCCGCTTCGTTCAAGATCAATAAAGGCCTTCACATTTTCATCCGCATCAACTGCAATGAGCGTCGTACGCCCATCTTTATTCAACGCTGCTGCGCGTTGGGCGCTTGGAGCGCGCTGAGCCCATGCTTTCACCTGCGCTGCGCTATAGTCGAGTGGCCCGAGCGCGCAAACGGAGGCTTTAAAGACCTGGCCGAGCTGCGGCGCATCCGCTGTCTGGTAGGCGCGAATATGCATTGACCGTTTCTACCATATCGGCGTGACATGACCGGGATACCGCTGCATCCCGGCGCTGAGTGTAGCGCGGCTAGAAATTCACACGTACGCCAAAGCGAATGTCGCGTCCTGGAAGAGGTGCGGATTGCGCTAGGAATGAGGTTGATGAACGTGCAAACTCGTTGGTCAAGTTCCGGCCACGCACAAACACGGTGAAATTATCATTGTCAGGCAGCGGCTTAATATCAAAATACACATTGAAGAATGTGAAGGCATCGGTTGGTATCGTGCCGGCAATATCGACTTCACTACCATCCGGCACTTGGCCAACACGGGTCTGCTCGCCGACATGCTGAACCTCGAGCCGCAGGTTTGAATTGAGCGGCTTATAGGCGAGATCAACACCGCCCAGAAAACGCACCGGCGGGAAGAACGGTAAATCGCCGCTTGGCACAGTTGTCGCGCCGCTGCCGAGCGGCGTAAATTCATCTCTTACATTGGCAATGCCGCCAAAGGTGGTGTCTTCCGTCGTTTGGCCACGTGCCAAATCGATCTGCCCATCAATGGCAATCCGGTAGGTGTCGTTATCGACAGCGAGGTAATCGGCTTCGATTTCAAAACCATAGAGCTCCGCATCTGCTTGTTGGTAAGCAAACACGGGAAAGCCTTCATCAGCAGGGAAGGGGTCGCCTTCTTCAAAAAAGTCACCTGTGGGGCTCAGGAAAATGAAGTTACTGTAATCGGTGTAGTAGACATTCGCGCCAAAGCTAAATGGCCCCGTCGTGGTTTTGAAGGAAACTTCTACAGAGTAAGCAACCTCCGTATCCAGGTTGACATCACCGATTTCTACTGTGTTGGTTGCTGGGTGAAAGCCATTGGAAAATAGTTCTTCAGCCGTCGGTGCGCGTTCGGATCGGGCCAGGTTAATTCCGATATTTGTGCCTTCGCCGATGCGGTAGATGCCGCTAAGGGCTGCTGAAAACGTTGTGGTGTTTTTATCAAAATTTTGTCCAGCAAAGCTTAGGTTGCTGGTTTCATTGTCTTGGCTATCAACCCGCAGGCTGCCCTCTAGCGTAAAGTCATTGAGCGCATATTGCGCAAGGCCAAAGACCCCCCATCGGAATTGCTCATTGAGCGGCACAAAGGCCTCGTCGCCATCGGCCTCAAACTCCCGGTCAGCCATATTAAAGCCGACCGTTCCCGTAAGATTTCCGGCGCCCACTTCAAAGTCATTTAAGAAGGCTTCGGCGCGCAGTTCCCATTCATCATTGGTGAACAGGGTTTCCGGTTCATCACCGGCAAACTCCGTATGTTCATAGTCAGACCAGCCAAAGCGAAACTTGGCCAGTTTAAACAATCCATCATCAAAATTGTATTCCGCGTCAAGGTCGATGCGGATTTGCTCAAAATCAATGTCGATTGCGCCTTCTTCTTCCTCTTCCGCAAGCGCGGCAAGGGCATCGTCGACCTCTTCCTCTTCTTCTTTTTTACCGCCAGGTAGGCCGTAGCGACCATCTTGGATGCCGATCGCCAAACCGACATAACCCTTTTCGCCAACCCATGAGAGCCCTGCAGTAGCCGACGTCGCCTTTGATTGACTGTTTTCGACAATACCTTCAACGCCCTCTTCTTCAGCTTCTTCGCTCGCGAAACCAGGAATTTCATACTCTTTGGATTTGCGGGTGTTGGCGTCTACATGCAGCACGAAATTGCTGCCGACTTCCACTTCAGCGCTGCCGCCGACGGTATAGCCATTGTCCACTGTGGAATAAGCAGCGTTCGCATCAATGTCATACCCGCCTTCAGGCAGGGCCCGTGGGATCCGGTTGTCAAACACATTGACCACGCCGCCGATGGCATTTTGGCCATAGCGCAGTGTTGCAGCGCCGCGCAGAATTTCGACTTGCTCAGCCGTTGCGACTTCGGTGCCGACCAGGTGGTCATTGCTGGCTGTGGACACGTCAAATGTGGAAATATCATTGCTGAGAATGCGGATGCGATCACCGCCAAGGCCGCGAATAATTGGCCGCGAGGCGCCTGGCCCAAAGAAGGTTGAGCTTACGCCTGGTTCACGGGCCAGAGTTTGACCAATCGTCCCATCCAGGTTTTTAATCAGCGCATCTTTACCAACCACTGTGGTGCCAAGTACGATTTCATCGATCGTCGAGCGCAGTGGCGAGGAAAAAACGATAACTTCTTCAACATCATCAAAACTTGAGCTGTCTTGCGCTTGTGCTGGCGTTACCAGGGCGGTGGATGTGAGCAAGAGGCCGAAAATGGAAACTTTGGAGGAGGGGCGCATGATAATTCCGGAGTGTTGGGCGCACCGTGCGCCTGGTCATTGATCTAAGCTGCGATATACGTATCGCGTGTTGCTAACGTTATACTGTAACGTCAGTGCGAGTGGACGTATGTTGAGTGCGATAATGATTGTCAAGAACAATGTGCTGTGGTGTGAACATGGTGCCGACAGCTGTGGTTTTTACACCGCAATTTTGGAGCTGATAGGATATGCCGCTTTGGCGTACTGACGCTTATAAACCTGGTGGCCTCTTATTGGGCCTATGGCGGCGGGCGTGCGGCTATAGGCGCGCGACATGAATATGCATATTGAAGCTGTAGAAACGCTTGATCGCTTAGACGAAATCGCACTGGATTGGGACGAGCTTTACCAGGCAGACCCCAGCGCGCATTTTTATTTATCGTCTGGCTTTATGATGGCTGTGGCAAAGCGATCCCAGGGTAAGTTTAGGATTTTAATTGCCTGGAGCGAACACCATCGCTGCATTGGCGTGTTGCCTCTGGTGGTGAGCCTGCGCTGGAGTAAACAGCACGCGTGCCTCTATAATGTGTTGGATATGCTGGGCCATGTTTTCGATGCGGATTATACCGGCATTTTGTGCGACCCTGAGCTTGAAGGGCCAGTTTGTCGGGCTTTTGCGTCTGCCATTGCGGACACGTCTTTCGGCCGATTGATTTTGAACTATTTCAGTGGCCCAGCGCAGCGGCTGGACGCCTTTGCCAACGCTTTTGATACGAAGGTCTTTGAGCGCAAAAAAAACCAGCACCTCATCAATGACGGTCAGACGGACAACCTGATATGTCCCTTTATCGATTTGCCTGAGAGCTTTGCGGCATATTTGGCAGCGCTCAGTGCCAACGCACGGCAAAAGCTGAAGCGGTTGCTGCGCCGGCTCGATGATGAGCGCAGCCTTAAGATCACGCGGGCGCAGCCGGAGACCTATGCGCAAGACGTAAAAATACTATCGCAGCTATGGTATCAAAAGCATGCTGCGCGAAAAGGTGAAAAGCGGGCTGCAGAGCTTGCCGCGCTGTTTCAGGACGTGGTGATGCTAGGCCTTGCTGCTGGCTCGGTTTATTTGGTCATTCTCTGGCAAGACGACACACCCGTCGCCGCGCAAGCCAGCTATCTCGACATGGTAAAGCGGCATATGTTGTTCCACGTGAGTGGCCGCGATGCTGCCTTTCGTGATATCTCGGCAGGCTTGGCGCTGCATGCACATTCCATTCGCTGGGCCATCGCAAATGGGATGCAGCGCTATGATTTTACCCTTGGCAACGAGGCCTACAAATATAGCCTGGGCGGGGTTGATCGGCATATCTATTCAGCGGAAATTGTGACCAAAACAGGGATCAATACCGGCAGTACTCTGGACCCAAGTGGTCAAAAAGATGTGCTGAAGATTATACGTCAATTTGTGCGTAAAGGCCGTACTGAAGATTCGCAAACGGTCGCGCAGCAAGCCCTGCAGACCTGGCCTAGTCTCGCGCCAAGCGGAGATGTACAAAGCGTGATTGAACGGGCGCGCCGGTCGTAACGCCTGCTGCTGAGCCGCGTGATACTACTATAAAGCAGGGCTTCGGCAGGGCCGCCACACATGCTTCATTGTGCTGTGCTAGCGCTATCTCGGGCGTTACCTGTGCAAGGAGGGGTGTTTGGATATGGGTGCAGAGGTTGATCTTGAAGCGTTTCGCGCTGAGGTCTGCGACTTTCTAGACACGGCGCCGACACCGCAAATCCGCGAAGCTGGGCGCAAGACGACAAGTGTTTTTGCGCCGTTTGAAGCTGCTTTGGCATGGCAAAAAATTTTGGATGATAAAGGCTGGGCCGCGCCAAATTGGCCGGTTGAATATGGTGGTACCGGCTGGTCATTGCAGCAGCGCTTTATTTTCAACCAGGAGCATGATCGGCGCGGCTTGCCGCCGCTGCTGCCCAATGGGCTGAAAATGATTGGTCCACTGCTCATTGATATGGGCACGGACGCACAGAAAGCTAAATTCTTGCCCCGGATTCGCAGTGGCGAAGATTATTGGACGCAAGGCTATTCTGAACCCAATTCCGGCTCAGACTTGGCATCTTTGAGCACTTTTGCAGCGCGCGACGGCGATGATTATGTCATCAATGGCCAAAAGATTTGGACCACGCTGGCGTTTAAATCCAACCGGATGTTTTTACTCGTGCGCACGCGCAAGGAGGGCAAAAAACAGGCCGGCATCACGTTTTTGCTGCTCGAGCGAACAGACTATCCCGGCATGGATATCCGCCCAATCAAAGGCCTCGATGGTCGGCCAGAGATGTGTGAGGTTTTCTTTAAAGATGTGCGGGTGCCTGTGTCAGGCCGGGTTGGCGCAGAACATGATGGTTGGAGCGTTGCCAAGGCCCTGCTGAAATACGAGCGCGGTGGTACCACGGCAAGCCCGGGCATGCAGGCCAAGCTTGAGCTTATTCGCGCTGCCGCGCGCGCTGCCCCTTCGCCGTTCGGCGGCGCACTTGCCGATGATGAGAGCTTTCAGCGGGACGTGGCGGAGCTTGAGGCTGAAATCGCTGCATGCGCCGCTTATGAGCGCGTGTTGATCAGCAAGCACCCCTTATCGACGGACCCTGCAGCGCCTTCTATCGCGAAGATCTTGAGTTCGGAACTCACGCAAAAGGTATGCCTTATGGCAACCAAGGTGGCGGGTATTAGCGGGCTCGCTATGCAAACTGAAGCCTTGACCGTGGGCTCAAACACGGCGCCGCTGACCACCGATTTCGATCTAACGGCGATGCCGTCTTACTTGCTGGCCCGCGCGACGACGATTTATGCAGGCAGCAATGAGATCCAGCGCGATCTGGTCGCGCGGACCATGATTACACAGCGATAAGACCGATGGATTTTGCGTTTACCAGTGAGCAAGAGATGCTGCGAAGCGGCATCGATCGACTTTTAGCAAAAACCTATGATTTCGACGCACGGCAAGCCAGTGTGGCAAGCCCCGAGGGTCGCAATCTGCCGGTTTGGACGCAGCTCACAGAGATGGGCGTGCTGCAGCTGGCGTTTTCGGAAGGTGACGGCGGACTTGGCGGTGCGCCTAGCGATATGGTGGCTCTTGGCGAGATTTTCGGCAAATACCTGATGGCTGAGCCCTATCTCGATTATATGCTGCTTGGCGCGCAGGCCTACCGCCTTGGCGGTGTCGCGCATAGCCCCATTTGGCATGACGTTTTGTCGGGCACGACGCGCATTGCTCTGGCGCATGAGGAGGCTTATGGCGTCGGCGATGTGAGCGTCATGGCGACCACATTTGATGGTCATACGTTAAGCGGAGAAAAGCGCCTGGTGCTGGGGGGTGATGCAGCCGACCGGTTTGTTGTTTCGGCGCGCCAGGGCAATCGCCAAATGTTGCTGAACGTTGCAGCGCGCGCACCTGGCGTATCCATGACGCCGTATCAGACAATCGATGGCCGGCAGGCATCAAATGTCCAGTTCAATCGCGTCACTGTTGCTGAAACGGACATCCTTGCAGAAGACTGCGCGGCGCAACTCGAAGAGGTGTTAAATCTAGCGCGCCTGTACTTGGCCGCCGAAGCGGTTGGCGCTGTTAAGGTATTGGTTGAGGCGAGCGCTGAGTATGCGGCAACACGCAAGCAATTCGGCAAACCCATTGGCAGCTTCCAAGCTGTTGCACATCGGCTGGCTGATATGAAGATCGCCGCGGTAAAGCTTGAGGCCCAGTTGCTCGCCACGACGGCGCTTGCTGATCGCCAGCAGGCAACACCGCGTGACATAGCACTCTTGAAAGCGCAAGCAGGGCGCCTCGGCCAGCAGGTTGGCGAGAGTGCGATCCAGGTTCATGGCGGCATCGGGATGACGGATGAATTAAGCATTGGGCACTATTTCAAGCGCCTTGTTGCGATTGATGCCATGCTTGGTAATTCCAACTATCAGCTGCGCCGGGTGGGGCAGCTGACTTAAGCGCCTGGGGTCATCAAATGCCCAGCCAAGACGTAAAAGCGGGGCGATATTTTGAGTGAGGCGCGAGGCAAAATGCGAGCGCGACGTTAAAATACCGACCCTGTTCTTTGTTAGTGTTGATTTTGCTGTTTGGAATTGTTCAAGTTGTTGAGAGTGACGAAAACCGGAGGGGAACATGGTTGAGACGCTGACCGGGCATAACCGTTCAAACGGCATGTCGTATGAAGAAATGATCCGCCGCGACGAGGTCCAACCCCCCGCTGTTTATTTTGAGGACAATCCGGTTCCTTCCGGTGTGACCGAAATAGATGTTACACGCTATTTCAGCCGTGAAGAGCATGACCGCGAAGTTGAGCGTCTGTGGAAACGGGTATGGCAAATGGCATGCCATGTAGATGAAATTCCAAATGTTGGGGATACGCACATCTACGATATTGCCGGCCTGTCGTTTATCATCGTCCGCGCCAGTAAAACGGAAATTAAAGCGTTCCCCAATGCTTGTATGCACCGTGGGCGCAAATTGTGCGACAGCCATAAAAAAGGCCTGCGGGTGATGCGCTGCGCGTTTCATGGCTGGTCCTGGAACCTCGATGGCAGCCTTAAAGAAGTGCCTTGCCAGTGGGACTTTCCAACCGTGAATGAAGACGATTTCCGCTTACCGGCGGTGCAGGTCGGAACATGGGGCGGCTTTGTGTTCATCAATCCCGATCCAAATTGTGAACCGCTGGAGGACTTTTTGGGTGACTTAAATCGGCATTTTAAAATTCCGTTTGAGCGGCGCTATAAAGCGGCCCATCTGGTGAAACGGCTGCCGTGTAACTGGAAGGTGGCCCAAGAAGCATTCATGGAATCCTACCATGTCGTAGCGACGCATCCAGAGCTGATGCCAGCGTTTTCAGATGCTAATTCTAAATATGATGCTTGGGGCAATTTCTCTCGGGCAATGTCGGCAAATGGGTTTCCCAGCCCGCATACATCGCTGAAAAAGCCAGACTTTTCCTATTGGCCAGACCAGAAGACTTTTCAGAGCTTTATTCACCCGATCAGCAATCATAAATTCCGCCGCATTGAAGAAAACCGCGTTGAAGTGACGATGCCCAACGGCAAATCCGGTATTTTTGATGCCAGCGGAAACCATATTGAAGGTGAGATGACAAATGCTGACCCGCACATGTGTAACTGGGTCGGCGGTAAAATTCGCGCAGGGGATGAGGATATGCCGATGCCGCCTTCTGCAGGTAGCTCTACCGAGCACCGCATCGCAATGTCGCGCGCCCGGCGAGAGGAAATGCGGCCGGCGTGGGGAGATATGGTCGATGACATCAGCGACGCTGATTTAAACGATGCCATCTTCTATAGTGTATTCCCCAATATCAGCCCGTGGGCTGATTTTAACCCGATCTTCTACCGGTTTCGCCCGGATGGCGATAACCCGGAACAGTGCCTGCATGAAGTGATGTTCATGGTGGCACTGCCGGAAGGGGCAGAGCGGCCAAAGCCCGTAGAATGCACATTTCTCGATCTTGATGATGATTATACCGAGGCCCCAAACTTTGGCAGCTATCTGCTTAAAATCTTTAATCAAGACGGGCTCAATCATGCCGCCGTGCAGCGCGGCTTGCACAACCATCCGCGCGGTAAAGTGATTTTTGCAAACTACCAAGAAAGCAAAATTCGCCACTTCCATGAGACTTTGGAGCACTGGCTCGATAGTGAGGAAGCACCCAAGTCAAAACCGCAGGACAAGGCGCATATGTGCGCCAGTGCTCAGGTGTCAACGGCCGCAGAGTAAGGGGTAAAATCCTGCTTTAAAGCCGCCGTCTAGTCGCGTGTTGTTCAGCGGCTTTCCGCGGCATCTTTCTGCGCGGTTTTAAACGCTTTTTCTGCGGCGTCGAGCTGTTGGTGATACCGGACTTCCGCCTCTTTGAGCGCTGCTTTCGCATCGAGATAGGTTTGCGCCACCGACCCACACCGTATCTTGCGCGTCTGTATATTCTGCTTTTCACAACGTCTCAGCGTCTTGTACGCATCGGCTTTGGCCAACCGCGCGCCAAGGACTGCGGCATAGGGGTCTGGCGTATGGCCGGTGCCAACCGGCGGCAGTACAAGTTCAATGGGGTTGGGGTTGTGGTTCAGCATTGAGCCGGTTGCCGCGTCAACGCCAAGCGGGACAAGTAAAACACCTGCTGTGGCCGCCGCCGCGCCGGCGCCAGCACCCGCGCCTGCACTTGCCGAACCAAGCAGAGAAAAATTCGCGACCCAGGCCCCTGTTAGACCTGCAAAGGTAAGCGCGCCAGCGCCTTGCGCAATATTGGCGGTGAGCCCGCGTTTGCCAAGTTTGCCTTCTACGGCGATAGTCACTGGTTCATAGCCATCTTTTTCAATCGTCAGCAAAAAGTCTGCTTTGCGCGGCATGTCGATGGCGCATGGTGTGGCGTCACAGCCGTAAAATTCCGGTTCTGCGCTGTCATCTTTGCGGCGGGCCCGTTTGCTTTTTGGGGTTTCGAGCGTCGTAGTGACCCGCGCGCCCTCAGGGTCCGTTTTCACGATCATATCGTCTTTTGTCCCACGGATCATGGTGGCGCAGCTTGGCAAAAGCAGCGCAGAGCAAGCGAGATGAAAAACAATGAAAGCACGCACGGCAAGGCTCCAAACGGTCATGGCATGCTGCGCAGTGCGTGGCTAAGGTGGCCAAACTATGGCTCTAAGGCATAACGGCTTTATCAAACCGGTATCCGTGCACCTGGATTTTCCGGCGTTTTGAGCCGTAGTTTAAAGCCTCGCGAGATAGGCCTCGGCTTTTTCAAGATGGCCGCGCCGCTTGGATTCATCCATCTTGCGCACCATCGAGACCATCATGGCCCAGCGCGGGTTTTTTTGCAGCGCGTCTGCATGGTTCCATATCCAGCGCCAGTACAAACCATCCCAGATGTCGCACCATTCGCCCGCCTTATGGTTGCTCATTTTCTTTACATACGCCGAGCCAGAGAAATAGGGCTTGGTGGTAATCAGCCCGCCATCGGCATTTTGGCTCATAGCGTAAGCGTTGGTCACCATCACCCAATCATAGGCATCAACAAACATTTCCATGAACCAGCGATAGATATCGTCAGGGTCAAACTCGCATAGGAACATGAAGCCACCGAGCACCATCAGCCGCTCGATATGGTGGCAATAGCCGGTGTTGAGTGTGCGCTTAATGGTGTCATCAATCGGTGCAATGCCGGTTTCGCCGGTCCAGAAGCTCTCCGGCATTTTCCGCGTGTGCTGCCAGTGGTTGGTCGTGCGCATTTTAACGCCTAAGTCTTCATAGGTGGCACGCATAAACTCGCGCCACCCAATGACCTGCCGAATAAAGCCTTCGGCGGAATTGAGCGGCACGTCATGTGCTGAAAGGTGCTTTTGGGCGGCGCCAACGACCTGCGCGGGGGTGAGCAGGCCAATATTCAGCATCGGCGTGATCGCGCTATGCCAGAGCAGTGTCTCACCCTCTACAATCGCGTCTTCATACGGGCCAAAAAGTTCAAAACGGTCCTTCAGAAATTGATTTAACCATGCAGCCGCACCTGTGTGGCTGGTTGGCCAGTACAAATGGTCCAAGCTGCCGTAGTGATTGCCAAACTGCGTGTCGACCGAAGTGCGTGCATCCTCATCGATGTCGTCTGGCGCAATGGGTTTCAGCTGCGGCACGGTGGAGAGGAGTTTTTTTGGCACTTTCTTGCGATTGTCTTCATCAAAGCTCCATTGCCTGCCTATCGGTTCATCACCGTCCATGAGAATATCCAGTCGGGTGCGCTGAGCTTTATAAAATTCAGCCATGAACCAGCGTTTTTGGCCCGCGCGCCAAGACTGGTTTTGCTCCCGCGTGTTGAGAAACATGGGTGAGGCAAGCAGGGTCAGGTCGAGGCCAAAGTCGCCGCACATGCGCTGCAGCCTTTTCTCCAAGGTGAAATCAATAGGATCACAGGCGATGACCTCTACGCCGCCAGATTCTTGGATGTCTTGGAGCGCGTTTTTTAATGTGACTTCACCAGCCTGGTACGCGCAGTACTCAATGCTATAACCACGTGCTTCTAGCTCTTTGGCATAGCGCGCCATGGACGCCCGGTGCAGCCATAGTTTCTGCTTGTGAAACATCGCCGGATACTGCGGGTCGCCGAAAAACAAACTGTCTTCGATCAAGATGATTGTGCTCGGGCTATGGTTTAGCCCTGGGTGGCCCGCAAACAGTTGATGCGGGAAAACGAGAAGTGTGGTTGACATCGCGGGGGGCCTTTTATGCGTCACCAATTAACCTGCGTGCATACGCTGCGCGCTTTATTGTGTCGATATCGGGCGCTGTCGCAGCTGCTGGATCAGGGCCGTGTGTCCTTCGATGGTTTCTGTTTTGATGGTTTCTATCAAGACCGCCGCGCACTCTTTGATTGACGGATGTCGTGGCTGGTACCCGATTTCGCCACTAAAGAATACGCTATAAGCACCGCAAGAGGAAAGAGCAGGGCAGATAATGAAAACACCAACCCTCCGCTATATTGATGGCCCTTTTGGGCAAATCCATCTGCGCCAGTGGCAACCGGCATCATCGCCGGCCCGCCGCACTCTAATATGCTTGCATCCCGCGCCGTTCAGCGGCTTGGCATTTCAGCACATTGCGCCTTTTCTAGCGCAGCAGCGCCGCGTTATTGCGCCCGATTATCCTGGTTATGGCGGCTCGGCACCCGTTCCGGAGGGTATGCCGAGCATTGGCGATTATGCCGATGCAATGGAGGTTGTCCTGCACCATGCTTTAGAAGACAGTGACGGCATCGGCCTCATTGGGTTTCATACCGGGTGTCTTGTTGCAGCCGAGTTATGTACCCGCGCGCTGCCAGGGCTGGATATGTCTTGTTTGATCGATGTGCCAGCTTTTCCGGCGGAGAAAAGCGCTGATATGGCACGGGCTTTTGGCAGTGAATTTGATGTCACAGATATGCTTGAGTGCCTGGAAAAACCATGGAACAGCAGCTTTAAATCGCGGCTGGAAACCCAGTCCCGCAGCAGCGCCTTTGCCATGTTTGTGGAGCAATTGCGCGCGGGCAGCGCCATGAACGCCGCATTTCATGCCGCTTTTTCATATGATTGGCAGCAGCGCTTTACGCAGGTGCAGGTGGCGACTACAGTGCTAGCCACGCAGTCGTCTCTATTGGATGGCTCGCGCGCGGCCAGCCGGATTATACCGGGTGCGCGCTTGCTTGAACGGCTCGATGTGACGCGATCTGTGCTTGATGCGCATGCTGAAGTCATTGCGGCAGACCTCGAAGCCCTTTTTGAGCGAATGATGTGATGCTGAGACACGCAAGACGTTCGAAACGAAAGCGCTGGTCTATAATGATTGTCTTTTGCTGTTCAAAGACCGGCGCTTTCAGTGCGCTAAAACCTGACCTAGCTTGAAAGGGCAGGACAGCCACGGGTTTGCCACGGTCAGGCTTCAAGCCATGACTGCGTGGCGCCGTAATTGTGTATTGCCCCTCGCCCTTTACTGTCTCGTCCCACAAAGGGCCTTAAGCTTTACCTAGCGCCTTAAGCCACAGCGCGCGCTAAGGCGCAATGCGACCACAATTCCCCTAAGGCTGTCACCAGGGCGTCGATATCGGCCTCTGTGTGCACGGGCGACGGCGTGATGCGCAGGCGCTCTGTGCCTTCTGGTACGGTCGGGTAATTGATCGGCTGCACATAGATGCCGTGGTTATCCAGCAGATAGTCTGAAATGAACTTACATTTCTTAGCATCACCAACCACAACGGGCACGATGTGGCTGTCGTTCTGCATATGCGGGATACCGGCTGCATCCAGCCGATCGCGCAGGATACGCACATTGCGGCGCTGGCGTTGGCGTTCAAAATCGCTTTTCTTTAAATGCTTGATTGAGGCCGTTGCCGCTGCTGCCAGTGCAGGTGACAGTGCGGTCGTGAAGATAAAGCCAGAGGCAAACGAGCGCACATAATCGCATAGATTGCGGGACCCGGTAATATAGCCGCCCATGACGCCAAAGGCTTTGCCAAGCGTGCCTTCGATCACCGTAATCCGGTCCATCAGGCCTTCACGCTCGGCGATGCCGCCGCCGCGCGGGCCATACAGGCCAACGCCGTGCACTTCATCCAAATAAGACAGCGCGCTATGCTTCTCGCACACCTCAACGATCTCGCGCATGGGGCAGATATCGCCTTCCATGGAGTAAACGCTTTCAAACGCGACCAATTTCGGGGTTTCGGGCGCAACTGCCGATAACTTATGATCAAGATCTTCAGGATCATTGTGCTTCCATATGTGCTTGGGCGCGCGCGAATGGCGTATGCCTTCAATCATCGAGGCATGGTTGCCGGCATCGGAAAACACTTCAATGCCCGGGATTCGGGCAAGCAGCGTGCCTAAGGCTGCCCAATTTGACACATAACCAGAGGTGAAGATGAGCGCATCTTCCTTGCCATGCAGATCGGCAAGCTCTTCCTCGAGCAGCACATGATAGTGATTGGTGCCTGAGATATTGCGTGTCCCGCCGGCGCCGGCGCCGCATTTGTCCATGGCTTCGCGCATCGCAGCAAGCGTATCGGCGTGCTGGCCCATGCCAAGATAATCATTTGAACACCAAACGGTCACTTCGCTTGTCGCGCCATTGGCATCATAGCGTGTGGCGCGCGGAAATTGGCCTTTGTGGCGCTGCAGTTCGGCGAAGACCCGGTAGTTCCCGGCTTCGCGTAGTCCGTTCAGCTCATCTTCAAAGAACTCGTCAAAGTTCATGTTGCTGCTCCCCTTCTAGGCTGTTGGGCTCTTTGGTAGCCCGGCGCAACGCGCAGACGGGTCTGCTGGTTGCTATGGTTTGGTCGTCGTTGTGTCGTGATTGTCGCTCTAGGCCTTGATCCTACGGCCCTGGCTGTCTGTTTTTGCGTCCCTGGTAACGCCCAGCGCCATAGGGCGCTGTCTGTGACAGGCAGGATCATGAACCAGTGCTCTAATGCGCCAAGTCCAACCAATGTGGTGAGCATGATGCTCAACGTTCTAAATTCCGGTGTTACACTACCCATCGCGATGCTGAAGACAGCTGCGATAAAGGTGAGTGTAAGTATAGGCATCGCGATCCAAAAAAATGGCCCGATCCGGTCATGGCGTATGTAGCTTTGCAGGTGCGCAATTTGCTGCGGCATCATCTCTTGGGCAAACTTTGGTGCGCCGGAAAATAGCGTGAATTTCGCGCTAAGGCGCATCAGCCAAAGCAACAAGAAGACCGCAAAGGCAGCAAAGCTGCCATTGGGCAAGGTGATCACCGCAATCAGGCCGAGTGCGCCAGCCAGCGCATATTCATGATGGCTCAGCGCTTTAAAGGCATAGCCAAAACGCTCTACTTCCGTGCTGCCTGGTGGGCACCTTAAAAGGCGCGGACCGGTCAAAATGCCCGTTAAGAAGGTAAATTCAATGGGTGCCCACACGGCAAGTGCAGCACTGAAGCCCAGATACGGCAGGCTCCAAGCGGGCACGCTTGGGAAGAGTGCCGGGTATGCACTAGCCCAAATGCCAATTAGTCCAAGGCCCCCGATCGCCAGCATCGCCATCAAGCGATACTGGCGGTTGCCGCCTGTGCGTGTGGCAAGCCACAGCACCACGCCGGTGGAAAACCACCAGGTGAAAACGACAAACAGGATGGGGACAAGGGTTTTCATATGAGCTGTTTACACTCCTTGTGCGCCGGCGCTACCACGCCGGTACAAGATGGCTGGTTTCCGGGATTTCATTGGCGTTGGATGGGATGCAATAGAGCCGCCCAAACTGATATGCCGCGGCAATGCCAAGCGCTGCTTTCTTTACTTTGCCGAAGATGCCACCTTTTTTGCTGGCGTCACCCATTGCAACGGAAATTTCGTTGATGCGGCGCAGCCGGCGCCGGAACTGCGGATTATCCAGATCCAGGGTGAACGGGAAGCATTGCTTGGAAATCTCATTGCAAATACGGAACACGCGGAAGTCATAGTCTTCAATGCCAATGCCCAGCGCTTTATGAAAGTGCGGCCGGGCATGATCGCGCACAAACATCGTCGCATAGACCGCGCATAAGAAGAACTTGATCCACAGTTTATTGTGGCCCGACAGCAATTTCGGGTCAGCCCGCATTAACAGCGAAAACGCCTCGCCGTGGCGAAACTCATCATTGCACCATTCTTCAAACCATTTGAAAATCGGGTGGAACCGGTTTTCCGGATGGCGTTCAAGATGGCGGAAGATTGTAATGTAGCGTGAATATCCAATCTTTTCAGAGAGATAGGTCGCGTAGAAGATGAATTTTGGCCGGAAATATGTATATTTCTTGGCCTTGGTGAGGAAGCCCAGATTAACCCCGATATCAAAGTCTTTCAGGCAATCGTTGATGAAGCCGGCATGGCGCGCTTCATCGCGGCTCATATAGCTAAATAGGGCCTTGATATCCGGATTTGTACCGCGTCGCTTCATTTCTTTGTATAGCACGCAGCCCGAAAATTCCGCCGTGAGCGAGCTTACGAGAAAGTCAATAAACTCCTCGCGCAAGCCATCAGGCAAGTCTGCGAGGTCGACATCATCCCAATCTTCATTGCGCTTGAAATGACCCCGATTGGGGTCTGCCTTCATTTCAGCAATCAACGGGTCCCACTCTGCGCGCACCAGCGAGATATCGGTTTTATCGAGCTTATCAAAATCCGTTGTGTAAAACCGGGGGTCGAGCAACGTGGTGCCTGAGGCGGCATGCTTTGTCGTTTCATTGATCGCTTGTTTGCCCGGTGGCACATTGGAATTGGCTGGCACGCCTGGATTGGCTGGCGCACTGGGGTCAACCCGCTCAACATCATGCGCTGGGCGAATGGTGGTTTTCTGGTTCGGCTGGATGATCATAATCTTTCCTCCGAGAAGCTGAATTCACACAGCTCCATAAATTCAAAGTCCCCAGTTGCCTTGGTCCATAGGCGTTCAACAAGGCCAGCGCGTTTTACCGTCGCCTTGCGGCGGAAGGTTTGTTTATCGCCATAGGGCACTTCAATCGGTTTACCGTGCACGGTCACTTCATCCCCCGGGTTGACCGTTACGCCGCCATCAAAGCGCACATGCGCATGCAGGCTTTCAAAGGTATTTTGCACCTCCACGGTGCAATCCACCTCAAGCGTTTTTTCTAGCCACGACATCAATGACATAAGCTTTCCCCCAACAACATCGTCTAACCCTCCTTTTTGGTTTGACTTGGTAACAAACTTGCGTAGCTCCGGGCGGCCACAGGGCCAAAAGCATTGACGGTAATAAATTGCCCGGTCTCTGGGTCAATCAAAGACAGCCGGCCTTGCTCGGTTTTGGCAAGCCGGTAGGGCAGGTCGTGCTGGATGCGATGCGCACGGCGATTAAGGCTCATGGACCGGATGGAGCTGCGGATGAACGCGCCTTCTCCCTTGGCAAACCTTTTAATGTCTTGGCTGGTGTCCGCATCGACAACGCGAAAGCCGCCCTGCGCGTCGCTATGGAAGGTAATGCTGCGTTCGACCACCGGGATGCCGATGCTGCCGCGCACTTTGCCGGTGCCTGTGAGAACCGACGCGACCACCAGGAGGACGCATAAGACCATGACCGCCAGGATCCCGTAAAGTGGCAGATTATGCCGGTTTTCACTGATCTTCTGCGCTGGTTGCAACATGGTCTTATCCCCCCGTGAGATGGTTTCTAGTTACGCACTTTGCGCCAGGCCCTGCGCGGCAGGGATACCTTCTGATATCGGCTGCGGGGCTGACGGACCGTGCGCTGCTTCGGCTGTTTCGTGCGCTGGCGCGTGGCCATGAGCAGCGGCAAGGCCATCGGCAAGCATCTGCGCAATGTGCGCTACATTGTCGATGCAGCGCAGCATTGGCTGCGGCTTAGCAAGTTTCCACGGCCGCACATGTGGATACAGCACCAGCCAGGAGATTTTGCTGTGCTCAGCCAGCGTGAGTGCAATATCGCCCATGCCGTTTTGTAAAGAGCGCACATCGGCAGCGGTGATTTGCTTAAATGGCAGTTGAAAAGCAACGCTTAAGGCCACGCCGCAGCGCATCACAACACGTTTGTCCGTCAACGTGTAAATGGTGGTGCGCTCAATCAGATAGGCGTAGATTTGGACGATGATATAAAATGCCGCGGCAAGACCAAGCGTGCCCAGGCCAGCGCCAAGTGCGCTTAAACCCGGCCGCCCATCATAAAATGCCGTGCCTACATTCCACACCAGCAACACGCCGAAATAGAGTGCAAATTTGCGGATGTGCAGCACGTTTCGCAGGACGGCTTTGCGCTGGGGCCGGCCTTGCCAAAGAATGTTTTCACCCTTCGGCAAAGGCTCCGGCAAACCGGCAATCGGCTCGATTTCATACTCATCATTGAACTTGATGCTCATATGATCGGCTCCGTGCGGTCGGGCATGCCATAGAGCGTACCGCCGCCGAAGAAGCCCATGATCTTCTCTTCTTCCAGCATGGTGATACGCTCTGGCGAGGCGGTCTGCGGAATATCTGGGAACCGAGACGCCGGCAGATTGTTAACGTAGTAAATCTTACCCAGACCGCGGAAGGAGCCGCGGAAGCGGGCAAAGTGCATGGGGATCAGTCTGGTTTCTTCACCGACAGCGACTTCAAAATAGCGGATGACCGATTCCATCTGGTCGACCCATAGTTCTTTAATCTCACCCACCTGTTGGCCATCAGCGGCAATGACAGGCATGCCAATCGGGCTCATATCCTGTTCAGCCACCTTAAAGTGCGCCGTTTTTGCCATAGGAATGATCTTGTCAGATCCATCTGCCATAGCATCGGGATAGTCTGGCCGTTCGGCCCAAGAGGCTGGGCCAACACCGTCTTTTAGTGGATCGCCGGTGGGGATCAGCGGCGCGCCAGGCATGGGTGAGGCGCGCATTGCTGCAATGGGCCGGGTGTCGCGATTGGCGGGGTGCGGATAGACCCGCTCACCATGACCGTGTGGCAGCACAAAGGTTTTTGGGCTTGGCATCGACAGCCAGGCATCTTTGTTATAATCGCCCGTTAGATCCGCTTCTAGCGGATAGCCCTCGCGCCGGCTTTCAGCCTGTAGATACCAAATCAGCCCAGCGAAAAAGATCCAGAAAGCATATAGCACCAGCTGCGCAACATCTAAACTTCCAACGATTTCAACAATCATATCTTTGCTCCATATCCGGCTAGCTCGAAACGCGGGCTAAGCCGATGTCTGCTCCCTGCTCAGGAAGGGGTTGGGGGGTGGATTTGGCGTTTGAACCGTGCGTGAAACGCTCTTCCGTAAAACGCGCGTTGTTAAAACGCACGAGTGGCCCGATCGCGATGATGCTCACGACGAGAAATGCAATATCGAGGTGATAAACGACGCTATAGCCAAGCGCGGGGTCTGCCAACGCAGGGTTAAAGCCTGCACTGCCGGCGGCATTGACCGTGTCGCGAATAATGCCGCCTGCCGCCAGGCCAACACCGACCGCTGAGGCTTGCACAGCGCCCCATGCGCCGAGCGCCAGACCAGAACCACTGGCATCTGCCAGCTTCATGCAGGCAATCAGCGTGCCCACAGTAAAAATGCCGCCGCCAACGCCAATAAGACAGGCGCCCGCGCGAAATAGGTTTGCTGAGCCTAGTGGTGCGGCAAAGACCACGCTGCAAAACGCGGCAATGCCAATCAACATGCCCAGCGCGGAAAGCCGGTGTGGCTCGGTGCCCAGCGTCAGGAGCCGCGCGGCCAAGGCAAAACCCAGTAAGGTGCCCCCTGCAAACCAGGCCGTCAGCAGCGTTGTTTGCGCAACGCTGAGCTGCAGCACCTCGCCGCCATAGGGCTCAAGCAACACATCTTGCATGGAAAAGCCGACCGTTCCGAGCGCCAGTGCAATGAGCAGCCGCGCCGCATTGCTATCGCCTTTAAATTTGCGCCAGCTTTCGATGAATGTGGGATGCACTTTTTCTGGATCGGTCTGGCTTGGCTGCCGCGCTTCTTGCTTCCACAGCGCGATGACGTTGAAAAACAACGCAGCCACAGCCGCACCTTGCACCACCTGGATCAGCCGCACAGCGCTAAAGTTTTCAAGTAAGACACTAAACGCCAGCGCGCTCAGCAGCATGCCCACGAGCAGCGCCACATGAATAAGCGCCACCACGCGCGGCCGGCTATCCTTCGGCGCTAAATCTGTCGCCAGTGCGAGCCCAGCGGTCTGTACAGTGTGGATGCCGAGGCCTGTGAGCAGGAATGCCAGCGCAGCTCCGGCGGGCCCAAGCCACTGCGGGCCTGTTGTCTGAGACTGAAGCAGAAGCAAGGCAAACGGCATAATCGCGAGCCCGCCAAATTGAAACAGCGTGCCAAACCAAATATACGGCACCCGTCGCCAACCCAGCAGGGAGCGGTGCGTGTCAGACTTATAGCCGATCAGCGCGCGCAGCGGTGCAAACAAGAATGGCAGCGCAACCATCACCGCCACAACGGTTGCTGGTACGCCAAGCTCTAAGATCATGACCCGGTTAAGCGTGCCGGTCAGCAGTACTGCCGTCATACCGACGGAGATTTGAAATACTGACAGGCGCAGTAAGCGGCCAAGTGGCAGCGTTTCGCTGGCCGCATCGGCAAACGGCAAGAATCGCGGTCCGAGCGATTGCCAAAATTCAGCAAATGTTGCCGGCCGCTGCGTCATCCGCGTAACAGCTCCACCGCTTTAGATTGATAAAAGGCTGAGGAAATGTGGCGCACGCGGCCAATTTCAAAATCCGCCAGCCGCGCCTGTGTGTTTGCTGCATGAATAAGCGCGCGCTGGCTGACCGGTACGATAGCAGGTGAGCGATTGCTGCGCGGAAACAGCTGTCCGGAGGCATGCATGAGCGTTAACAGCGCGGTTTTTGGCGCGACGGTGAATAGGAGGCGATTGCGCGTACGCGCCGCGAAGGTGCTGATGAGGTCCACCAGATTGTCAAACTGGTAGTGAATGAAGCTATCCATGGCGATGATATAGTCAAATGCGCCAAAGCTAGGGTCAGTCATATCGCCAGCGCGGTAGTCGATGCTGCCTGATAGGTTTTCCTCTGAGGTGCGTTCGCGCGCCACATCGATGAGACCTGGCGATAAGTCAACCGCAAGCACATCCGCGCCGCGTTTTGCTGCCTCAATCGCAAACATGCCGGTGCCGCAGCCGGCATCCAGCAGCCGTGCGCCGGTCAAGTCCTCCGGCAGCCAGCTGAGCAGCTCCGTGCGCATTTGATCCCGGCCCGCGCGCACAGTGCGGCGGATGGCATTGATCGGCGCCTTGGACGTCATGGCGATCCAATTGTCTTTGGCCGATTTGTCGAAGTAGGTCTCGAGCTCTGACCGGCGGGTGTTATAGGCGGCGTCCGTCACGTCGTTTTGTCCTCAGTCAAAGCGCATTCTAGTCAAAACCGAGGAAATCAAAGATTTCCCGGTCTTTCATGGGGGTTGGTTTAAACACACGCTCGCCGTCCCACAGGGTTTGGGCGAGCTGCAAATACTCATTTTGCACCGCTTCAAGCTCGGGTGATTGCTCCATCTCAAAAAGTGTGGATTTTTTCAGCCGCGAGCGGCGGATCACATCTAGGTCTGGGAAGTGAGCCACCCGGTCGAGGCCGACAGTGGCATTAAACCGGTCAATCTCATCGGTGGCTTTGGAGCGATTTGCAATGACGCCGCCCACACGCACTTCATAGTTCTTTGATTTCGCGCCAATAGCGGCTGCAATGCGGTTCATGGCAAAGATTGAATCAAAGTCATTGGCGGTGACGATCAGCGCGCGTTCGGCATGTTGCAGGGGGGAGGCAAAGCCACCGCACACCACATCGCCCAGCACATCGAAAATCACGACGTCAGAATCTTCAAGCAGATGATGTTCTTTTAAGAGTTTAACGGTTTGGCCCACCACATAGCCGCCGCAACCGGTACCTGCAGGCGGGCCGCCGGCTTCCACGCACATGACGCCGTTATAGCCTTCATAGACAAAGTCTTCCGGGCGCAGTTCTTCAGAATGGAAGCTGACCTCTTCAAGTGCATCGATCACCGTGGGAACTAGGCGCTTGGTGAGCGTAAAGGTGGAATCATGCTTCGGGTCGCAGCCGATTTGCAGCACGCGCTTGCCGAGCTTGGAAAACGCGGCCGACAAATTAGAGGACGTCGTCGATTTGCCAATGCCGCCTTTGCCATACACGGCGAACACCTTAGCATTGCCAATATCCATATTGGGATCAAGGTGCACCTGGGTGCTACCGATGCCGTCTTTGCCCGGCAAAATCGAGCGTTTTGCAGGTTTTGCATCGCCGGTCTTCAGATCAGTGGCCTTCAGGGGGCCAAGCTTGAGCTTGCGGTCTTTGCGGTCTTTTAAGAGGGCCGTCATTATGCCTCCACACCTTCTATGCGGTCTTCAAGTTCTTCATTGGCGCTGTGTAGTGCATCCAGCGTTTCAGCATCGGGCTGCCAATAATCGCGTTCGCTGGCTTCAATCAGCCGGCCCACCATGCGTGCGGAGGATGCCGGGTTGAGGTCGGCAAGGCGCTTGCGCATGGCGTCATCCAGCACAAAGGTCTCGCTCAGCTCTTGATAGACCCACGGCTGTACTTGGCCGGTGGTGGCCGACCAACCCATTGTGTTGGAGACCTGGGCTTCAATCTGACGCACGCCTTCGTAGCCATGTTCCAGCATGCCTTCGAACCATTTGGGGTTTAAAGAGCGCGTGCGCGTCTCCAGCGAGACTTGCTCCTCAAGGCTGCGCACTTTGCCTTCGCCTTGCGTCTGATCGGAGATGTAGATCGGGATGTCATCGCCGTTTTGCGCCAGCGAAGCGGATTTTGAAATCCCGCCGAGCGTATCGAAATAATGGTCAATGGTGGTGACGCCCAGTTCTACAGAATCGAGGCTCTGATACGCCATATCCACATGGCCAAGTACATCTTTGAGCAGGCTCTCTTGCTTGGTCGTTTTGCCTTTGCGGTTGATGGCAAAGCCCTTGCGGTTGGTGTAGGTGTCGCCAATTTCTTGATCGTCGGTCCACGCGCTGGAGCCGATCAGGTAATTCACGTTGGCACCGTAAGCCCCTTCGCCGTTGGAGAATACGCGGTAGGCGGCTTCTTCAATGTCAACGCCGTGCGCATCGGCATAGGCGCGGGCGTGCTTGCGGATGAAGTTTTGTGTGTCGGGTTCATCGGCAATGGCAGCCAGATAACTCGCTTCGGCAAGCATGCTGGCCTGCATGGGCAGAAGGTCGCGGAAGATGCCGGATAGGGTCATGACGACGTCAATGCGCGCCCGGCCAAGCTCTTCCAATGGGATCAGCTCAGCGCCGCACACTCGGTTATAACTATCAAGCCGCGGCCGTGCCCCCATCAGCGACAGCGCCTGGGCAATTGGCCCACCGGCGGATTTTAGATTGTCCGTGCCCCACAGCACCATGGCAATGGTTTCGGG
>JBCCLR010000001.1:0-60925 GCA_039026755.1 Pseudomonadota bacterium | reverse complement strand
TGTCCTGGTAATACGCGTGATCCGCTTCGATATCATGTGTCCATACACACATGTGATGAAAGCCGCCTTCGCCAGGCTTGTAGATATCGCGGTAACAATTCGGCCCGTCCCCATGCACTTCTATAAGCTCAATTTGCACCGGACCGGCCTGTGCTAGCGCGGTTGTCATTGAAATTGAACCCGGCTCGCCCCGATGCATCACGTTTTTTAGGCTGCCTGTGTGGTCGACAATAAAAAATGGACCGACTTTCATGACCTCGGTCCAATGCCGGACAGCAGCCTTTAAATCTGGCACGACCCAGGCATTTTGAAAGACTGTCCGATCCGTTGGAAGCAACATTGCAATCTCCATCTCATGCGGCGAACGTATCGCGTTCGCTAGCCAAGATGCGAGTGCTATTTTCTATAGGATTGCGCTCTATTTTCGCGCTATTTGAGCTTTTTTAGCAGCCCACCGACGCCTTTTTTAATGTTGTCTTCCATATTCTCGCCTTTCACCATGCCCTTCAAGTCATCAACTGGTAGACCCTTTTTGGCCGCCTCTTTGAGGGCTTGGTCCACGAGCATTTGACCAGCTTGGGACTTAATGGCAGCCAAGATCTGCGGTTGCAAAGAAGCCATTGCCGCTTGCGCGATCTCACCAGGTGGAACGCCGCCTTCTTTTACGCCCATGTCCGTGAGGATGATATCCGGTGCTGTCACCGATTTTTCGCCTAACATATCACCAGCAAAGACAGTCACCTTCGGTGCGGTGATGGCAAAGCGTTTAATGATCAGTTTTTCCGGCCCCGGCAATTTCGCGTTCGGATCACTTGGCCCGAGGTAGGAATTCACACTGTCTTGCAAAGCTTGAATGTTTGATGATTTGCCCTTGGGCTCAAAAATAATGCTCGGAGAGGCAATCGTTATGTCTTCAATGACAAGAACGTCATCGAGCAAACTCATCGGTTTTAGCGCAATGGAGGCATCATCGACTTTAAAGGTGTACGGCGCGCTATAGCCAGCGGGCGTGCCAATTGACAGGCCAGATAGTCCGGCTTTTCCTGTCAGCGGCGAAAGGGCAACATTGCTAAGACCAATTGGTGTCCCAGTAACGTCAGGGCCATATGTAACGACAGCTGTTTTTATTAGCTTTGTGCCGTTGCTTGACAGATAAAAACCACCGCCCACAACAGCGATTAAAATGACCAGCAGAACCACGCCAATGAGCTTCTTCATCGCTTTACGCCTCCTTGATTAACAAAGGAAAAGCGTAACACGATGTAGGCGGGCGTGTGCTAGGTTTATTTTGAAATATCTCTGTGTTTTCCCATAGATAAATAAGGCTGTGGTGACAGCAGCGGGTAAGCTGCTGTCACCAGCTATTGTGTTACATTAGCCGAGTGACTTAACGATCTCTTCTGTCATCTTCTTGGCGTCAGACAGGAGCATCATGGTGTTGTCGCGGAAAAACAGCTCGTTCTCAACACCGGCATAGCCGGCACCGCCCATGGAGCGCTTGATAAACAGCACAGTATTGGCTTTTTCAACATCCAAAATAGGCATGCCAAAAATCGGAGATGCAGGATCTGACTTCGCAATCGGGTTGGTCACATCATTTGCGCCAATGACGAAGGCAACATCTGCCTGGCCGAACTCGGTATTTATGTCTTCCAGCTCAAACACCTCATCATAGGGCACATTCGCTTCCGCTAGCAGCACGTTCATGTGCCCCGGCATGCGCCCCGCGACGGGGTGGATGGCATATTTCACATCAACGCCTTCTTCCTTTAAAAGGTCGCACATCTCGCGCAGCACGTGCTGCGCCTGTGCGACGGCCATGCCATAGCCAGGCACGATGATGACTTTAGATGCGTTCTTCATAATGAACGCCGCATCATCGGAAGAGCCTTGCTTGAAAGGCCGGTCTATTTTCTCTGCGGGGCCAGAGGAGGCTGTCTCGCCGCCAAATCCGCCTGCAATCACCGAGATAAAGCTGCGGTTCATGCCTTTGCACATGATGTAGCTGAGGATTGCGCCAGAAGAGCCAACGAGCGCGCCCGTGATAATCAAGGCGGTGTTTTGCAACGTAAAGCCAAGCGCCGCTGCTGCCCAACCAGAATAGCTGTTGAGCATCGAGACGACCACTGGCATGTCGGCGCCCCCAATTGGGATTATCAGCAAAAAGCCAATGGCAAAGCTAAGCGCGGTGATCGTCCAGAACACCCAGTCTGCTTGGTCTGTTACAAAATAGCCAATCAGCCCTATAATACCGGCCAATGTACCCAAGTTGATCACATGCCGGGCCGGCAAGATGATCGGCGCGCCAGACATGTTACCGTTCAGCTTAAGAAAGGCGATGACTGAGCCGGAAAAGGTGATTGCACCAATCGCGATGCCAAGACCCATCTCTATTTTTGAAACTGCAAAGATGTTGCCAAGTGGATCTGCGATGCCAAACTCTTGCGGGTTTAGATAAGCCGCAGCGGCCACAAGCACGGCTGCCAAACCAACCAAGGAGTGGAAGGCGGCAACCAACTGAGGCATCGCTGTCATGGCGATCTTTTGGGCAATGATATAGCCAATCACGGCACCAATGAGGATCGCCACACCGATTTCAGCATAGCCAAGAACGTTTGGATTGATGATGGTGGTCACCACGGCAATCACCATGCCGATCATGCCGAACAGGTTGCCTTGGCGGCTGCTTTCCGGGCTGGATAGACCGCGCAGAGACAAGACGAACAGAACGGAGGCTACCAAATAAGCAAGGGCCGTAACGTTGCTTGCCGTCGACGCAGGGGCGGATGCTCCGCCGGCGCCCATCATGAGAGTTGTCAATGTCATGTCAGGGCACTCCTACTTCTTATCTTTTTTCTTATACATCGCCAGCATGCGCTGGGTGACGGCAAAACCGCCAAAGATGTTGACCGAAGCCAACACAACAGCCAGTAGGCCGAGAATTTTTGCCGAAGAAAATCCAATGGGTCCTGCTGCAATCAGCGCGCCGACGATGATGACGGATGAAATAGCGTTGGTCACTGCCATAAGCGGCGTATGTAGCGCCGGGGTGACCGACCAGACAACATAATAGCCAACAAAAATAGCAAGCAGAAAGATGGAGAGTTGCGATACAAAAGGGCTTACTTCAGCCATGGGTGCCTCCCTTAATTTTCAGTGAGGCGCGGATGTACAATCGCGCCATCTTTGGTGACGAGGGTGCCAGTGACCACTTCGTCTTCCCAATTTATGTTGAGGGTGCCGCTCTCTTTGTCGATGAACGGCGTCAAGAAATTCAGCAAGTTTTTAGCGAATAAGGCCGATGCATCGGCGGCAAGGCGCGAGGGTACATTGCGGTGCCCAACGATTTTCACGCCGCCAATGTCAACCACTTCACCAGGCTTAGATCCAACAACGTTGCCGCCCTGCTCTACCGCAAGGTCAACGATAACCGATCCTGGCTTCATGCTCGCAACCATTTCTTCGCTCACCAAAATCGGCGCCTGGCGGCCAGGGATAAGAGCGGTGGTAATGACAATGTCTTGCTTAGGAACGTGATTGGCGATCAGCTCCGCCTGCGCTTTTTTCTGCTCATCTGTCAGCTCACGAGCGTAGCCGCCGGCGCTGTCATCCTGCGCAAGCTCGTCGAGGAAGATGAACTTACCGCCAAGACTTTCGACTTGCTCCTTCGCAGCCGCGCGCACGTCGGTTGCGGTGACAATCGCGCCAAGCCGCTTGGCCGTGGCTACCGCTTGCAGTCCGGCAACGCCGGCGCCCATAACAAATACCCGCGCGGCAGGGATTGTCCCCGCAGCGGTCATCATCATCGGCAAAGCCCGGCCAAACTCGCCGCAACCATCAAGCACCGCTTTATAGCCTGCCAGATTAGACTGTGACGACAGAATATCCATGGATTGCGCACGGGTAATCCGCGGCATCAATTCCATGGCAAATGCATTTATGCCAGCTTTAGCAAGAGCTTCCATGCCTGGCTTATCTGTCAAAGCGTTCAAGGACGCGATCAGCGACGACCCTTTTGGGTAATCGGCGAGTTCCTCAGCGCTTGGCGGCTGAACTTTCAACAAGATATCCGCACCATCAGCCGCAGACTTGCGATCTGCGCCAATCGTCGCACCCTCGGCTTCATAAGCGCTGTCGGGGATGTCCGCGGCCATGCCTGCCCCGGTTTCCACAACCAGCTCCGCCCCTAGCGCTTTAAACTTCTTAATTGTGTCTGGAGTTGCGGCAACGCGTTTTTCAGCGTCTTGCGTCTCCTTAAATACAGCTATTTTCATCTATGCTGCCCTTTTAAATCCTACCTGCTTTACGCAAAGCGCGTTGCTTACAGACCACCACGAGAAAGCGCCAAACAAAAAAACTGTTCAGCGCATTAGTATTTTCTCTCGTGTGGTCCGCTCGATTGATCTAATGCACTTTTTTGATCGGCAAGGGCATAGCCAATGATGATAGGAAAGTCGCTATGAAAATTGCGATTGTTGGGGCTGGTTTGGCAGGACTGATTGCCGCACATGACCTCAAAGCGGCCGGTTTAAGCATCACTCTTTTCGACAAAGCGCGGGGCGTTGGAGGCCGCTGCGCTACCCGATCAACGGATTGGGGTATGATTGATCACGGTGTTCAGCTGCTTGATGGCAGCGATGCGCGTATTAAAGCCCTGATCGCCCGATTTGACCTCGATGTGTCAACCATCACATTCAACCCAGGAAAATACCAGCCTGTGCCTGGCAATGGCCCATTTCTGCGCCCAAATGGCGGCGCGCGCCGGCTTGCCGAGCAGATTGCAGAGCCTCTTGATGTGCGCCTTTCTCATACGGTAACGGGTATAGAACAGGCCGATGGCGCATGGACGCTGACCTGCGGCAGGAAAAAGTTTGCCCCATTCGACGCTTTGATCTTGGCCATTCCTCCATTGCAAGCCGCTGCATTTGGTCTCAACACGTTAGCGCTGAACTTGGAGTTACCGCAGTATACGCCGCAAGCGGCAGCACTGATTGCGGATACTAAACCGCTCCATCTGCCGCCCACGGGGCCGTTGGAGATGGATGGCCTGGCGTGGATAACAAAGTCCGATGATGGCAAACGTGCAACTGTTTTAACGGGCGAACCGCTCAGCAGCGCGCTTATGCAAACTGATAAGGGAGAGATTGCTCAGCTGCTGTGGGCGCGTTTGGGCGGGGGCGCTGAGCCTGCTTACCTCAAAGGGCATCGCTGGCTATATAGCCGCGTTGATGTGGCGATGGGTGCAACCTGCCATTGGGACCGCACCCAAAAGCTCGGGTTTTGCGGCGATTGGTTCATCGGCGCGAACGTTGGGGATGCGGTTGAAAGCGGTGCAGCGGTGGCGGCAGCTTTGCTTAGCTAGCCGCGTCACCGGCAAGCGCTAGGAATAAAAGTCCCATAGCCGCTGATAGCGGATTGCGCAGCCGCATCCACCAGGCTGGCGCTTGCCCCGTGAGAGACAATCGTCGGTCAACCAGCAGCGCAAACACAAAGCCCGCGGCCATCATCAGCGATGCATACATATATGCGGCGGCAATCCAAGCGATGGCCACGACCCCCCAAGCATAAAGTGACGGGAGTACCGAAGCGATAAGCCAGCCAGTAAGCGCGCCGGTATCGCTTTTAACCGCCAAACCCCACCACGCGCCGCCGATAAACGAGAGGATTATGCCGCCATAGGCAAGCGTCACGGCAGTCGCAATCAATTGGATATCTCGCGCAGGATGAAATACCGCCAACAAAACCCCAAAAATAACGGGTATGAGGCCGGAAAAGCCTAAGTAGCGCGCTGATACCGGCACTTAAGGAGCATCCAAGCCGGCCGCTTCAAGTGCCTTTTCCTGGTTGGCTTGCAGCTTGGCCACGTCGTAACCTTCAATGATGTCTTGAAACAACCGATGCCAATTGATTTCCGCACGCAGGTGCAAGAATACACCGCCCAGGCCAAGTGCCGCACGGTCCATAAACACGAACTCGCGCGGCGGCGTCACCGGGCCAAGGTCCTTTAACTTTTTGTGGACCGCAACGGCCTGCTCGCGCCCATATTCACCCGGGTTATCTGCAACGGCGATGAGACGCGGGCGGTCTTCCATCAATGGGCCATAAATCAAACTTGCCCAGATATTGAGTGTCTCAACCAGTTCCTTAGACAGGTTTTTAAAACCCCATGTCTCATACGCGGAAACGGCCATCTCTTGATCGCCATCGCGCAGTGCTTTGTATAGATCTATAACGCCGCCAACAAACTTTGGCGGGAAGATGCGCACGCAGCCGAAATCCAGCAGATTTATGCTCAGGTCCTCGCGCACGGAATAGTTGCCCAAATGCGGATCGCCATGGATAATCCCGTAACGATGAAATGGGATATACCACGCATTAAACATATTAATCGCAATCTTGTTGCGCGTCTCCAAATCCATGTCTTTGAAGCTTAACAGGCGCTTGCCCTCAACCCATGTCATGGTCAGCAGCCGCTGGGTCGACAAATCGGGTACAGCATGCGGAATATGCACCGCATCCGTCTCACCGAGCATATAGCGATAGACGTCCATATGCTTGGCCTCGCGCTCATAATCGAGTTCTTCGCGCAGCCGGTCTGCCAGTTCCTTGCGGATTTCAGATGTATCGACAGAAGGGTCGTACTGCTTGGCAATATTGAGAAACAGGTTCATCTGTTTAACGTCTGCCTCAACGGCGGACGACATGTCTGGATATTGCAGCTTGACGGCTAGCTTCTGTCCATTAAGCCCCGTGGCGCGGTGCACTTGGCCTAAGGATGCGGCAGAGATTGCATCTTTTTCAAACTCTTTAAATTTGCTTTGCCAGTCTGCGCCCAGCTCGCCTTTCATACGGCGCTTTACAAAAATCCAGCCCATGGGAGGCGCATCTGCCTGCAACTGGCTCAATTCCTGCGCGTATTCACGTGGCAAAGCGTCCGGAATTGTCGCCAAAATCTGCGCGACCTTCATGACCGGGCCTTTAAGGCCTCCAAGCGCTTCACGCAGCTCTGCTGCATTGGCAGCTTTGTCAATCTCGCGGCCCATCAACTTGTTTGCGGCCATTTTGGTGGCGATGCCGCCAATCGAGCCGGACACCCGTGCATAGCGGCCAAGTCGCCCGGTCAATCGGTTTTGCTCAGTATCGTTGCTCATGCTTGGGCTTCTAATTCGCTATGAATGCACGCACCATAGACATTTGTGACGCGCATTGCAGTAACAGTATTTGTCACAGCTGCGTCTAAAATTTATCCGTATCGCGCGCCTATTAACATGCCGTAAGCCCCATAAAGACACATGATCTTGGCCGTTTGTTAAGGTTTGCAGCCGTATTCTTTGGCTTCGAAAACACAGCGCTTTACGACCTGTGCCAGAGTGGAGAGTAGGTATTAATATGGCGGAAAATACAGCGAAAATCCTGCTGGTCGATGACGAGCCGACCCAGCACCGACTGATCGGTGCGGCGGTGCAAAGCAGTGGCTACACCATCGTTTCCTGCCATGGCGGCCAAGAGGCCGTAGATCTCCTGAATTCTCCGGCTGGGACGACCATTGATGCGGTTTTACTCGACATTTCAATGCCCGACGTGACCGGCATTGACGTGTTAAAGGCGGTGCGTCCACATCGGCCTAATCTGCCCATCATCGTGCTTACTGCTTATTTTTCAAATTCGAATGTGTCTGGGTCGATGCGGGCTGGCGCAACGGATTTCTTGGTAAAGCCGGCGAGCGGCGAGCGCATCCGCACTGCGATTGAAGCGGCGCTCGATAAGAATACACTGCAAGGCGAATTACGCCCGCTGACAGAGAAAATTCAAACGGGCGGGACCTTTAAAGATTTGATCGGCGCAAGCCAGGCTATGGCCAATGCGATCTCCGTCGCCACCAAAGCCGCCAATTCCACCATCCCCGTGCTGATCGAGGGCGAATCCGGCGTGGGCAAGGAAATGTTTGCCCGTGCGATTCAATCAGCCAGTTCGCGCAAAGATGCGCCATTTGTCATCGTGAACTGCGGTGCGATCCCTGAAAACTTGGTGGAAAGCATCTTGTTTGGGCATGAGAAAGGCGCTTTTACCGGCGCAAGTGAAGCGCATTCTGGTAAGTTTTTAGAAGCAGACGGTGGCACAATTTTTCTCGACGAGGTCGGCGAATTGCCAATGGAAACGCAAGTCAAGCTGCTGCGTGTTCTGCAAGAGGGCGAAGTCGATCCGGTTGGTTCAACGACAACCCAAAAGGTTGATGTGCGTGTCCTATCAGCCACCAATCGGTCATTGTCTGAAGAGGTCACCAAAGGAAATTTCCGCGAAGACCTCTACTACCGCCTCAATGTTTTTCCCGTGCGCATTCCACCTTTGCGCAAACGCATGGAGGACATTGAAAGCCTCACTACTTATTTTATCCAAAATGTTTGCAACTCAGAAAATTTAGCGCCCAAACGCATTGCGCCAGACGCTTTGGAGCTGCTCAAGCATTTTCGCTGGCCTGGAAACGTCCGCCAGCTGCAAAATGTTATGTTCCGGGCCGTGGTCCTCTCAGATAACGACGTGATGACGATGGATGACTTCCCGCAGGTGCAAGCCCAGATGCTGGCCAACTTTGGCGGTGAAGCGCTTGAAGAAGCGCCGGGTCTGCGCCGCACTGGGCCAAATGCCCTTCTAAATTCGCCCAACATATCTTTGTTAAATGATGAGGGGCACGTGCGGCCGTTATCAGATATTGAAGCTGAGGTGATCGGCTGGGCCTTGGAACATTATCATGGCCGCATGACCGAAGTCGCTCGCCGGCTTAAAATTGGACGCTCGACACTGTACCGTAAGGTCGCGGAATTCCATCTTGAAACTGATTTCTCAGAACAGGATGCGCCGACGCGCTCTGTGGATGTGAAGCGCGTTAATCCGATGTCGTATCTTTACGAATAAGCTACTCAATCATAGATTTGAGAACATTCAGCGGGTCTGCCTCGCTGGCCGGCTTATCCCATCTGATGCGATGAATGCGGGGAAACCGCATCGCAATGCCAGACTTATGGCGCGGCGAACGATGCACACTGTCGAAGGCGACCTCTAAGCACAGCGCTTTTTCCACTTCGCGCACCGGTCCATACCGATTAACCGTGTTGGCCCGAACCCATTTATCGAGCTGTTTCAGTTCGTCATCGGTAAAGCCGAAATAGGCCTTTCCAACCGGCTTAAGCTCGCCGTCATCCCAAGCGCCAAAGGTAAAATCTGAATAAAAGCTGGAGCGTTTGCCGTGCCCGCGCTGCGCATACATCAGCACGGTGTCTGCCAGCAATGGATCGCGCTTCCACTTAAACCAGAGCCCTTGTTTGCGGCCTGCTTCATAGGCGCTATCTCTACGCTTTAGCATCAGGCCTTCCATACCCGTTTGCCGCGCCTCTTGGCGCAGCGCCTCCAGCGCGTCACGATCAGCAACATTCAGCAGGTGTGAAATGTCAAAGCGCTGTTCTGGCAGTTGCCGAGCAAACGCCTCAAGTGCCTTCCGGCGCTGCAGCAGTGGCTGATCTCGAACATCTGTTTTGCCATCAAACAATATATCGTAAAGCCGAATGAAAGCGGGATACTTTTTCAGCATCGGCGCAGATACAGTTTTCCGGTTCAGCCTCTGCTGTAATTCATTAAAGGGCGCGGGCGCCCCGCCCTCCCCACGCACCAAAAGTTCGCCATCGACAATGCCTTCAGCATCGAAGGCCGACACGATATCAGGAAAGCCGGGGGAGATATCATCACCCGTGCGCGAGTAAAGCCGCGTCTCGGCCCCAACACGGACCAGCTGAACGCGAATGCCATCCCATTTCCATTCGGCAACATAGTCTGCGAAGTTGATGTCTTGTTCTTCGAGGGGATTGGCTAACATGAAGGGCCGAAACACCGGCAATTCGGAGAGATTTGGCTTTTCTGCACGCCCTGTCGCCCAATCAAACAGCGGCTGATACGGCGGCTGCAGGGCATGCCATACCTCTTCAACGTCATCGACCTGCATGGCGAATGCATCAGCAAACGCGACCTTTGCAAGCCTGGCGCTTACGCCGACCCGCAGACCGCCGGTCAGCAGCTTGATGAGACCGTACCGCCCGTTCACATCCAGTACATCGAGCCAAGCTTCCACTTGGGCCAGCGCTTCATTTTTTGTGAGACTCGAAAGGTCCTCAAAAACCTCAGTCAGGCTCGGGACCGGCGTATTGCGCGGCCGCGGCGGCCACAAAAGGCTTACCGTTTCAGCAAAATCGCCCACATAGTCATAGCTCAGGCGGAACAGTACGGGGTCAGTGCGTGCCATGATGCGCTCGCGCAGCGCGGCGTAGCCTACACTCCGTAGTTTTATGGCGCCGGCGAGAACCGCCAAACCATAACCCCGATCAGGATCTGGAGTGTCACGCAAGAAATCGCGGATGAGTTTGATTTTGCCATTGCGCTGCGGGGTATAAACCAGACGGTCGAGCAGCGTGGCAAAGGTTTCCATGCGGGGCTATATTTCGCCATCTATGGGCTGAATGCCTGCCTCGCTGAGACCACTCATGAGGGCCGCACAAATCTGGTCAACCCGCTGGGCATCCGCACTTCTCACAACAAAATTGGCGCCAATTTTGCCATCTCGCATCAATGGGTAACTTCCAATGGACGCATCGGGATAGTCGTTTTGCAATTTATCGAGGACATCGGCTGCTTCACTTTCTGGAGTCATCGCGGCAACTGTCCGTGAGATCACCGGCTGCCCACCTTCGATAAGGTCACCCATCGCGTCCAGCATTGCCTGCATGATGGAAGGGATCCCCGCGAGAATAAAAATGTTGTCTTTGCGAATGGCCGGCGCGCCAAGATTTTGCCCAACCAGAATATCCGCGCCGTCCGGCACCCGGGCCATCAGCTTCCGGCGATCATTCATTTTATCATCGCCATAGTAACGCCTTAGGATATCGACGGCTTCTGGGTGAAAAATCGTGTCCACGCCAAGTGCTCTGGAAATGGCGTCGACCGTGATATCATCATGTGTCGGGCCGATGCCGCCGGTCGTGAAGACGTAGTCATTGCGATCTTTTAACGCGAGCAACGCTTCGCCAATCGCGTCGTAATCATCTGCAACGATGCGCACCTCCGCCAGTTTAACGCCTCTGGTATTGAGCCAGCGGGCGAGATAACTGACGTTTGCGTCCTGGGTGCGGCCTGACAAGATTTCATCGCCAATCACCACCATCCCAGCGCGCCAAATCCGCTCGGCTTGCGATTCACTTGTCATATGCTAGACACCTGATCTCATTTCGAAATGACGGTTGTATAGATTGCCCGATGGAATTTCCAGAACCCTTGATCGAAGGCACGCTCATTAAACGATACAAGCGTTTTTTGGCAGATATAACCCTCGCAAATGGCGAGGTCGTCACTGCGCACGTGGCCAATTCGGGACGCATGACCGGTGTTTCAACGCCGGGAAGTCGAGTGTGGTTGCTGCCAAACCGCTCAAAAACCGCCAAGCTGAAATACCGATGGGAGCTGATTGAAGCTGACGACACGCTGGTGGGCATCAACACCAGCCGGCCCAATACGCTGGTTGAAGAAGCAATTAAGAGTGGCACGATTGGCCAATTACAAGGCTTTGAAACCCTGCGACGCGAAGTAAAATACGGCGTTAACTCGCGCATTGATATTTTGCTCGAAGGCCCTGGCAAAGCCTATGTCGAGGTTAAGAACGTGCATATGCGTGAGGGTCGTAAAGCCACCTTTCCTGACGCTGTAACAGCCCGCGGGCTGAAGCACCTCAAAGAAATGACTGAGATGGTGAAAGCCGGCCACCGCGCGGTCATGATCTATTGTATTCAGCGCGACGATTGTACTGAGTTCGATAGCGACGATGCCGTCGACCCTGACTATGGTGCCGGGCTAAGGCAGGCCATGGAAGACGGTGTTGAGGCCTATGCATATGTTTGCGACGTGGCGCTTAGCGGCATCACTTTGAACCGCGAGATACCATTGGCCTTAACTGCGCCGTAACACTGTGTTATCTAACTCTAAACACGCAATTTAAGGTCCAAGAAAGCGCCATGGACACACTGGTCAAAGCCTACCATAACGACATAAAGCTTTACGCGCCACGCGCTTTTGATGGCATGCGCGCCGCCGGCCAATTAGCGGCGCAAACCCTCGATCATGTGACGCCTTTTGTGCAGCCTGGTGTTACAACCGAAGAGCTAGATGATATTTGCCACACATTCATTATTGAGAATGATGCCGTACCGGCGCCGCTGAATTATCGCGGTTTCCCAAAGTCGATCTGTACGTCGCTTAATCATGTGGTGTGTCACGGCATCCCTGGACCAAAGAAACTTAAAGAAGGCGATGCGCTTAATATTGACGTCACAGTGATTTTGGATGGCTGGCATGGTGATACCAGCCGTATGTTTTTGCTGGGCCGAGTCCCAATCAAAGCGCAAAAACTGGCCCAGGTGACCTATGACGCGCTGATGAAAGGCATTGCAGCGGTGAAGCCTGGTGCCCGGCTGGGCGATATTGGCCATGCCATTCAAAGCTACGCCGAAGCACACCGCTATTCCATCGTTCGCGACTTTTGCGGCCACGGCCTTGGCCGGGTGTTCCATGACGCGCCCAACGTGGTGCATTATGGCAAGCCAGGCACGGGCGCGGAGCTGGCTGAAGGCATGTTCTTTACCATCGAACCGATGATCAATGCCGGCAAAGCCGGATGCAAGGTTTTAGACGACGGCTGGACTGCGGTAACGCGTGATCGCAGCCTATCGATGCAGTTTGAGCATTCCATTGGGGTGACCGCCGATGGCTGCGAGATTTTCACCCAATCCCCCAAAGGATGGCACTGCCCGCCCTATGACGTCACCGCCTGAGGCGCCGACACCCAAAAAACCGGCGTCGCCCCATGCCGGACATCGCGCCAGGCTACGCGAGAAACTGCTGCAGCGCGGCGCGGAGTCCTTCGCGGATTATGAGATTTTAGAACTTATCCTCACGATCGCTATACCGCGACGGGATGTGAAACCACTGGCCAAAGCGCTGATGGCGGAGTTCGGCAGCTTGGCCGACGTGATAAACGCCGACCTTGCCCGGCTTGAAAGCGTCACCGGACTTGGCGAAACCACCATTGCTGTTCTTAAAGTCATGCAGGCCGCAACCATCCGCGTCACCCGCGATCAGGTTGCAGACCGGCCAATATTATCCGGCTGGGGCGCACTGATTGACTATTTAAAGGCCAGCAATGCGTACCGCGACCGCGAAGTTTTCCGCGTGCTGTTTTTAGATCAGAAGAATGTGCTCATCGCAGATGAAGTCATAAGCGAAGGCACCATCAACCATGCACCCGTTTACCCGCGTGAAATCATGGCCCGAGCGCTGAATGTTGGCGCTGTGTCTATCATTTTATGCCATAATCATCCCTCCGGAGACCCAACGCCGAGCAGGCAGGACATCTCGATCACCCGCGACATTGCCGAAATTGGCGGCAAACTTGGGGTCAAAGTCCATGATCATGTCATTATTGGTAAAAAAGGCGAGAAGAGTTTGAAGTCGATGGGCTTGATAGACTAAGCGGTAGCCTCAGTTATGGAGCCTCACAATGATCCCACGTTACGCCCGCCAAAAGATGGTGGACATCTGGTCGCCAGATTCAAAATTTCGCATTTGGTTTGAGATTGAAGCGCATGCTTGTGATGCGCAAGCGGATCTTGGTGTGATCCCTAAAGACGCGGCCGCCGCTGTTTGGGAGCGCGGCGCTTTTGAAGTCGAGCGCATTGATGAGATTGAGCGCGAGGTCAAACACGACGTCATCGCGTTTTTGACAAATCTTGCAGAACATGTGGGGCCAGAAGCACGCTTTGTGCATCAAGGAATGACCTCCTCAGACGTGCTGGATACGTGCTTTAATGTGCAGCTCGTTAAAGCCAGCGATATTTTGATCGATCAATCGGCCACGCTTTTAGAGGTTATCAAACGGCGCGCATTTGAGCATAAGATGACGCCGACGATGGGCCGCTCGCATGGTATCCATGCTGAGCCCACAACTTTTGGGCTCAAGTTGGCGCAAGCGTACGCCGAATTTGACCGCTGCCATGCACGCCTGAAAGCTGCGCGTGAAGAGATCGCAACCTGCGCGATCTCAGGCGCCGTGGGCACCTTTGCCAATATCGACCCGACGGTTGAAGCCCATGTGGCCGAAAAAATGGGCCTGCACGCGGAGCCAGTATCCACACAGGTTATCCCGCGCGATCGGCACGCAATGTTTTTTGCAACTCTGGCTGTGGTGGCATCATCGATTGAGCGCTTGGCTGTGGAAGTGAGGCATTTGCAGCGTACAGAAGTGCTGGAGGCGGAGGAGTATTTTTCCCCAGGGCAAAAGGGCTCTTCGGCCATGCCCCATAAACGCAACCCCATTTTGACTGAAAATCTGACGGGTTTGGCGCGTATGGTGCGTGCATATGCGCTGCCCGCGATGGAAAATGTCGCACTGTGGCATGAACGCGACATCTCTCATTCCTCGGTTGAGCGCATGATTGGGCCAGACGCAACCATCACTCTGGACTTCGCTCTCGGGCGTTTGACCCAGGTCATGGATAAACTGGTGATCTACCCTGATCGCATGCAGGAAAACCTCGATAAAATGGGTGGGTTAATCCACTCACAACGTGTCCTATTGGCGCTTACACAAGCCGGGATGTCACGCGAGGATGCCTATAAAACTGTACAAAACAATGCGATGCAGGTTTGGCAATCAAATGGCACGCTCAGTCTGCTTGATCTGTTGCTTGCGGACCCTGCAGTAACTGACGCGGTCGCGCCAAACGCGCTGCGCGCGCTATTTGATTTAGAGTATCACATGAAGCACGTTGATACAGTATTTGCGCGCGTCTTTGGGTCTAGCTAAGTGCCCCATAAAAATAGTTTCATAAGCGATTTATTATAGCACGATCATACTATTCGTGTTTCTGAAATACTCGGATATGGTTTTGTAATAATACAAAATATCCGGGGGGATACATGTGGTTGAGAAATTTCAACCTATAATAGAGTTAGTCGCCTTAAAGTCGTATAGTATAGTATTCGCTGCCATTGTTCTGATCATATTTATCAGCTCCATGGATGATTTATGCCTGGATGTATTTTTTTTGATCCGGCGCATGTATCGCCGCTTTTTTATTCAACGGTTTATCACGCGCGCATCGGGCGAAAGCTTGGCGAACCTAGATAAACCGCAGCAGGCTTTCGCAATTTGTGTACCTGCGTGGGATGAAGGCGCGGTCATTGGCCAAATGCTAGCAAGGGCCGTGCAGGATATTCGGTATGATAATTACCGAATTTTTGTCGGTGTCTATCAAAATGACGCTGAAACGCGCGCAGTTATAGAAGCGCTGTTTAAAGCAAACCCAGTGTGCCGGCAGCGCGTTGTCATTGTTGATCATCCACGCAATGGACCGACCACAAAGGCTGATTGTTTAAACACCATCTACGCGCATCTGAACCGCGCGGGCGCATGGCCGCACGAGGACGGTCTCGCGGGCTTTATATTGCATGATGCTGAGGACGTCATTCACCCGCGCGAGCTTGTTGTTTTTAATCATCTGATTGAAAAGGCGGATGTTATTCAGCTCCCCGTATTGCCGTTGGTTAGGCCATTTTGGGATCTTATTGGCGGGCACTACCAAGACGAATTTGCCGAGAGCCACACCAAAGATATGGTCATGCGTGAGGCTTTGAGATCTGGCATGCCAAGCGCCGGTGTTGGCTGTGCATTTTCAAAAAGAGCTCTACAGAGCTTGGCCAGCAAACGTGGCGGCATACCCTTCGATACGAGCTCCATTACAGAAGATTATGATCTAGCGCTTGATATATGTGCGCAGGGCTTCCGCCCCATGTTTGTGCGCCTGCCGAGCGCAGCTGGATCAAAAAGCTATGTCGCAACGCACGAGTATTTCCCCAATACGTTTTCAGCGGCAGTAAAGCAAAAGTCGCGCTGGCTTTTTGGCATCGCGCTTGACAGCTGGAATAGGCGCGGTTGGCAAGGGCCTTTTGTTACACGCTACATGTTCTGGCGGGATCGAAAATCCATCGTGACCTCGATCACCGCTGCGGCAGCATACGCCGTTCTGCTGGTATTTCTCATCGCGGCACTTATTCAAAATACCGCGTTTTCAAACCAACTTGCCGCGATCGCGCCGCCGGGCGGCATTGTTGCGATGGTGCTTTGGATCAACCTGGGTTTCTTGGTGGTGCGGGTGCTGAGCCGCTGTCTCTTCGTATATCGGTACTATGGACTGTGGCATGCACTTATCAGCCCACTGCGCATTGTCATGGGCAATGTCATCAACTTCTGTGCTGCGTATCGCGCCACTAAACTTTATTACGCTACCCAAATCTCTGGCGTTCAAACTGCCTGGAGCAAAACGCAGCATCAATTTCCAACCCGCGACGCTAAAGTTTCCGATCCAGGCGACCGCTGAGTGGCACCGCTTAAATTCATCCTGCAGTTTTTGCTTTCAGCATTATGCCTAGGGGCGCTGTTGGTGTTTGTCGATACATCACTGATGGGTGGCAATCGCATTTATGCGCTTGATCGCTTTGTCGCAGGCGGCGCGCAGCTTGAAACTGTCATGGCGCCGGAGGGGCCTGGGACGACCACACTGCAACGTGCTGTTTTAGCCCAGGCACCATCCACCTTTTCAATTCCGCCCCTACTATCTGAAAGGCTGGAGAGTGGCGCAAATGCGGTCAACCAAGCGACACTCATCGGCAGCGCCTTCGCGGCGATTAAGCCATCGGCGGGGTCAAAAGAAGCTTTGCAGTCTGGCTTTGGAAAGCCGTCGGCAACTCAACAAAAATCTGGTACTCGCCAGCTGTCAAGCGGCACACTTGGGCGTTTAGATCGCGGTACGCTCGGTTCTGCCATGCGACCGCCGCGGTTTGACTGGACGCGACGCGGGGCGCAGCCCCTACCCGTTCAACCGGTTTTCAACAACGCAATAGAAGCTGCGCCAATACCTCAATCGGTTGTGCCCGTTCGTAAGGTCACGCAGCTGAATCAAGCAGGCTATGATGCACTGTCGGCCGGCGCGGTGGATGAGGCGCTGATGTATTTTCGCCAAAGCCTTGTGCTTGAACCGCGCCAACCTTTGATCCAGGGCCAGCTTGGCTACATTTTAAAGTCTCGTGGGCGCTTTAGAGAAGCAGGCCGCGCTTTTGAGAAAATCAGTGCGCTTGGCCTCATCGCACCACAACCCGGCATTGCACGCGAAGCGAGCGCATTAAGCCGCGCGCTGCGCTTAACGGCGTATACGGTTTGGCGTGAGGATAGCCAGCCGGAAGCCGACATTTCCTTTGGGCCCTCTCTGGCGCAGAGCCAATCTGGCTTGGGCGCTGCGTATCGCTTGCCAATTGATGGTTGGGCCAGTCGCCATTATCTGTCGGCCTATACGCGCCTGCTATGGGCCTATGAACCAATGAGCCTGCGGATCAATGAGGAGAGTTTTCAAGGCGGTATTGGCATTCAAGTGCGCCCGTTTGAGGTTGTGAACTTTATTGCTGCCGCCGAACGGCTGGTGAGTTTCGGCACCCAGGCGCGTGACGACTGGCTGTTGCGCGGATCTTATTCCGCTGGCCAGGGCTATGCGCCGCTGAATGGCGAGCGCACGTGGCTACACTGGTCGGTTTATGCTGACGCGGCTGTGATTGATCCGGCGGACCCCGATCTGCAGCTGACCGGAGAAGGCCGCATTGGTTTGGGTCAACGGCCATTTGAAAGATCTTCGTTTGCCATGATCCCATTCGCTGGTCTGTCCCTGAATTATCAAGATGCCGGCGGTGCCGGCACATCACTTTATGAAGCTGGTGCCGGCGTGTGGATGCGCTACTGGCCTGGTGGTCCAAACCTGCCAGACCCGCTACGCGCATTAGACCTGAGGCTGGAATATCGCGGCAAACTTGGCGGCGATAGTCGCTCTGTATCTGGCATCAGGCTGACGCTTGGCGTGACCTACTAGGCCGGTTAGGCTAGGCTTTTTGCAGCGATTTCAAAGCTATCTTTCGACAAGCCTTGGTGCTCGGCAATCCGCCTGAGATGCGTTTTCATCGCATCGCTATACGGTTGAGCGATCCTGCGCCACTTGCCTAAAGGTGCAATCATGCGCGCGGCAAGCTGTGGGTTGCTTGCATCAATATCGATGATTTGATCAGCCAAAAGGCGATAGCCTTCGCCGTCCTTGCGGTGAAATCCTTTTGGATTGCCAAACGCAAAACCAGCAATCAGCGCACGAAAGCGATTTGGGTTTTTGCGATTGAAATCTGGGTGGTCAAGCAGCGTTGTCACGCACTCGAGGACGTCTGCGCGCAGTGCCTGCGCCTGAAGGGAAAACCACTTATCAAGCACCAACGCATCATGCTTCCAAGCGCTGTAGAAAAGGCCCAGAGCATCAATGCGTTCCTGTGTGTTGGTATGCACCAACTGGCCAAGCGCAGCGAGCTTGTCTGTCATATTTCCCGCATCGGTGAACTGCAGAAAAGCTTCGGCCACCACGTCCGGCGGCGCGCTGGCCATGCGGTAGCCTAGCGCAACATTTTTAAGCCTGCGCGCGGCCCGTGCGGCCCGATCCATGCCCGAAGCAGCGCTAGAGGCGCTATGATACGCGGTATCCCACTTGTCTCTCAAGCGCTCGGCGATCTCGGTGCGAATATCTTCTCTCGCCTTGATAATGGCTTGCGGGTCAGGTTTAACAATTTGCTCCATAAGCACGGTATCCGTTGGAAGCAGACACATCTCGGCCTTGAAATCGAGATCGATGTCCGCATTGCCGAGTGCATTTTCCATCACGGTGATGAGCGCCTCAGCGGAGGTGCCGGCGCCTGTAGGTGACTGGGCGCCGGCGCGTGCGAGGATAATATCCGCGGCAAGAGATTGCATCGCCTCCCAGCGGTTAAACGGGTCAGAATCATGCGCTGCAAGATACGCTTTGTCCTTTTCAGAAAGCGCCGTTTCGAGTTTGACCGGCGCAGAAAAGCCGCGCAACAAAGACGGCACAGGCTGATGCGAAACATTGCTAAGTGTAAAGCTCTGCTCTGCCTCAGTGAGGACGAGTGTATGTTCCTCAGCCGTTTTGCCGGCATAGCTGAAGGACAGCGGCTCGCCATTGTTCCCGATAAGGGCGGTGACCACGGGCATCACCATCGGCTGTTTACCGGTTTGGTTTGGCGTGTCCGGAGTATTTTGCTTTAGTGTTAGGGTTAAACTTTGCGCGGGTGCATCATAATCCCAACGTGCTGTGAGTGTGGGGGTGCCGGCCTGCGAGTACCAAAGCTTAAACTGCTCTAAGTCAGCGTCATTGGCATCGGCCATGGCCCGGCGAAAATCATCGCACGTTACGGCCTGGCCATCATGGCGCTGAAAATATAGATCCATGCCCTTGCGAAAGCCTGCTTTGCCAAGCAGTGTTTCGTACATCCGCACCACTTCCGCGCCTTTGTTATAGACCGTAGCCGTATAGAAATTGTTGATTTCCACATAGCTTTCTGGCCGGACCGGATGTGCCATTGGCCCGGCATCTTCAGGGAATTGACCGCCGCGCAGGCCGCGTACATCATCAATGCGCTTGAGCCCGCGGCTGCCCATATCCGCGGAAAACTCTTGGTCTCGGTAGACCGTCAAGCCTTCCTTTAAGGACAGTTGAAACCAATCCCGGCACGTCACCCGATTGCCAGTCCAATTGTGAAAATATTCGTGTGCGATCACGCCTTCAACAAGGTCAAAATCAAGGTCGGTTGCGGTCGCTTCGTTGGCCAATACATAGCGCGTGTTAAAAACATTAAGGCCTTTGTTTTCCATGGCGCCCATGTTGAAATCGCTCACGGCGACGATGTTATAAAGGTCGAGATCGTACTCGAGACCGAAGACCTCCTCATCCCAGCGCATGGAGTTCTTAAGCGCCAACATGGCATGATCGCACTTATCCAAATCGTCTTTGCGCACATAGATATTGAGCGTCACCTCGCGGCCCGACTGGGTTACAAAGCGATCGGTCACCGCATGCAAATCACCAGCGACAAGCGCGAATAAATACGCAGGCTTTGGGAAAGGGTCCTCCCACTCAGCCCAATGTCGCCCGCCATCCAAATCACCGCTACCGATTGGGTTTCCATTTGAAAGCAGCACTGGATAGGCCTTCTTGTCAGCCTCCATGTAGACAGCGTAACGCGCCATGACATCGGGGCGATCGAGAAAGTAGGTAATGCGGCGAAAGCCTTCGGCTTCGCATTGCGTACAAAAGTTCCCACCGGACACATAAAGACCGGTCAACGCAGTATTGTCTTGCGGGCAATTGGTAGAACAAACCTCAAGCGTAAACGCATCGGGCACGTTGGCAATGGTCAGCGTCTCATCCGTCAACACATATGCGTCCGGCGGTAATTCAGCGCCATCAAGTTTCACCCATTTCAGCGATTGATGACTGCCGTTTAGGAGCAGTGGTGCACCAGCTGCGCCTTGCCTTACATACTCTACCGTGCTGATAACTTCGGTTTGTGCAGCGTCGAGCATAAACCGTAACGCAATACGCTCTGCGGCAAACGCAGGCGCTGTGTAATCTGCAAGGTAAATGGGTTGCGGAATCGATTGGGCATCGAGCATGGCAAGCGTCTCTAAAACCGATAGTGTGGTTTGACTGGTATACTGTGCTGAGCGCAGTGCGCGCAATCGCAAAGCCGCATGCTTGCAGCTATTTCGTCCAAGATCGACGCCGCGACTTGTTGAGTGCGTCTTCTAAATAATTTAGCGCGTCATCAATTTGACCGTCATCCGTGTAGCGTCCCGTGCCAATGCGCAGGCTTGCATCGGCCATGCGTTTTTCAATGCCCAGCGCATCTAGCACATAAGATGGCCCTTCTTTGGCAGAAGCGCACGCCGCTCCCGAGGATACAGACAAGCGGCGCAATGACGACATTAACTTAGCACTATCAATGCCTTCAAAGGATAAGTTTATATTAGATTTTAGCCGTGCATGCGCTGAACCATTCAGCTGCGCAGTGACATCGAAACCGGCGACCCCTGCTATAAATTGCTCAAAGTGACGCTCAGCACGGGCTTTTTCCGTATCGAGTTGCTGCGCTGCAATTGCGCACGCTTTGCCAAAGCCAACACACAGCGCCGGTGCCAATGTGCCAGAGCGTAGTAGGCCTTCTTGCCCGCCGCCGTGCATAAGGGGCATGATTGAACGGGTTACCTCGCGCTTCACATAAAGCGCGCCAACCCCTTTTGGCCCATAAATTTTATGCCCTGAAAAACTCATCAAATCGCAGTACGGGCTGATTTCATAAAGCGGTAATTTGCCGAGGGCCTGCGCAGCATCGCAGTGCAGCCAAGCACCCTTTGCGTGTACAATTTCGGCAATCTCGCGTATCGGCTGGATGACCCCAATTTCGTTGTTGACCGCCATGACTGAGACGATGAATGTCTCCGGCGAAAGGGCGTTTTCCAAGCGGTTCAAATCAATCAACCCATCTGGCTGAACGGGCAAAATTTCGATCTCTTGACCAAACAGCGCGGATGCGCGCGCAGATTCTAAAACACAGCTATGCTCAGTCGCGATAGTGATGATTTTACCACGCGCGCCGCGACGCCCCAGTGCCAGGCCTTTGATTGCAGTATTATTCGACTCAGTGGCCCCGGAGGTAAAATAGAGGTCATCAACGTTAACACCTGCAAGCTCGGCGACTTGCCCGCGCGCAACCTCAATAGACGCATCCGCTTCCCAGCCGAACCGGTGCGATGACGAATGTGGATTGCCAAACTTATCGCCCATGAACGGCAACATCGCTTCACGCGCCGCCGGGTCGAGCGGCGTCGTTGACTGGTAGTCCATATAAATTGCGTTACCGACCCTCATGCACCCATCCCTATGCGGCGCTGCGACCGCGTGCGCGGTTCGCCTCCCAAATGTCCAAAAACGCCTCAACATCGGTTGCTTGCGTTTCTGGCCCAAAACTTACACGTACCGTTTCGCCTGCAACGCCGTTGTCAAGGCCAAGGGCTTTAACAACATGGCTTTCAGCAACTTTGCCTGATGAACATGCTGAGCCTGCAGACACACAAATTCCCGCCAGATCAAATTTCATAAGCTGCAGCTGGCTCTGCATGCCGGGCATATGCAGTGACAAAATATGCGGCACCCGCTCTCCTTCCAATGCAATTACCCTCTCGCTGCCAACGCGGCGCGTGACTTCGCCCGCAAGTGCTTTGATCGGTTCATACGCGCCAAGCCGATCCGTTAGATCAATGAGTGCCCCCCCAAACCCGATGATACCGAGTGTATTCTCCGTTCCAGCACGCCGCCGGCGTTCCTGCCCGCCGCCTTTTGTATAGCTCTGAAGCGCTAAGCTATCTCGCGTAATGAGCGCGCCAACCCCTTTCGGCCCGCCAATTTTATGCGCAGACAAGGTTAATAGATCGACATTCAGCGCGCTGAAATCGATATCAATCTTGCCAAATGCCTGAACTGCATCGCAGTGGACAATATGACCACAGCGTTTTGCAAGTTGGGCAAGCGCCGCAACGGGCTGGATGGTCCCAATCACATTATTAACGAGCATAACACTCACAAGGCCTGGTTGCCTGGCCTCCAAAACCTTTTCTGCGGCGTCCAAATCGAGCGTCCCACACGGCAAGACGGCGAGTTGGTTGTGTTCAGGCACCCAGTCAAGGACGGCCTCGTGCTCGATTGTGCTGCAAAACCGGTGTGCGGCAGCGCGTTGAGTGAGTGCGATGGCATTCGCCTCCGTGCCTCCACTGGTAAAAACCACCTGGCCAGCGCCAACGCAAAGCCGCCTAGCGAGTGCATTTCGCACGCCATCAATCGCATCACGCGCGGCGCGGCCAGCGCGGTGCACGCTCGATGGATTACCACTTACGTCAAGTGCCTCCGCCAGAGCCGACCGTGCGCCTGGGCTAAGCGGCGTCGTTGCTGCATGGTCGAGATAAATCAGCGCTTAAGCTCCTCAAAATTGATGCGGTGGGGTGCGTTTATACCCCAGGCCAATCGCCTGCTTGCGCATTTCGCTGTGCAGGCTATATAGCAATCCACGTTAAACCGCCAAGGGACCTTTGCGTCGCCTTGCGCGCTTTCTTATAATTTCCCCGCAGGAATGGGACTGCATGCCAGATATTATAATGAATGGCCCAGACGGCCGCCTTGAAGGCCGTTACCAACCAGGAAAAACCGCAAATGCCCCGCTAGCGCTGATTTTACATCCGCACCCACAAGGTGGCGGCACGATGAACCATAAGGTCGTCTATCAGCTTTATCACGTGTTCGTACGCCGTGGCTTTGCCGTTTTACGCTTTAATTTTCGCGGTGTTGGGCGTTCTGAAGGTGTGTTTGATAACGGCGCGGGCGAACTGTCTGACGCGGCGGCAGCTCTTGACTGGATGCAGACCTACAACAACAATGCATCGAGCTGCTGGGTCGCCGGGTTTTCTTTTGGCGCATGGATTGGCATGCAATTGCTCATGCGGCGGCCCGAGATTCGGGGCTTCCTGTCAATTGCCCCACCTGCAAATATGTATGACTTCTCATTCTTGGCGCCCTGCCCGTCTTCTGGCTTGGTCGTGCAAGGCACAGCCGATGACATCGTTACGCCGGTGTCTGTCGAGAAGCTCGTGGCCAAGCTCAAGACACAAAAATCCATCACGATTACCCACAGTCTAATTGAAAACGCTGACCATTTCTTCGAGGCGCATTTGGATAAGTTGGTCGGGACAGTCGACCGCTATCTTGATATGCGCGATTCAGAAGGAACGCTTTAGCGCGCGAGGTTTACGCGTTGCGGTTAGCAGGGATCCGCGACCGCCAAACAAAGTGGTGCACTTTAATCGGTTTGCGCACCCGCCAAGCTATTAGCCAATAGCGAACGCCTGTGGTAGAGCCGCGCCACCGAGTTAAAAGTCTATTTGGGGGCCATTATGGACGCCGGTAATTTCAAATCAGAACTTCTCAATGTCCTGAGCGAGCGCGGCTATATCCATCAAGTGACAGATGCAACGGGCCTCGATGAAATCGCGGCAAAGGACACGGTCACTGCGTATATTGGATTTGATGCAACGGCGCCTTCTCTGCATGTGGGCAATCTTGTGTCGATCATGCTGCTCAGGCGGCTACAACAAACCGGCCATAAACCGATCGTCCTGATGGGCGGCGGCACCACCAAGGTGGGTGACCCTTCCGGCAAAGATGCAAGCCGGCAGCTTCTAGATGAAGCACAAATCGCCGCCAACATCGCGGGCATCAGAACCGCGTTTGAGAATTTTATCGCGTTCGGGGAAGGCCCAAGCGACGCTGTGATGGTCAACAATGACGATTGGCTATCAAAGCTCGAATACATTCCATTTCTGCGCGACATTGGGCGCCATTTTAGCATCAATCGCATGCTAAGCTTCGATAGCGTCAAGCTACGCCTTGAGCGCGAACAGCCGCTTAGCTTCCTCGAATTCAACTACATGATCTTGCAAGGGTATGACTTTTTAGAGCTCTACCGCCGGCATGGCTGCACGCTCCAAATGGGCGGCAGTGATCAATGGGGCAACATCGTCAATGGCATGGAATTGGTGCGCCGAGTTGAAGGCGGCGCGGCCTTTGGCCTGACGACACCGCTCATCACGCTGGCTGATGGCGGCAAAATGGGCAAGACCGCAAATGGCGCTGTCTGGCTCAACGAGGCGCAACTGCCAGCGTATGATTACTGGCAATTCTGGCGCAATACACAGGACGCAGACGTTGGCCGCTTTTTAAAACTGTTTACCGACCTGCCACTCGATGAAATTGCCCGGCTTGAAGGCCTGGAAGGCCAAGACATCAACGAGGCGAAGAAAATCCTGGCAGATGAAGCTACGAAACTTTGCCGTGGCCTAGAAGCAGCGCAGGCGGCAGCACAAACCGCCAAACAGGTGTTTGAACAGGGCGTTGCCGGCGCTGATTTGCCGACTGCCGAAATGTCTGCGGGGACGGCTATTCTGGACGCTTTTGTGGCCCTAGGCTTGGCAAAATCAAAAGGCGAAGCGCGGCGGCTGGTTAAGCAAGGCGGCGCGCGGCTGAATGACACGCCAATTTCCGATGCCGAGGGCGTCTTGTCACAGACCGACGTTTCAAACGGTGCAATCAAGCTTTCGGCGGGCAAAAAGCGCCATGGTCTGGTAAAACTGAGCCCCTAAAGCATTAATTGCAGCGGGTTGGCGATGTTATTGGGTCAGATTAGATTGGCCTTCAGCAGAGGGGTCTAATCGACCGCGCTGTTTCCCAAAAATGCCGCGCAGGAAACCGGGCGTCAACAGCGTTGCTGGGTTCACATCTAGCTGCGCATTGGCCAGATTGCCCGTCACGCTATAATTTATGCCCACCAGCCCGGCATCTTCGCCGCCGACCAATGCATCGCCAATCAGCGGGACTTTGCCAAGCGCGGAGTTGATTGTGTAACTTGGGACAATAACACCGCGAATATCGCACTGCTCAAGCGAGTCCAAGAATTCGCCATCGGCAGTTAGGCCGAGCGAGGCACCTTTCGCCGACGCGCTGCGAATGCGGACAACGCCGCCTTGCACTTCAAAAGGTACGTCCACAGTGTCGAAATTAAGCCCACGGTTGCGCGCTAAATCCGCAACACCGCGCAGTGAGCCAAGACCAAGCAAATTTGCAAGCACTGGGGCTTCAGTCAGGCGAATATCGCGCATCTGCATCAGTCCGCTCAGAGCGACTTTGTCGTTGGCCTCAAACGATGATGCCGAGATGCTCAGATCTCCGCCGGTTGCTGATGTTAAAATGCCGAGCCCACTGGCCAGTTCACCTGCGCTTGCTGACGTCAGCAAAAATCGCCGGCCAGCGTCCGTGGGTTGTACCGTCATCGTGAATGGTGCCCCGGCGGGGCCATCGCCGTAAAGATTAAGCTGACGGATGAGCCCGCCTTTAAAACTGCCGAGCAACCGCGTCCCAGTCGCGCCTTCCCCTTTGAGCAGTTTGAGTTCCTTAACATCCAAAGAGACCGAAACCTCCCGCTGAGCATCCGGCCGGGCTGACAGCGATGTCTGCGTGAGTTGGCCCGCCCAGAACCGTCTGATAATCGGCGCCAAATCAAGCTCTTGCGCGGTGCCGGCCAGCAGCCAATTTGCGCCATCGTTGGACAAATTAAGCTTGCCTTTAAAGGCCGGCATATCAATGCGCGGCGCGGAGAAACTCATTGCTGAGCCTTCTTTTGCAATCGACCCCGTGAGCGCCACTTTCAAATCAGGGGCCGTCAGGGTCGCAGAACCGAGCATGATTTCGGTATCTTTGCCGGAAAATGAGGCTGCGATCCGGCCCGGAGCGCCGATGCCCTTCGCATAATCAAGCTCCGGTAGGTTGATTTCTAAGCCGGCAAGGTCTGCGTTAATCTGCGCGCTGCGCAGCTGTGCGCCAAGGCCGCGATAGTTGGCTCTAAAATCTACCCGGCCCGACGCGTGATCACGCAGCAATGGAAAGCGATTTGCAAACCCCTCTGGCGAGATTTGACCAGAGAGCTGCATGACGGTTGGGCTGGCTGTGTTGCCGATAAAGTCTTCATTCCAGCGCAATGTGCCGGCCATGCCGGCGGCAGATATCGCGCTGTTTAACGTGAGAGCTTTGTCGGTCAAATCGATAGCAACATTTTGAAAACGAACCGTCTCGTCACCAAGGGCTTTTGCAAGGCTTAGACGACGCGCATTTATGCGGGCGCTCAGCCCGACGTCTGATAGCCGAACGGACTTTAAGAGCGGCAAGGTCATGCGTGCGCGGCCTTTAAACGACCCGGCAAGCGATCTTGGCGCAATATCGTAGGCGGAAAAGTACTCTAGTGGTTTGCTGTCTAGCACTTGCGCAAGCCGCGTTGCTGAGCCAGCAGCCCTTAAATCAATCACCGCGCGTTGCGGCTTGGCCCGAAACTCAGTGAGCAGAACTTTCGATCCTGCCGCGTTCACACCGCCAATACGGCCTTGCGTCACATCAAAGCGGATTTCGTTCAGGTTCATTTGGGCGCGGCCGGCCGCATCGATGAGCGGTGGCATGGGCCGGAGGTAATGCACTCGCATATCCTGCATATTAAAGCTGAGTGCGAGGGCATTATTAGCAACCTTATTATCGCGCAAAGCCTGCCAGTCGCTCGCAAAAGCAATCTTTGCATCAGGCAGCTTGCCTTGCTCGATGTTGCTTTCAATCCACTCGCGAGCATTGGGCGCAAGCTGTGTGGGCCAGTATTGCGTTAGGTCCTGTACGCTCAGATCATCAATGCGCGCCGCCAGATTGAGGGCCGCGTTATCGGCCAGGTTTCGGGCCTTTAGCGTGCCACTCAGCGTTGCTGCGCCAAGTGGCAGGGTGACGATATCCAGCGCCATGGCGTCGTCCTCGGCGGTGTAAAGGGCGGTGACAGACACGTCTGCGAAGGTGCGTTCGCCGGTGAAGACGGTGCTATTATCAAACCCTAAAGACTGCGCCGCTAAATACATTTTAAGTGTCGCCGCGCTTGGCTTTGGCTGGTCAAGCTCGGCTTTAAAGGCTGTTCCGTTAAGTTGATAGCGCGCGTCTTTAAGTGTCACGTCTGCCTGATCAATGGAGACCTTCAGGGCAAGCCGCAACGGCCTGCTCGGGCCTCCCGTGGCCGACAGACGCGTGCTTGCGGCAAGTGCTGCTGCCTTGGAGGATGACCAGTTGAGCGATGTGATAAATGTCATTGCGCGATTGTCTGGCTGCATCACCATATCACCGGATCCGAGCGCGACAATTTCTGCGCCCTGCCGCACAGCTATATTCAAGTCTTCCACTGAGAAACTGGCCAGGCCGTCAAGACCAACGCGCGTAAATGCTGCCTGATATGCAGTTTCTACGGCTTGAAGAAGCTCTATATGCGACAACGGAGGGCTATCAGCGCTGAGCTGCCGTGCGCGGTCCAAATCAAGCACGATTTGCGCCCGCTGAATGCGTGCAGTGCGAAACCGTACAGCGCCTTGCGTAAGGCGGGTGCCATCAACTTCGGCTGAAATGCCGTTAAGGAGAATCCGTGCACGTGCGTCCTTGGTGTCAAAGGTAATGGCGCGGACCGTCATTTCGGCCGTATTGTTCTTACCAACCAGCCCAATGCGCGGCGGCGATAGACGCAACGTCCGTGCATCTGCATAGGGTGCGAGTGCTACTTCTAAGGCCGCCACACCGCCTGGAATACTAATCCCACCGGTACGCAGCAGGCCCGAATACAGCGCAAATGCCGCGCCGCCAAGTACGCACAATGCAAACAGCAATATGCTTCGCAACTTCATAAACGTTTCAATGTCTTTCCAGCGGGACATGCAACGGCCCCATAGCTATACTGCGCACATGGCCACCCGTGATGTTCCGCTCTCAAAAGCATGCCTTCCTAATCACATTCTTGGAGTATGGCAGACGACTGATAAAGAAGCGTTTACCAGCGCCATCGCCGCCCAAAACACAGCCCTTTTTGAAAATGCTGCGCTTGTCGCTGCCGTCAATGCCTGTGCAGCGCATGCGCCCTTTTTAAGGGACCTTTTGCAGCGTCATGTGGACTTTTTATCAAATGTTGTGGATTGGCCGCCGCAAAATGTTGTGCGTGACCTTATTGAGCGCACTGACACGGGTTTTGATAGCCAAATCGCGCTCCGCAGTGGCCTGCGCATCACGCGGCAAAAACTCATGCTGTATCTTGCCATTGCTGACTGTGCGCAGACCATAAGGCTGCAAACGCTGACTGCCGCGCTGTCGAGCTTTGCGGAAGCATCTTTGACCGCCGCGCTGCGCTTTGAATTGGCGCAATGGGCGCGCGCTGGAAAATTTGATCCAGAAAGAGCCCAGCCGGAGGCGTGCGGGCTCGCGATACTCGGCTTGGGTAAGCTTGGTGGACAAGAACTCAACTTCTCCAGCGACATTGATTTAATGATTTTTTTTGAAGAGGAAAAATTCGCGTACACCGGTCACAAGGACCTAAAAACAGCCGCAACGACCTTGACCCGCGCAGTCTGTGGCCATCTTACAGCAAAGACATCAGACGGCTTTGTATTTCGCGTTGACCTGCGTTTGCGACCCAACCCCTCCAGTATGCCGATTGCAATCACGCTGGATGCGGCTGAGAGCTACTACCAAACCGTTGGGCAAACCTGGGAGCGTGCGGCGCTTATCAAGGCGCGTTGCTGCGCTGGCGATGCAGGTGTGGCCTATGAGTTTTTTAGCCGCATCCGGCCATTCGTTTGGCGCCGGCACTTGGATTTTGCTGCAATTGATGATGTCCGCGCAATGAAAGAACGTGTGCACAAGCACCATCGTCACGACGTATCCGAAACGCCTGGGCCCGGCTTCGATGTAAAATTGGGTTATGGGGGAATTCGCGAAATTGAGTTTTTTGCGCAGATCCATCAGCTTATTAACGGCGGCAAGCGGCCCGAGTTACAGCTGCGTGCCACCTGTGATGTGCTGCGCCAGCTTGCCCAGTGCGGTGATATTACGCAAAGTGACGCTGATGCACTAGTTGCAGCATATTTTTTCTTGCGCGGCTTGGAACACCGACTGCAAATGATGCACGACGCGCAGACCCACACACTACCCGACACTCCGGCGCAACTCGAAATTTTTGCGCGGTTTATGGGCCATTCTAACGTTGAAGGGGTGATTGAGGCGCTGCATACCCATACCGGCAAAGTAAAACACATTTTTCAGAATTTACTTGGGGCGCAGGAAACCTCCAACGTGGCCCTACCGGTTGCGATCGCTCAAGATGATAAAGCGCAGCAAATTCTAACGGACTGGGCAAGCGGGCCCTACCGCGCCCTGCGATCAGAGCGCGCGCAGCGGCTGCTCAATCTCGTCCTTCCGGACTTGCTCACCGCATTTGCGGCAACACCTGATCCGCTAGAAACCCTCATTGCTTTTGATGGCTTCGTTGCGCAATTGCCTGCGGGCATTCAGGTTTTTTCCTTGCTTAACGCAAACCGCGCGCTGATTAGGCTGCTTGCCAGCGTGATGGGCCATTCGCCGGAGCTGCGCACTCAAATCGGCCGTCGCCCCGACATGTTTGAAGGTTTAATCGCTGGAGATCTCTATCGCGCGCCGCCAGAGAGAGCTGGGCTGGAGGAGGATTTGCAAAACACGCTGGAACGCGCCAGCGATTATGAAGCTGTGCTGGATATAACACGAATATGGAACAACGAAACGCGCTTTCGCCTTGGCGTGCAAGTGCTTGAGGGGCTGCGCGCGCCGCTCGATGCCGCGCAAGGCTATACCGATGTGGCGCAGGTGTGTATTGAAACGCTTTATCGCACTGTTGTGCGCAATTTTCAGCAGACCTACGGGACCATTGATGGCGGTGAATTCGCAGTCCTGGCTTTGGGCAGCTTCGGCGCCCATGAGCTCACCACTGGGTCCGATCTAGACCTGACGTTTTTATACCGTACGCGCCAAACCAATACATCTTCAGACGGTGCAAAACCGCTACCCGCCGGGCAATATTATGCGCGCCTTGCACAACGCTTCATCAGTGCGATTACCGGCATGACCGGCGAAGGGCGGCTTTATGACATTGACATGCGTCTGCGCCCGAGCGGTCGCAGCGGCGTCATCGCAACAAGTTTCGACGCTTTTTTAACATACTATCAAGAAAGCGCTTGGCTCTATGAGCGAATGTCGCTCACCAAAGCACGCGTCATCACTGGTAACGCAGCTTTAATGGCGGATTTTGAAGCCGCGCGAAGCGATATCCTGTCCGCCAGTGTTCCAGGCAGCGCTGTCGAACGCGCGATTTGGAACATGCGCCGACGCCTGCACGAGGCAAGCCATGGCGCTATAAAACTCTGGGACTTAAAGGCGGGCGATGGCGGCCTTAGGGACGCTGACTTTCTCGCCGAGGGCTTGGCGCTCAAAGAACCAGCGGCACAACAAGAGAGCAACACGCTGACACGCTGGCCAGATTGGTGGCACCGGGCCGCGCGCGCCCACGCAGTTGCTGATGACCAGATTGCAGAGATAGCTGCTGCGCAGCAAACCCTGATTAAGGCGCGCATCGTCAAAAAACTTCTGATCTCAAACGCGGCCAACATGGCTGACGCGCCGCGCGCCGCGCAGCAAAAACTTGCCCAATTGGTGGGCGCGGAAGACTTCGCCGCTGCACAAGATGGCATCCAGCACGCACGCCTTATCATCTGGCAGGCACTAAATCGCTTGCTTCCCGCGCCATAAGATACACATCAAAGCCAGAACGGTGGAACAAGGCAAATTTAAGGAGATACATGCAATGCCAGACGTTGGTGAAAACGCGCCCGATTTTACCCTGCCCGGTGATGGCGGACAGACAATCTCTCTTGCAGAGTTAAAAGGCAAAAAAGTCGTCCTTTATTTTTACCCAAAAGACGACACTCCAGGGTGTACTAAAGAAGCCATCGCTTTCACGCAGAAAAAAGCTGAATTTGAAGCGGCTGGCGCGGTCATCATCGGCGTGTCCAAAGATACGGTGGCAAAGCATGACAAGTTTAAAGCCAAGCATGACTTGACCATAGATTTGGCCAGTGATGAGGCTGGCGATATGATCGAAGCTTACGGCGTGTGGGTCGAAAAGAATATGTATGGCAAGAAGTATATGGGTATTGAACGGGCCACCTACCTGATTGATGCAGAGGGAAAAATCGCTGAGGTCTGGCGCAAAGTCAAAGTGCCCGGCCACGCAGATAAAGTGCTTGACGCCGTTATGGCTGCATGACCAAGCCTGAGACAGTTGCTGCAGCGGCGCACGCTGTTTTAACAACAGCTGATCCGTTTGAAAAAGCGCGTATGTCTCATGATCTTTTTTGCTTAAGTCTTCTGCAGCGGCTGCCCGCCGGTGGGCGCTGCACGCTACCCGACCGACCGGCTCGGCCGGCACGCCCGGAATTAAAAGCGCCAAAGGATATGCCAAAGCGGCGCGGCGGCGGCACCTTACATAATCGCATCGCTCTCTTGCATGCGCTGGCACATATTGAGCTTAACGCAATTGATTTAGCATGGGATGCGGCGGGCCGCTTTGGCGCAGATATGCCCGATGCCTTCTCCTTTGACTGGATCAGCGTTGCCAATGATGAAGCAAAGCATTTTCTGATGCTTGCCGAGCGCCTGTCGGAGCTGGGCAGTTCCTATGGCGCCCTGCCCGCACATGATGGTCTTTGGCAAGCTGCTTATGACACGCACGACAATTTGGCGGCACGCCTCAGCGTTGTCCCCATGGTCTTGGAGGCGCGTGCTTTGGACGTCTCTCCACCAACCATCACGCGGTTACGCAATCAGGCGGACCACGACAGCGCAGATATTCTGCAAATCATTTATGACGAAGAAATTGAACATGTTGGCATTGGCGCAAAATGGTTCTTTTATTTAGCTAAAAAGCAAGGCAGCGAGCCTGAAAGCCTGTTTGATGACAGTCTTGAGCGCTATTTTTCATCCCGTCCAAAGCCGCCGTTTAACTATCAAGCGCGGCGCAAAGCAGGGCTATATGATAGCCTGTACGACCCGGAAAAGCGCAAAAAATTAACCAATTAGCGGATGAGTGTAAAAAAAAATTGTGTGACGCAGCAAACCCGCATAGGAGAGTTTAGCGGTTAGTTCTCGTTAAGGGTTATGGCGTAGCTTCACGCGTAGACCAGCGGCAAGAACTAGAATTGGAACGAAGGTGAACTTTAACGTGGCTGAAATGCAGTCGCGCGCGGCGCGCTTAAAGTCCAAAGTGCTTGCGCATTTTCCAAATCATCAGATTTATTTTCGAACCAATGGCAAGGTTCGCTTCTTCACGTTCACGACGGGTATGCAGCTCACGGGCGTTGCCGTCCTGTGTGTCAGTTGCGCTTGGTTTGGTAAATCAACATACGACTACATTGCCCAGGGGTCGCGCCTTGAGGCCAACCAAGTTGCCATGACGAAAATGTCTGGCCGTGTAGACGCACTAACCGATGATATTGAGGGGCTTGAGGGCGATATTTTAAAGCGCGCGGAGATGATTGAGGCGCGGCAAAATGCCATGCAGTCTGTATTGGCCGAGGGGATTGCAGATCTAGAGCCAATTGACCTTGAAACGCTCACAGATGATACGTTGAGCAGCGAAGATACCGCAAACGCCCAGACAGATCGCGATAAAAGCGCGTTTTACCAAGCGCGACCAGGGCGCAGTAAATCCGAGCATTTTGATGATGTGTTTACCGTTCTTGAGAAACGCCAAGTCGCATTTGCAAGCGAGCTTATACGCCGTGCTGAGCTTGAGAGACAGGCCATCTTCTCAACTCTTGAAACACTTAAGGTGGATGGTAAGTCCTTCCTTGCTGCGCGCGATCACAGCAATGACGTCGCGACTGCCGCTGGCGTTGGCGGGCCTGTGATCGCGTTGGCAAACCTGACGGACACAGACACGCCGGAAGTCTTTGACGAGCTGTTTGAAAAATGGACGGAACTCACAGATCTGCGAGCACAATTTCTTTCCGTCCCGGCCATATCGCCGCTTGATGAGTTCTATATCTCTTCCAATTATGGTCGCCGCCGCGATCCGTTTACGCGGCGCTGGGCGCATCACGCAGGCGTCGACCTAGCGGCCTGGTATGGCACGCCAGTCCATGCGACAAGTGATGGCAAAGTCACCTACGCGGGCTATAAATCGGGCTATGGCCGCGTAGTTGAAGTAAATCATGGGAACGGGTTCGTTACCCGCTACGGTCACCTCAGAAAGATCGTGGTTAAAAAGGGCGAGCGCGTAACCATGCATACGAAATTGGGCGAAACCGGAAATTCGGGGCGGTCTACCGGCCCGCATTTGCATTATGAAATCTGGTTTGATGGCAAGACTATAAACCCTGTTCCATTCATAAAGGCTTCAAACGATGTTCTCAAAATCCAAGGACGATCACACGATGGGTAATGCCAGCCCAACGTCGCGGTCCGCCCCATCTCGCCCTGCCGCCTCCGCGCCATCAATCATTGGTTCTGATGTGGAAATTATTGGCAATGTCATGACCAATGGCGAAATTCAGCTTGATGGCGCTGTCGAAGGCGATGTGCGCGCTGCCTCCGTCACCATGGGCGAAAACGGTACCATGCACGGTACACTCACCGCAGACCGCGTCATCGTGCGCGGCAGCGTTGATGGCTCAATTAATGGCCGCATCGTTGAGTTGCATAAAACCGCACGTGTTACTGGCGACGTTAAGCACAACACTCTATCGATCGAAGCGGGGGCGCAGGTGGATGGTCACTTTAAATATGGCGCTGAAACGGGCGGTGTCGAAGCCGTAAAGCCGAAAGATAAGCCTGACTTTTCGCTGGTTGAAGACGCGTTAAAGGTCACTGAAAAGGCGCCTGCGAAAGCCGCAGTTGCAAAGACGGGGTCTTAGCCGTTTGAAGCTCACGGTAGGCCGCATTTGGTAGGCCGCTAGATGCGTCTCTAGCGGCATTGCCAAGCCTCTGTTTTTTTAGGTGCTTTTCGGATCCGGCTCCACGGTGCGAATATGTAATTCGCGCAGTGCTTTTGCGGGCACCTGAGATGGCGCATTCATCATCAAGTCCTCTGCTTTTTGGTTCATTGGGAACAGGATAACCTCGCGAATATTCGGTTCGTCCGCGAGCAGCATGACAATCCGGTCTATGCCAGGCGCGATACCGCCGTGCGGCGGTGCGCCATACTGAAACGCATTGAGCATGCCTGGGAACAACTCTTCCACCTCCGCTTGGCTGTATCCGGCAATCTCAAATGCTTTATACATAATTTCGGGGCGGTGGTTTCGCACTGCGCCGGACGAAAGCTCAACACCGTTGCAGACAATGTCGTATTGATACGCCAGAACCTCAAGCGGGTCTTGGCTCTCTAGGGCTGCCAATTCCCCCTGCGGCATAGAAAACGGGTTGTGGCTGAAATCAATTTTTTTGCGTTCTTCATCATATTCGAACATTGGAAAATCGATAATCCAGCAAAAACGAAAGACATCTTTTTCAATCAGATCAAGCTCTTCGCCAACGCGGGTGCGCGCGGCACCGGCGAGTTTATAAACACTTTTTGGCTTGTCACAGGCAAAAAAGACGCCGCAATTGGGGCCAAGGTCCAGTGCATCAACAAGCGCCTGTGTGCGTTCTTCGCCGATGTTTTTGGCAATGGGTCCGCCGGCCTTACCATCTTTAAAATTGATGTAGCCTAGCCCCGCAAAGCCTTCACTACGCGCCCAATCGTTGGTCTTATCAAAGAAACTGCGTGGCCGCTCTCCTGCGCCTGGCGCTGGAATTGCACGGACAACAGCGCCCTCCTCGATCATGCGGGCAAAGATACCGAAGCCCGACCCCCTGAAGATCTCGGTCACATCACTGATCAAAATTGGATTACGCAGATCTGGCTTGTCCGTGCCGTAGTTGAGCAAGGCTTCGGCATAGGGTATCCGCTCAAACGGCTCTGCCGGCATGTGGCGGTCACCCTTAAATTCATCAAAGACACCAGCCAGCACCGGCTCAATTGCGGCAAACACGTCTTCTTGCGTGACAAAGCTCATTTCTACGTCGAGCTGGTAGAATTCCCCTGGTGACCGGTCTGCGCGCGCGTCTTCGTCGCGAAAACATGGTGCGATTTGGAAATACCGATCAAAGCCAGAGACCATCACCAGCTGTTTGAACATCTGCGGTGCCTGCGGCAATGCGTAGAATTTTCCCGGATGGAGCCGCGCTGGGACCAAAAAGTCGCGCGCACCTTCCGGGGAAGAGGCTGTCAAAATGGGTGTTTGAAATTCCATAAAACCGCTGTCGATCATACGGCGCCGAATGGACGATATGATTTCGCTGCGCAGCACAATGTTCTTGTGCATTTCTTCGCGGCGCAAATCTAAAAACCGGTAGCGCAGGCGAATATCCTCTGGATAGTCCACATCGCCAAACACCGGCATGGGGAGCTCTGCGGCTGGGCCAAGAACGCTAATGCTCTCAAGCCGTACCTCAACATCACCCGTTCCCAGGTTTTCATTACGCGTCTCATCAGAGCGAGCAACAACCGGTCCGGTGACGCAAATCACGCTTTCGGCGCGGATGCCTTCGAGCGTCTTAAAGCCCTGGCTGCCGACTTCGGTGACAATTTGCGTGATGCCAAAGTGATCGCGCAGATCAACAAACAAGAGGTTTCCATGGTCGCGTTTGCGATGCACCCAGCCAGATAGGCGCACCTGCTGCCCAACATGCTCTAAGCGCAGAACGCTGCAGTTATGGCTACGATAGGGGTGAGAGAGTGTCATAAAGTTAGACCTTAGATGTCACGCAAAAGCGCAGCTGGAAGCAGCCGCTGTTCAAGCGCCCGGGTAGCGCATTTTAAGCACGCTTTGTCAAGCGCCGGCCATTTCGAGGCGGACGTTGGACCGTACCTCGCGCACGTTGGTCCAACGGCGTTTAAAAGACCAATGTTCTATCTGGCAAAAAATTCGCTTTTAGCCTTGCGCTTGCAGACTTGTGCTTAGACGCGTATGGGGTGCTATGTCTGATACACCTCCGCCAATTGTGCCCATTAGCGATACAGCAACACTTTCAGAGGTTTGCGCACGCTTTAAATCTGCGCCTTATATCACCGTCGATACCGAGTTCATGCGCGAGAAAACCTATTTCTCAAAGTTGTGCTTGATCCAAGTCGCTAACCCTGATGAAGCCTATATCATTGACCCGTTGGCGGACGGACTTGATCTGACTGAATTTTGGTCACTTCTTACCGATGAGCCAGTTCTGAAGGTGCTGCACTCTGCACGCCAGGATTTTGAGATCTTTTATCAGGCCAGCGGCAAAGTCCCTGCTCCAGTGTTTGATACCCAGGTTGCAGCAATGGTCTTGGGTTTTGCTGATTCTGCGGGATATCAATTGCTTGTGGAACAGTATTGTGGCGTCAGGCTGGATAAGTCGTCACGCTTTACCGATTGGTCACAGCGCCCGCTTAGCAACAAGCAGCTGAGCTACGCCCTCGGCGACGTCACCTACCTGCGACAAATTTATGAACGCATGCGCGATCAGCTCGACGAAAATCAAAGATCGTCATGGTTATCTGAAGAAATGACCGTGCTGACATCGGATAAGACATACGAAATTGATCCCGACAGCGCTTGGCGCCGGCTCAAACACCGCTCCCGCGACGCAGTCTTTTTAGGGCAATTAAAAGCAATTGCAGCATGGCGCGAAAACACCGCGCAGACCATCAACATACCGCGGGCCCGGCTGGTCAGCGATGATGCGCTGCTGCAAATTGCGGCGCAAAAACCACAGAGCCAGGCCGACTTGGAAAAAATCCGTGGGGTCAGCAGTGGCTTTGCAAAAAGCAAAAACGGCGCGGGCGTGATTACGGCACTTCAAGCTGCACAGGCGCTGCCAAAGGAAGATATTCCGCAGCGCAAGGATCGTTCCGTTCTGCGCTCCAACCCGCTTGGTGATTTATTGAAGCTGCTGCTCAAAGCGCGCGCTCAAGAGGTCGGCGTTGCACCAAAGCTCATTGCGAGCGCTGATGATTTAGATCGCCTCGCCAACACCGACGGAGATCGCTTAAACCTCATGCAAGGGTGGCGATATGAAGTGTTTGGTAAGGAAGCCCTTGCACTCAAATCCGGACAGATCGCCCTTACAGCCAAAGGCAAAGATATTGAGATTTTAGAACTGGACGACTAAGGCAAGCGTTAGAGCATCCCTAGCGACGGCAGCTCTAGCGCTTTTGCCAAATCATTCAATCGCCGCGCGACAACATCACCGAAATACCCTGCATTTGTGCTGCCCAGCCTTAAGCCGATGCCATCGCTTGAAATCTGCAGGGACGTCTGCTCAAGCGCACGCGGTGTACCGCCGGCAAGCCGGTGCGCAAGCCTAAGGGCCGTACCGAGCTGCAACGCCCAGGCGGTATCCGACTTGTTCAGCAATGAGCCGGCAAGAGCGCCAAGATCATCGGTCGGCCTGGCGCCATATTTGGTAAACAACGCAAGGCCCATCGCCGCCCTGCCCGGCGCATCTATGCCAACGAACCAGCCAAACAAGGATGCATAAATCGCTGATTCCGCGCGAAAATCAGGGTGCCCGCGCCAGGAGATATCACTCATCAAGCAGACCGCCTGGCGCAGGCGCTGCATTTCTGGCCTTTCCTGACCATATTTAAATACGGGATTGAGCCAGTTCATCAAAGCCGCAGATTGATCGCCAAACCGGTTATAGCGCTTGGAGATTTGTCTACATGCTTCCAGCAATGGGTCGCGCGCGCGCAAGGCATCGTCAAGCTGCTCATATAAAATGCCCTCGCGTAGGCCAAGCGCTGAAACCACCACTTCTGAAGCGCCGGTTAGCGCCACTGTACGATCTAAAATACGTGCAGCCGTGGGCAGGGCTTCAATCCGCCGCTGGGGCACTTTTTGAAACCTGCTCAGCTTTTCAGGTCTGATGCGCCGCACTAAACGATAGACCGCGGATACATCATCGGGCTGCATTGTGTATTGGTGCAAAATACCGAGTGGATAGCGCGCGCGTTGAATATGAATTCGGGCCAGAGCACGCCATGACCCGCCAACGATATAGAGCGGCAAACCGGGGTAGCTTTTAAGCCACTCAACGGATTTCAACGCTCTATCAATCGCTTTTCGGCGCTTTCGCAAGTCGCTACTGGGGTCACCCAGCAGGCGCACGGGTCCAATCGGTAAAGTCACCCGCTCATGCATCTCACCCTCTGCAATGCGTACAAGTTCGAGGCTGCCACCGCCCAGATCACCCACAATACCATCAGCGCTCGGGATGCCTGAAATAACGCCAAGCGCTGAATAATAGGCTTCATCTGAGCCATCCAACACTTGCACCTCTAGGCCGGTCTCGGCCTTCACGCGGGCAACGAACTGTGCGCCATTGTCGGCATCGCGCACGGCCGCGGTGGCAACTGCCCGGACCGCGTGGCATTGCATATCATCAATAACAGCGGCATAGCGTCGCAACGTTTGGCAGGCGCTTTCCATCGCATCATCGCTCATGCGCCCGGTGAGCGTCAGCGCTTTGCCCAGCCCACACATTACCTTCTCATTAAACAGGGCCTGCGGCGCGCGTTGCAAGCCGTCAAACACCACCAATCGGACTGAGTTGCTGCCGATATCGATGACCGCAATGGGCTTTATGTCAGGAAAAGTATCCTTGGATAAATCCGCGTTAAACATCGCTGCGAGGCGGCTGCGCGCGCGAGATACCATCGAAAGCCCCCCGAAGTCCTTCGAACACACTCAAATTGTCAAGTCTGAGCGACCTGCAGTGCGCCTATAGTCCTAGCCGCGCGCCAGCGTGCCAGCAAGCCTCGTTTTTGATTAAAGCGACAGTTGCGGCACTGCGGCAGGGTCTTGCAACGCTTCACCGCGCCCGGACAGACTGGGGTTGTCCATGAAATAAGTGTGCAAATTAAACGGCGATGCGTCTTTTTCCGCATGCAGCCGTTTGTAAGTGCCATCAGCCTGCAACGACCAGCTTTGCACATTGTCTTTCAGATTCGCCAGCATCACTTGGTCGAGGATTTGCGCATGCACGGTTGGATTATCGATTGGAACGAGAACTTCAACACGGCGATCAAAATTGCGCGGCATCCAATCGGCAGAGGAGATATAGATCTTGGCTTGTCGGCTGGGCAAAGCAGCGCCATTTGCAAAACACACAATGCGTGAGTGCTCTAAAAACCGGCCGATGCAGCTCTTTACAGATATGTTGTCAGACAATCCCGGCACTTGCGGCTTCAAGCAGCATATTCCCCGCACCACAAGATCGATTTCAACCCCAGCCTCGGACGCATCGTAAAGCTTTTGGATGATCTCCCGGTCAACCAGCGAGTTCATCTTCGCCCAAATGGCCGCAGGTTTTCCGTCCCGTGCGTTGGCAATTTCAACATCGATTAGGCCTATGAGCTTTGAGCGAATGTTAAAGGGCGACATGCCCAGCGTCGACAACTCAGCGGGTTTTATATAGCCGGTGATATAATTGAACACTTGGCTGGTCTCCAGCGCCAACTTAGGGCTGACGGTAAAATAGCTCAGATCAGTATACACTTTCGCGGTAATGGGGTGGTAGTTGCCTGTACCGAAATGCATGTAGGTGCGCAAACCTGAAGCTTCGCGGCGAATGACCATGGACATTTTTGCGTGGGTCTTCAGTTCAATAAAGCCATAGACCACCTGCACGCCTGAGCGCTCTAAATCGCGTGCCCATTTAATATTCTGTTCTTCATCAAAGCGTGCTTTCAGCTCAACCACTGCTGTCACGGCTTTGCCTGCCTCGGCGGCATCCTTCAGCGCCCGAATGATGGTCGATTGCTTACCTGCTCGATAAAGCGTCTGTTTAATGGCGATGACGTCTGGGTCTTGCGCTGCCTGCTGCAGGAAGGATAGGACGATATCAAAGCTCTCATAGGGGTGATGCACCACAATATCCTTGGCGCGGATAGCAGCAAAACAATCACCACCATGGTCGCGCACCCGTTCAGGTGAGCGCGGCTGATAGGGCTTGAAGACCAGCTCCGGCCGATCATCAACAATCAGCGAACTCAGGTCGTTGATGCCCAGAATGCCCGCAACCTCCACCACATCGCGTTCATCAACATCCAATTCGCGCACCACCATACGCTTCAGCTTCGTTGGCATGGTGGCTTCGACTTTGAGGCGGATGACGTTGCCGCGGCGGCGCCGTTTGAGCAGTGTTTCAAACACGCGCACTAGATCTTCGGCTTCTTCTTCCACCTCAATATCGCTATCGCGAATCACCCGAAACGCGCCGTGTGACAGGATGTCATAGCCAGGAAAGAGCTGGTCTAAAAACAGGGTCAGCAGCACTTCAAGCGCGATAAACCGGATGGGATCACCGGGCAACCTAATGAAACGCTTCACTTTAGCCGGCAATGGAACCAATGCGCTTAAAGCCATACCATCGCTTCTCCGGCGTAGCTCAAGAACCAGTGAAAAGCCTAAATTTGGAATGAATGGAAACGGGTGCGCCGGATCGATCGCTAATGGCGTTAAAACAGGGAAAAGTTGCTCTAGAAAATAGTTCTCTAGCCAGTCTCTTTCACCATCATCCACGTCAGACGCACTGAGTACTTCAATGCCATTCTCGATGAGTTCCTGGTGCAGACTTTGCCAGCAGCCTTGCTGTTTTTTCAGCAGTTTTTGCGTGGCTTCATTAATAGCATCTAGCTGCTGCGCGGGCGTTAAGCCATCGGCGCTAAGGGCATTAACACCAGCATCGACCTGGCTTTTAAGACCGGCGACCCGGACCATATAAAATTCATCCAAGTTGCTGCCGGAAATTGCCAAAAACCGCAGCCGTTCAAGGACGGGATGCGCCGCATTTTCAGCTTCTTCCAGCACCCGGCTGTTAAATTTCAGCCAACTCAGCTCACGATTGTTAAATTGATCCGAGGCGGCTGCAAAGCGCGTGCGCCAATTGCCCTCGGTTGTTTTAGGCTCTGTTTCAGTCGCCACCGCCGGCTGGTTTGACATGTCGCCCACACTTGGGTCCTTTCCAACAAGGGTTACCGCCCGCGCTAGACGTGGCGACACAGTATTACCAACGCATGACACGCTTCACAAAAGGCACTGTGACCCTTGTTTTTTCAGCATAGGCCGCGCGATTTAGCTCAAAAACGGCCTGCCGTACGGCGCTAAAGCTACGCGGTATTCGCTTTTCGATAAAGCCGACAACGTCTTCGCTTGGAACAATACCAACATTTGCAAAGTCTTTCACGAGCATTTGCGTCAACAGTATGTCGTTGGGCTGCGCAATCTCGACGGCTACTATGGCGTTCATGCGTGAGCGCAGATCTTTCAGCGTGATTGGCCAGTCGGATGGCGCTAGGCGGGATGTAATGAGCAGACTACCACGTTCCTCGCGCACCCAATTGATCAGGTGAAATAAAGCCTTCTCGCTATACGCATCGTCACCAAAGTCCTCTAAAACAACATGTGCATGGCCTCGCCAACTTAAATCATTGAGCTGACCGGCTGATAGTATAAGCCCGCCAGACTGCTGCGCAGCGAGATGCGCCAGATGGGTTTTACCGCAACCAGCGGGGCCATGAATGAGCAGCGTGCGCTGCGGCCAGTTGGGCCACTTGTCAATGATCTGCACCGCCTTTTGGTTGGGCCCGCCAATTAAAAAAGCATCGCGTGACCAGTTATCGCGATTGTGCAGGTCTAGCGCCAATTGGTCTGCCATTAGGCACCATCCGGCGGCTGATCCGCGCCTTGTTCCATATCAATGCCTTGTTCCATATCAATAACGGGAGGCGGCGCGCCATATAGGTCGCTCGCAAGATATTGCTTCAGCCCAAACCGCAGCAGCACAGCAACGACGGCAGCAAAAGGGACAGCGATGAGAATGCCAACAAAGCCCATGAGCTCAGCGCCCGCAAGCACAGCAAAGATAACCCATACATCATCAAGACCAACCCGTTGGCCCACCAGACGCGGCGTTAAAATATTACCTTCTAAAAGTTGCACGCCAATGTGGACGCCAAAGATGGCTGCAAGGCGCACCAAGTCATCGCCAAATTGGCCAAAGCCAACAAGCAGCGCCAGCAGTGACCCGGTCAGTGGCCCAACATAGGGGATAAGACACAACAGCGCCGCAATGAGCGCTAAAACAATTGCGTAATCAAGACCTATCACCGACCAACCGATGGCATAAAGTGCGCCCATAATGCTCGCCACCAGAAGCTGGCCGCGCACAAATCCAGACAAAACGTGGTCCACTTCGGCTGCTAACTCATGAATGGTATCGTGATGCTTGCGTGGCAACCAGGCGTCAATATGGGCCATCATATAGTCCCAGTCTTTGAGGACATAAAACGCCACAAGTGGTGTGAGCAGCAGCAGCGACAGCACGTTAAACACGGCAAGACTGCCGCCAAGAAAGCGGGTGAATGCATCGCTTATGATGGTAAATAGCTTACTGCCGTAATTCTCTGCAATCCCCTCGACCCGCTCTTGTCCAGCTTGTTGAACAAGCTTTTCAATCAATGCGCGTACAGAATCCGCATAGCCAGGCAACAGCTTTAACAGCGCTGTGACTTGCTGCGTCACCAGCGGCGCAAGCAAGATAAAGAACACCACGGTAAAAACGAAAATGGCCAGCAAGATGAGGAGTACTGCGACCCAACGCTTTATCCCCCAAAGCTCCATTTTATCCACCACAGGGTCGAACAAATACGCAATCGCTAGCCCCGCAACAAACGGAAGCAAAATCCCCTTTACCGCAAACACAAAGGCGAAAAAGATGGCGACAAAGACGACCGGCACTAGCCAACGCGGCAACGTCATGGCGCTGGGGTCCCCGTGTCAAGAGTTGGCTCGGTTGCAATGATGGATGTTTGCGAAGCCTCCCGCGCGCCGACCGGCTCATTGATCGGACCTGGCGGCTGCCCCGCTGTGTTGAGCGTGTCTGCAGCCGCCTGCGCATTACCCTCTACCGCACTGTTCGCTGCGGCCGCGTTTAGTCCGCTTTGCAGCGGGTCCACATAGTCATCCAGCGTATTGGCTTCAGAAGGATCGCGCTCAGCGCTTTCTTCCGGGCTTAATGGCCTGACACTCCAGGCGTTGGGGGCATTGCGCTCTACGGCGATGCCTGCAGCGGCCAGGTTCTCCACCAGTGGCTCAAAGTCACCAAAGAACCGGGCTGTGAATTCAGCTTCTTTGACTTTCAGTTCTGATAAGGACACATCACGCACGCGCCGCGCCGTGTTGAACGCAGTTTGGATAGCGCTCCATTGGGCGGGTGTTTCAAAGCGTGCCGCGACCGTCACGTCCGCGGCTTGAGCATATTCCACCAGCAGTTGCCGCTTCCAAAGTGCCGACAGTTCGGCGTCAATTTGCGCGATAGCGCGCTCAAGCATCTCAGCAGGGCTTTCTGTTGGGCGCTGGGTGAGCGCAAAGTCCATAAACGGCGATTGTTGTGGGCCTCGGCGAACATCAAATTGGCTGAGATAGCTGCGCGATGCTGGGTCAAAAAACACCCGTGCGTAGGCCACAACGATATCGCTTGCGCCGCTTTGCCGGATCACGGATATCGCCTGCTCCGCCGGTAATTGCTGCAGCGTCAGCGGATTAAGCTGCGTGAGGTTGTTAAAGCTGGGCTCGAGCAGTTGATAATTAACCAGGCTTTGATTGCGTGTGGCTGAAACCACCCAGGCAGCGCGCCACACATTGTCATCGCTCCACAGCATATCAACGCCGCCATAATGCACAACCGGCAGCACGACGATGGGCGGAGTCTCCGCATCGGTATAGGTCACGCCGAGCTTTTCAAACACCCGCATCAGGGCATCCTCATCAAACGTCACAGATAAAATAGCTGCGTAGCGCTTGGCAGAGGACTTCTCGCCACTGATATCCACGGCGCTTACCAACCGCGCCAGCTCGGCATTGGTTAGTGCCGGCTCTAAGCCCAAGTCTTCAAACGCCACGAGCCGCGCGAAAACGGTGGAAAATGCAATGCGGCGCGCTTGTGCAATCGCTTGCCTGCGCGCAGCGGCAGCAGATGACGCATTGATGTCGATTGCCAGATCACGCACCGCAAAGATGCTGCGACCCACAATTGGCGCAGTCGGAGTCCCTGCAGATGGTTCGAGCGCGCCATTTTGCTCAGGTGCTTCGTTCGTATCGATCTGGGCCGCAGCAGGCCAAACCGCACTGGAAATAAGCACAATGGTTGCTGCAATCAAATTCAAATACCGCATCATCTCCAGACTTTTTGAAAAGTGGCTCGCCAGGCAAATCACTATGTACTATCAGGCTATCACAGATGCACTCGTTAAAACCAAATCCTTGTTAAAACAAAACACTGGCAGTTTCATGGCCAAACCAGGCAATGTGCATGTCGAGGGGGCGTTATCATGATCAAAAACCCAAACCTCACAAACTCTGGCCTCACATACGCCGATGCTGGTGTTGACATTGAGGCAGGCAATGCACTGGTCGATAAAATTGGACCGCTCGCCAAAGCGACGGCTCGGCCCGGCGCAAACGTCTCTTTAGGCGGCTTTGCCGGGTTGTTTGACCCAAAGGCGGCCGGATATAAAGACCCTTTGTTGGTGGCGGCGACGGATGGCGTTGGAACCAAGCTGAAAATCGCCATCGATACTGGTGTGCATGATAGCGTCGGCATTGATTTGGTCGCGATGTGCGTCAACGATTTGATCGTGCAAGGTGCAGAGCCCCTCTTCTTTCTTGATTATTTCGCGACGGGTAAGCTGGATACAGAGACCGCGGCGCTGGTGGTGCAGGGCATTGCCGAAGGCTGCCGCCAAGCTGGCTGCGCGTTGATTGGCGGTGAAACCGCTGAAATGCCTGGGATGTATAGCGCCGGCGATTATGACTTGGCGGGCTTTTGTGTCGGCGCGGTCGAACGCAGCGTCGCACAAACAGATACCGTAGTAACGCCGGGGGATACGATCATCGGCCTAGCGTCCACCGGCATTCACTCCAATGGCTTTTCCTTGGTCCGCAAGATCCTGGAACAACAAGGCCTGCGCTTTGGAGATCAGGCGCCCTTCGATCGCGCGCGAACCCTTGGTGAAATCTTGTTAACGCCAACGAAAATTTATGTCGACAGCTGCCTAAAGCTGATGCGCGGCGGCCTTATCAAAACCATGGCCCATATCACCGGCGGCGGCCTGCTTGAGAATATCCCCCGTGTGTTGCCAGCTGGAACGCGGGCCATTATTGACGCTGCTGCATGGGATTTGCCCGATGTGTTTGATTGGCTGCGCAGCGCTGCCGGACTGACGCCACATGAATGCGCGCGCACGTTTAACTGCGGGATCGGTATGGCTGCAATTGTTGCTGAAGCGCATGTGGTTGCGGTCTGTGAGCATATACAAACAGCCGGCGTGGACGCTTATGTGATTGGCGAGATCCAAGCCCATGGTGCTGTACCGGACGTTAAAATAGCGGCGCCGCGCCCGCTTTGGGGTGCTGAGGCTGCCTGGTCCATAACAACGGATGCAAACTAAATGCCCAAGCTTAAAGTCGCAGTTCTTATTTCCGGCCGCGGCAGCAATTTACAAAGTCTGATTGACGCGGCTTTAAAGGATGATTACCCGGCAGAGATCGTCATGGTCCTGTCGAACCGTCCGGAGGCTTATGGCCTTGAACGCGCGGCAGAAGCAGACATTCCGGCGGCTGGGCTTGATCACAAAGCATTTGCTTCAAAAACAGATTTTGAAACGGCGCTTGATGCTGCGCTGATTGAATGCGGCGCTGAATTGGTGTGCCTCGCCGGGTTTATGAGGCTTCTGAGCGCTGAATTTGTAACAAAATGGTCGGGCAAGCTCGTGAATATCCACCCTTCAATTTTGCCGTCGTTCAAGGGCCTCCGTACGCACCGGCAAACGCTAGAGGCTGGCGTTAAAATCGCTGGCTGCACCGTGCATTTCGTCGTGCCTGAGATGGATGCCGGGCCAATTATTACGCAGGCCGCTGTGCCGGTGATGCCAGATGATGATGAGGCTGCGCTTGCCGCGCGGGTGTTGCGGCTAGAACATCAGCTTTACCCGCGCGCCGTCCGGTGGATTGCAGAAGGTCGCGTTAAGGTTGTTAATGGCAAGGTGGACATTGATGGCGCTAAAACCAGAGACAGCGCCATCATCGCGCCAGCCCGTGCTGGCTAAGCGTTTAAAGCAACGCTTCAGCCAACGATTTCGCGGCCTGAGAAAAAGAAGCTCATCTCAATTTCCGCATTTTCAGGGCTATCGGAGCCATGCACGGAATTGGCTTCAATGCTCTCGGCATAGGTTTTGCGGATGGTGCCTTCAGCAGCATCTTCTGGGTTTGTGGCGCCCATAACTTCGCGGTTTTTAAGGACTGCGTTTTCACCTTCTAAGATCTGCACCACAACCGGGCCAGATGTCATGAAGGACACCAGATCTCCAAAGAAGGGTCGCTCTTTATGGACAGCGTAGAACGTTTCCGCATCGCTCTGCGTCATATGAATGCGTTTCTGCGCGATGATGCGCAGGCCAGCATCTTCCAGCATCGCATTAATCTTGCCGGTTAAATTGCGCCGTGTTGCATCCGGCTTTAAAATTGAAAAGGTACGTTCCATCAGGGGGTCCTTGGCTTGTTATGCATTAAGATTGCCGGGCTTATAAGGGCGCGTAAGCTCCTGTTCAATGCCTTTTCTCAATGCGCAAAGTCTGACATACAGCGGCAATGATATCAGTTTCCAACCTGAGCTTTGATTACGCTGGCAAGACCATCCTCTCCGGCGCCAGTGCCGCGCTGCCGCTTGGCGCGAAGGTGGCTCTTGTCGGCGCAAATGGGGCGGGTAAATCAACGTTCCTCAAACTCCTGGATGGGCTTTTAACAGCTGGTCAGGGAGATATTGAAATCCCGCAGCGCGTTCGCTTGCAGCGGCTCAAGCAAGAGATCCCTAGGGCGGATTTGAGTGTTCTTGATGTGGTTTTATCCGCGCATGAAGAAATGGCGGCGCTGCAGCAGCTGATCGACACTGAAGATGCTGACCCGATGGACATCGCGGAGGCGCACAACCGGCTGTATGAGCTTGGCGCGCATTCTGCAGAAGCAAAAGCAAAGCGCCTATTGCGCGGCCTTGGTTTTAGTGAGGCAGACATGTCCCAACCCATCGGTACGTTTTCTGGTGGCTGGCAAATGCGTGCGAGCCTGGCTGGGCTCTTGTTTGCTGAGCCCGATTATATGCTGCTCGACGAGCCGACAAACTACCTCGATTTAGAAGGCGCGCTGTGGCTGGAGCGTTATCTTGCAGGCTACCCCTATGGCTGGGTCTTGGTCAGCCACGATAAAGACATGCTCAATAGCGCGCCCGATAACATCCTGCATCTCGGCGGCGGCAAGCTTAGTCTCTATTCCGGCAATTATGAAAGCTTTATGCAGCAAAATGCAGAGCGCCAGCGCCTTACTGAAAAAGCAAATGCAAAACGCGCTGCCCAGCGCGCTGAAATGGAGCAGTTTATTGAGCGTTTTCGCGCGAAAGCCAGCAAGGCGAAGCAGGCACAAAGCCGGATAAAGGCCCTAGCACGACTAGGCGAAGATACTGGCATCGTGCGCGATAAGCATATCACGTTTCACTTCCCAGAGGTGACACCTCTGCCGCCGCCCATGCTCACATTAGAGGATGCCAGCGTCGGATATGCGCCCAATCAACCGGTATTGTCGCAGCTTAACCTAAGGCTGGATAATGATGACCGCATCGCATTGTTGGGCCCGAATGGTCGCGGCAAGTCCACTTTCGCAAAGCTATTAAGCGATCGTCTAACGCCTTTATCGGGCACCATAAAACGCTCCAGCAAACTGAAAATCGGTTTCTTTACGCAGCACCAAATGGACGAACTGGGCGGCGATGACACACCGCTTGAACATATTGCGCGCGTCATGCCGGGCAGCATTCCCAGCCAACAGCGCGCACGGTTGGCGCAGTTTGGCTTTGATGCAGATATGGTTGAACGCCGCGTTGCTTCGCTATCTGGCGGCGAACGCGCACGGCTGTTGTTTGCGATTATCTGTGCGGATGACCCACAGTTTCTCATCTTAGATGAACCAACGAACCACTTGGATATCGCCGCACGCGAAGAACTGGCCAAGGCCATTGGCCGCTATAATGGCGCTGTTCTGATGATTAGCCACGACCGCAGCTTGCTTGACCTATGCGCTGACCGGCTGTGGATTGTTGAGGATGGCACCGTCAAAACCTTTGAAGGATCACTTGAAGATTATCGAAAGCAAGTCCTGGCTGAGGAAAAACGCGGCGATGCCACTGTACCGCTGCTAAGCCAAAACAAAAAACAGGCCCGGCAAGACGCTGCCCACAAACGCAGCCAGCTGGCTCCCCTTAAAAAGGCCGCAAAAACCGCTGAAGCTGAGCATGTGAAGCTGAGCAAGAAAGCAGAGCATATGCGCAGGCAACTTGAAGACCCTGAGCTTTATGCCGACGCGGATCAAACGGAAACGGCGCGCCTGCAAAAACAGCTCGGGATGCTGGAGAAACAGATTGAAGACGCTGAACTGGCCTGGCTTGAAGCGCAGCAGGCCTATGAAGAAGGGCTAAGCTAGGAAGTCGGCCTTACGCTTTCTTTTCCCATCTGCCCTGCGCTGACTGCTGCCAATATGTCACGTCATGGCCCTGGTCTTTAAGGGCGCTCCAATCCCTGCGCGCTTGCTCAGTCGCCCCGTCTTGACGCGAATCAAACATATAAAGACAGCGGGAAAAGGCCGTGAGATCCTCTGGCAATTGGGCATCTAAGGCCACCAGAATATCGGCTTGATTGGGCACATCTTGCCCTGTTGTGAGATAGATTGGCTGCAAGTCGCTATGTTTGCCGCCACTGCGCCCATGCGGTAAAAAGCTATCGGCGTCATACGTCCACAACGCTGCATCCAGCGTCTCAAGCTGCTCTTCGCCGCAGAGAAACACCGCCACTTTGTGACCGGCGGCGATGACCTTTTCAAGCAAACGCGGTAGCGCTGCGCTCACGTCTTGCTTTTCAAGATGGTAAAAGCTGACTTGCATGGCCATCAGCCTAATTTAGCGGTCTATTTTTCAGCGGTATCACGCACAAATTGATCAAGCAGCCGTACGCCATACCCCGTCGCGCCCTTTAAGGATAACGGCGAATCTTTTTGCGACCACACCATGCCCGCGACATCCAAATGGGCCCATGGTACTCCGTTTTTAACAAAACGCTGCAGGAACTGCGCCGCGGTAACGGACCCAGCGTAGCGCCCGCCAATATTCTTCATATCCGCAATTGGGCTGTTGATCAGTGCGTCATACGCCGGCCCTAAGGGCATCCGCCAGACGCTGTCGCCAGTGCGTTTGCCAGCAGCTGTTAAGGCTTCTGCCAAACCATCATCGTTACAGAACATCCCCGCATGCTCATGCCCAAGCGATACTATGATCGCGCCCGTCAATGTAGCGAGATCGATCATGCATTTGGGCTGAAATGTCTCTTGCGCATAATGCATGGCGTCGCAAAGGACGAGACGGCCCTCAGCGTCGGTGTTGATCACTTCAATGGTTTGCCCAGACATGCTGGTCACCACATCGCCTGGCCGCTGCGCTTTGCCGGATGGCATGTTTTCAACAAGACCGACAATGCCAACAACATGCGCCGCAGCCTTACGTTTCGCCAGCGCCAGCATCGTGCCCGAGACAATGCCAGCCCCGCCCATATCCCATTTCATGTCTTCCATGCCGCCGGGCGGTTTAAGCGAGATGCCGCCGGTATCGAAGGTCACACCCTTACCGACAAAGCACACAGGTTTGCTGTTTTTCGACGTTCCTGCCCCGCGCCACTCCATCGCTACGAGGCGCGGTGGGTTGCTGCTGCCCTGCGCCACGCCCATCAGTGCGCCCATACCCATCTCAAGCATCTGTTCGGGGGTCAAGATGGTGACGTCGACACCCAAATCGCCAAGCATTTTAAGCCGATCTGCAAATTCTACCGGCGTGAGCGTGTTCGCTGGTTCGCTGACCAAGTCACGCGTAAAATTGACGCCTTCTATGACGTCGGCTTGCGATCGATACAGCGTGTCAGCCCGGCCCGCGGACCGGCTGAGAACGGTTAAGCGTTCAAGTGAGGGTTTTGCATCGTCCTTGAGCGTTGTCCGGTATTTGTCAAACCGATAGCTGCGCAGGCGTGCCCCAATTGCCACATGAGCGCCAATTTCTGATGCTTTGAGTGGACAGTCGTCAAATTCATCAACAACGACTGAGATTGATTTCTCACCACTTGTGAGCAAACGGGCCATGACACGCCCACCAAGCTGCTCCACATGATTCAAAGTCAAATCAGCCGGCTTGCCAATGCCGGCCAATAAGATCCGGGTTGTGCGCCCTAGGTTCGGCGCTGCCAACTCGGCAAATTGGCCTTTTTCCCCGCGGAAGCGGCCAATTTTGATCAGCCTCGTCAACGCACCATCAAGCGCCTTATCTGCGCTTTCACCCATTTCACCAAGCGTCGCAGACGCGCGCGCAAACAAAACGACAACCCCTGTTTTGGGCAAGTTAATGGGCGAGAAACTGATTTGCATAGAGCATACCTCTGAAAAATAAGCGCATGTGGCACAGTGCGCGGCAGCACAATCACACGCATTGCAACAGCGCAATCAACTGTGTACCTAACGGGTAATCCGGGCGGCGGCAAGTCAGACCCATATGCCTGCGCGCCGTCGTTTTAAGGGACCAATAATCTGTGCCGAAAATTCGCGATTGTGTCGCTCAATCGGGGCAGAATTACATGTCAATTATAACTCCTATGGCCGCCCTATTGGGCGCAGTATTCGTGCTGCATTCCTCTGCAACGTGGGCGCAGACGGCTGGTCCGCCCGCTCCTCCCGCACGCGCTGAATTTCTCAATGATCCGCCGCTCGCTAATGAAGTGATTGAATTGTCGGCAAAACAGCTGAGTTTCGACACACAAGCCAAGTTGGTCATTGCTTCCGGCAATGTCAGCGTGGTGCGCGGCGTTTATCGCTTGAACGCGGATACCATTGAATATGACCAAAACACCGGAATTGTTGTCGCGCGCGGGCGCGTGCGTATCCTCGATGCCGAAGGCAATGTCTTAGAATCTGATACGCTTGAGATCACGGATGAACTTCGTGACGGCTTCATTGAAAATGTCGAGCTGTTGCTCGCTGATAATTCCCGCGTTGCCGCTCTAAAAGGCGAGCGGCGCGGCAACCAGACCACATTCAACCGCGCCGTCTATTCGCCGTGTGAAATCTGTGAAGAAGGCGATGAGCCTCTATGGCAGATCAAGTCCATCAAGGTCGTGCACGACCTTGACAAAAAACGGCTGTATTACCGCAATGCTTATCTTGAGTTGCTCGGTGTTCCGGTATTTTATGTGCCGTACCTATCGCACCCGGACCCGGCGCAGGCGAAGGGGTCAGGCTTTCTGCTGCCGGAAGCGCGGCAGCGGCCAGAATTGGGGCTGATTTTTGAACTCCCCTATTTCATCGATATTGATTCAACCCAAGACCTTACACTTACGCCCATCATCACGACGCGCGAACGCGCCGTGCTCGGCACCGAATATCGCAAGCAATTTGCCTTCGGCTCAATCGCTGCGGAAGGCAGCGTTACATACGTGCCAGAACGCGATGAATTGAACCAGGAAACCGGGCGCGATGAGTTGCGCGGCCATCTGTTTAGCACCGGTCAGTTCATTCATGGTAACCACTGGCGCTCTAGCTATCAGCTCAAATTTGCCAGTGATGACACATACTTAACGCGCTATGACTGGACCGATGAAGATACCCTTGTGAACTTTTATCAGCTCGAGGGATTTTTTGATAACCACTACATCAACGCGCGCCTTGTTGGCTTTCAAGGGCTGCGTGTGGAAGATGAAACGGGACTGGTCCCGCAAGCTTTACCCAGCCTGAGCTACACGTACGAGAGCGACCCGCTGGCCTATAATCTGCGCGCGTTTGCCGAAGCGGATACGGTTTCGGTAACGCGCTTTAGCGGTCAAGATACGCGCCGTGCGCGGATTGCAGGCGGCCTGCGTTTGCCACTTAATTTTACCAATGGCCTGCTCACTACAACAACGGTAATGGGCCGAGGCGATTACTACAATGTAAGTGATGCTGATCGACCCGATGATGCCGTTTTTCAAGTCGAAAACGGCTCACAGACGCGGGCATTGGGACGCATTTCACTGGATATGCGGTTGCCATTGGTCAACTCGCTGGGCAGCTTCACGCAGATGCTCGAGCCGCGTGTGCTTGTGGTTGCAGGCACGTCGGATAGCAAAGCAGGCGTCATCTCCAATGAAGATGGCCGCTCGTTTGATCTCGATGATGGTAATATTTTCCTCAATGACCGGATCCCCGGCGATGACGTCTGGGACGGCGGCACGCGCATCACATATGGTGCAACCTGGCGGCTGCTTATGGAAAAAATTGAGCTCGATACCATGTGGGCACAAAGCTATCGGTTCTCTGGTGATGAGGTGGTTTATCCGCAAGGAACCGGACTGGAAGGCGATTTTTCAGACTTTGTTGGGCGCTTTAGTATTCGCATCAGTGACTGGTTCACGCTGCGCAACCGATTGCGTCTCGACAACAGCAACTTTGCTGTCCGCCGCAACGAAATCGCCGCCACAGTTGGCAACAATCGAATTTCCGTTACGGCCGGATATGATCGCCTTGGCCGAAACCCTGGCCCGACACTGCCAAGTGATCGGGAAGAACTGCGCCTGGCGTCGCGTTTCCGGCTGAACGAGAATTGGCAACTGACCGCAAGCACCGTGCAGGATTTGACGGTTGGGCGTGATGCGGTGAATACTCGCGCAAGTCTCATTTACACCGATGAGTGCTTGGAGTTTCAACTAAACTACCGTAGAAACTTCACGCAAGATCGCGACGTGCAACCTGGTACGGCTGTCACCTTTCGCATTGTTCTGAGAAACCTTGGCTAAGGCGAACGAATGCCATAATAAAGGCGCAAAAGAGCAGAAGTTAGAGCGAGAGGACGCAGAGGGCGTATTGCGGAACCTCGCTAGCAAAAAGTGGATATGGGCAGGCTCGTCGTCATAGTTAATGTTAAAGAATTCCTATATGGTATTGTATTAGCAGTACTATTTTTAGGACCTGTGGCAAATCAAGCAGCAGCCCAATTCACGGAACAAGTGCAGCGTGCAGTCGCAATCGTCAATGAAGACGTGATTTCTGACTATGATGTTTCCCGCCGCCTGACTCTGGTTTTAGCCTCAACCGGCACTGAATTGTCGGAAGCAGAGCTGCAGCAGCTGCGCCAACAAATTCTCACCACGCTTGTCGACGAGAAGCTGCAAATGCAAGCGGCGCAAGAGAATGAAATAGAGGTCACATCAGACATTGTGGAGCGTGCGTTCTCTTCTGTTGCTGGAAACTTCAATCAAGAGCCGTCGCAGTTTGAGAGTTATTTGAAAAATAGCGGCACATCGCGCCGGGCGCTTGAAGAGCAAATTCGCGCGGAAATCGCATGGAGCCAGGTTATTCAGCGCCGGCTTGAGCCTCAGATTTCTATTGGCGATGAAGAGATCGAAGAAGCTATCGAGCGCCTTGAGGCATCCAAAGGTCAATTTGAATATAATGTGGCGGAGATCTTCTTGAACGCGACGCCGCAAAATGAAGTGGATGTGCAATTTACCGCGCAGCAAATCGTTGAGCGGGTTCGCCAAGGCGGCCGGTTTGATGCCTTTGCCCGGCAATTTTCTGAAGCGCCGACCGCTGCAGTCGGCGGCGATCTTGGCTGGGTGATGGGCGATCAGCTGTCGCGCACCATTCGTGACTTGGTGCCGAATATGCAGATTGGGCAAATGACCAACCCCATCAAAGCACCAAGCGGCTATTACATCATCGTTTTAAAAGACCGCCGCCGTATCCTGAGCGTTGACCCACTTGACACGCAGTATGAGCTGGCCTCGCTCGCCTGGCCACTCGCGGAAAACCCCATCATGGCCGATCTAGATCGCGCACAACGGCTTGCCGAAGGCGCATCGCGGGCCGGCGGCTCTTGCAGTGATATCGATACGCTAAAAGCGCGTTTTGAAGCAGCAGAAGGCAATAACCTTGGGAGTCTGCGGCTGCGTGATTTGCCGCCCCCGTTGCAAAGCGCGTTACGGCCAATGGAGGCTGGGCAAACGACTGAGGCAATACGCTTTCCTGGCGGCTACCGCGTGTTTATCGTTTGCAATTTGGAAGAACCGGTTGTGCAAACACCAACGCCGGCAGCAATTGAAAATCAGCTCAACCAACGCCGACTGTCGATGATGGCGCGGCGCTATTTGCGCGATCTGCGCCGCGATGCAATTGTTGAATACAAGTAACGGGCCAGGAAAAAGCGCGCCGCTGGTAATTTCAATGGGCGACCCAGCCGGGATTGGCCCCGAAATTGTGAGCGCCGCGTGGCGCGAAATGCGGGCGAAGGCCTCGCGAGCGTTCGCTTACATCGCAGACCCAGCCACAATTACAGGTGCACCGTTAGAATGCGTCACCGACATTGCGCAAGCCCCCGAAATATTTGCAGATGCGTTACCGATCCTGGATCAGCCACTTGCGCATGCTGCGGTATCAGGCCAGCCGAGTGCTGCAAACGCGCCAGCCGTCATCGCCGCGCTCGAAACCGCCGCCAAGTTGTGCAGTGAGGGTAAAGCGTCAGGTATGGTTACGGCGCCGGTTGCCAAACAGCAGCTCTATGAAGCGGGCTTTGAAGCGCCTGGCCAAACTGAGTTTCTTGCCGATCTGTGCAAAACAGCGCGCCTGGAAACTGTGATGATGCTTGCTGGACCCTCTTTACGTGTGGTGCCTGTGACAATCCACACCGCTCTCGCGGACGTGCCCAGGCACGTGACCAAAGAGCTCATTGTAGCGCGCGCCGCCACGACACATGCGGCGCTGCGCGCTGATTTTGATATCAAGAAACCGCGTTTGGCGGTGTGCGGACTGAACCCGCATGCTGGGGAACATGGCGCAATTGGCCGCGAGGAAATCGAGACCATTGAACCGGCAATTGCAATGCTTCGCGCGCGCGGTATTGATATTACCGGCCCCTACCCCGCTGACAGTCTGTTTCACGCCGAAGCGCGTGGGCGCTATGACGCGGTGCTGGCGATGTATCACGATCAAGGCCTTGTACCGTTTAAAACGCTGCATTTTTATGATGGTGTGAATGTAACACTGGGGCTGCCAATTGTGCGCACATCGCCGGATCATGGCACAGCGTTTGATATTGCGGGCCAAGGCAAGGCGGATGCACAGTCTATGCTGGCTGCGATTAATCTGGCTGCCAGCATAGCCGAGCGACGCGCAATGCAAAATCATGATGGCTGAGGCCCTGCCGCCGCTGCGCGAGGTGATCAAGACATACGGCCTTTCTGCGCAAAAATCTCTCGGCCAAAACTTCCTGCTTGATCTGAACCTAACGCGTAAAATCGCCAGGGCGGCAGCGCCGCTTGAAAGCTTTACAGTGCTCGAAATTGGCCCCGGACCAGGCGGCCTCACCCGTGCGTTGCTGGAGAATGCCAAGCATGTCTATGCTATTGAGAAAGACGCGCGTTGTATTGCGGCGCTTGGCGATGTGTCTAATGCGCATCCAAGCCGGCTCACAGTTGTCAATGACGATGCGCTCGTTGCGCCGTTGCCGAATGACAAGCAGTTAAAAATCGTAGCAAACCTGCCCTATAATGTGGCGACGGTCTTGCTTTCCCATTGGCTTGAAGTTGGTCAATGGCCACCGCAATGGGCCAGTTTGACTTTATTGTTTCAAAAGGAAGTGGCCCAACGCATCACCGCTGCACCTGGCAGCAAGGCCTATGGGCGCCTGTCTGTCTTAAGCCAATGGCGCAGCAGCGCCCGGGCGGTATTTGATATTCCGCCGCGCGCCTTTACGCCGCCCCCAAAAGTCATCAGCACACTCGTTCAAATTATACCCAAGGCGGCACCGTCCGGTGTTTTGCCAAACCAACTTTCCGCAATTACCGCCGCGGCCTTTGGTCAGCGCCGCAAAATGTTGCGCCAGTCGCTTAAAACGCTCAACGTCGATGAAATGGCTTTGTGCCGTGCCGCTCAGCTCGATGAAACGCTGCGCGCCGATGCTGTGCCGGTTGATGGCTATGTTAAACTTGCCCAGGCATTTCGCCAGATGAATGCATGAGGCTCCGAACGACGTCTTTGAGGCCTGGGCGTCGTTCGGCGCGTTTGCGCTCAGCATCCAAGATCGTGCACACTTCCGCAAAACACACGTCTAAATCATCATTCATCAGCACATAGTCATATTCCGCCCAATGGCTGATCTCATCACGGGCTTTGGCCATGCGGCGATCCACAACTGCGTCACTGTCTTGCGCGCGGCTACGCAAACGCCGCTCAAGTTCGGCCAAACTGGGTGGCAAAATGAATATACTCACCAGTGATCCAGCGCTTTGACCTCGGATTTGCTGCGTGCCTTGCCAGTCGATATCAAACAGCACGTCTTTGCCCCGCTTGAAAATGGTGTCCACTTCCGATTTTAGAGTACCGTAGAGATTGCCGTGAACCTGCGCATATTCGAGGAAAGCATCTTCTTTTAAACCCGCTTCAAACCGGTCTTTATCGAGAAAATGGTAGTGCTGGCCGTCCACTTCGCCGGATCGCGGCTGGCGGGTTGTCGCACTGACCGACAATTGTATGTCTTTCTGCGTCTCCAGCAGCATACGCGATAGTGTCGATTTGCCAGCGCCGGAAGGGGACGACAGCACAAATAAGAGCGGCTGACGCTTCGCCAGCAGATTGGGCACGTCTTGCGTCATTTGTTTCGCCTCGCCCGCACCTTCTGGCGCCATTTACGGATATTGGCCTTGTGCTCGGCATAGGTCGCAGCAAAGACATGGCCGCCACTGCCATCAACAACAAAGAATAAGGCATCGGTTTTTGCAGGCTGACCGGCAGCGATCAGTGCTTCACGGCTCGGTAGCGCAATGGGGCCTGGTGGCAGCCCTTTGATTGTGTAGGTATTGTATGGCGTCGGCGTGCGCACATCCTTGCGCTTGAGAGAACGGCCCAGGGGCCCTTGTGAAATTCCATAGATGACTGTGGGATCCGATTGCAGCTTCATGCCCTTGCGCAGGCGGTTGTGGAACACGCCAGACACCATCTTCATCTCTTCATCGCGGCCCGTCTCTTTTTCAATAATCGAGGCCATAACCAATAGCTCTTCAGGAGACTTCAACTGATCTGCATCCCTGCGCGCGCGCCACGCGGCGTCGAGTTCCTCATCCATGGCGTCGCGCATGCGCTGCAAAACCGCATCGCGCGCTTCGCCGCGCACATAAAAATATGTATCCGGCAGCAGACTGCCTTCTGGGTAGTCACCTGCAATAACACCAGACAAGCGTTTGTAGCCTGTAACGGATTTCAAAGCTTGCGCGACGGTGATGCCTTCGCGAATGAGGAGCCGGTATTGCACGGCATTGGCTGACTGCAGCACAGCCATAACCTCAGCCATGGTGGCGCCCGCAGGCACTGAAAATTCGCCAGCCTTGATTGGTGCTGAGCCCGAAAAGAAGCGTGCACCGAACCGGAATGTATCGGCGTCCGCGATAATCTTCGCTGCTTCCAGTTGCTCGGCGATTGCTCTGACTGACTGGCCGCGCTTGATAACAACCGAGCTGACCTCGGCCAGCGGGCCGGGCCGACTTGAAAAAGCACGCCATTTACCGAGGATATTTGCGCCAATAATGGCCGCGATAGAAACCACCGCGAGGATGATAAGCAGGACGGTATTCCTGCCTTTCAGCGGCGAAACGGGGTCCGCCGTGCTCACAGCGCCTTAAAAATTAATGTGGCGTTGGTACCGCCAAATCCAAAGCTATTGGAGAGCACCACGTTAACATCGCGCTCTTTGGCGGTGTGTGGGACCAAATCAACACCGGCGCAGCTCTCTGACGGGTTTTCGAGATTTAGCGTTGGCGGCGCCACATTATCGCGCATTGCTAAAATGCAGAATATCGCTTCAGCAGCACCGGCGGCACCGAGCAAATGGCCGATGGCAGACTTGGTTGATGACATCGATGCCGTGTCCATCGCACTGCCTAGCAGCTTGCGTACGGCGTTTAGCTCAATCTCGTCACCAAGCGGTGTCGATGTGCCGTGCGCGTTGATATAGTCAATATCGTCAACCGCAATGCCAGCGCGCTTGAGCGCCATTTGCATGGCGCGGTATCCGCCATCACCGTCTGGTGCAGGTGCCGTCACATGATAGGCGTCGCCGGACAGACCATAGCCGATGATTTCACCGTAGATGGTCGCGCCGCGTGCTTTGGCGTGCTCATATTCTTCAAGCACAACAATACCGGCACCTTCACCCATCACAAAGCCGTCGCGGCCTTCGTCATACGGACGGCTGGCCTTTTCAGGGGCATCATTATAGCGCGTTGACAGTGCTTTCGCCTGATTAAACCCGGCGATGCCGAGTGGGCAAATCGTGGCTTCTGAGCCACCTGCCACCATGATATCCGCATCATCGTAGGCAATGAGCCGCGCGGCATCGCCAATCGCATGCGCGCCGGTTGAACAGGCGGTTACGACTGAATGATTAGGGCCTTTAAGCCCGTGTCGAATGGACACCTGACCGGAAATAAGATTGATGAGCCGGCCATGCACGAAGTGAGGGCTCACCCGGCGTGGGCCACGCTCATGGAGGTTGATAGAGGCTGCCTCAATGCCCGGCAATCCGCCAATCCCAGAACCGATGAGAACGCCAGCACGCAGCTTAGCTTCATCATTTAGGGTATCCAGGCCGGCCTCTTCAATCGCCTGATCCGCTGCTGCGATGCCATAAACGATGAAGGGGTCGATCTTGCGGATTTCTTTTGCAGGCAGATAAGCCTCTGCATCAAAGCGATCAGCGTCTGCCTCATCCGTTGGCACCTGGCAGGCGATGGTCGTGGCAAAGCCTTCGGTATCGAAATAGCTGATGTGTCCCGCGCCGCTTTGCCCTGCAAGCAGCCGAGACCACGTTGCTTTAACGTTACCCGCAAGCGGTGTTACAAGGCCAAGACCAGTGACAACAACACGGCGCATGATGGGTCGTCCCAATTGTTGCGTTTAAACAATCGGCCTTAAGGTTCGGCCTTTATATACGCTTTAGAGCCGCACCCATGCGGCAAGCGCAATTTTTTTACGCGTCGCTATTATCCGTGATGAATTTTACCGCATCGCGCACGGTCACGATGTTTTCCGCCGCATCATCGGGAATTTCGACACCAAATTCTTCTTCAAAGGCCATCACCAGCTCGACAGTGTCCAAGCTGTCGGCCCCCAGATCGTCAATAAAGCTTGCGTCATCGGAGACTTTTGCTTCGTCAACGCCAAGATGCTCAACGACAATCTTTTTGACCTTTGCTTCAACGTCACTCATGGGCGTTTTCCTCTTATTTGCACTGGAAGTGCGGGCGTTTATGCCGCGCGATCTTTTAATTTCTCCTGCGCCTACCCTATTGACGCATGTTCAATCAAGCCAAAAGCGTAAATCTGTTGGGATTTGAACTAAAACTTAAAGCATCGCCATTCCACCATTCACGTGCAGGGTTTGACCGGTGACATAGGCTGCACCATCGCTCGCCAAGAACGCCGCGCAAGCAGCGACATCTTCTGCCGTTCCCATCCGCCCAGCTGGGATTTGCGCGTTTAGCGCCGCTTTTTGCTCATCGCTAAGCGCATCTGTCATCGCGGTCTTGATGAACCCAGGCGCGATACAGTTGACAGTGATATTTCGGCTTGCGACTTCTGCAGCGAGCGATTTGGTCCAGCCGGTCATGCCCGCTTTTGAGGCGACATAATTGGTCTGGCCTGGGTTGCCGACCGATCCGACCACGGATGAAATGTTGATGATGCGGCCAAAGCGCTGCTTCATCATACCGCGCAAGCAGGCTTGGGCGAGGCGAAAGCCAGCGGTCAAGTTCACCTCGATCACGGTATCCCAATCGTCCGGCTTCATCCGCATTGCCAGATTATCTCGCGTCAGGCCCGCATTATTCACTAGAATATCAAGCCCGCCCAATGCGTCAGCCGCTTGCCCAGGAAGCGCTGCAACGGCCTCTCGGTCAGACAAATTACACGGCAAGATAGCGGGCGCATTGTTGAGGCCTTGAGCCACCTCGGCAAGCTTGTCCTCACGCGTGCCTGACAGCGCAACGCTAGCGCCTAATTGATCCAGCAAAACTGCAATTGCAGCACCGATATCGCCGCTTGCACCAGTCACCAGGGCCTTTTTGCCTGTTAAATCGCTCGTCGTCATGCGCTTCGCCTTTATTCTTGTGCTGCCAAAAATGCATTAAGCTCATCGGGCACGCCAATGTTTGACGCGCTGATTGACTTATCGATACGCCGCACAAGGCCGCTGAG